>NZ_JBLZQD010000006.1:98341-182120 GCF_049199305.1 Stenotrophomonas sp. PD6 | reverse complement strand
GGTTTGAGAGCGGGGGTTCGGTGGCACACCCTTGGGGGGGCGCTACTTGGTGATAGCGGGGGTGCGGGGGCACACCCTGGGGGTGTCGCTAGGGTGTGGCGCGGCGGTTCACCCGCCGCGCCTTGTCCTGATCAATACCGCCAGGTCAGCGCGAGGCGCATGATCCGGCCCGGTGCCGGCATCACGCCCAGCGCCAGTGGGTCCAGGTAGTAGCGGTCGGTCAGGTTGTCCACGTTGAAGTCCAGCGCCAGCCGCTCGCTGGCCTGCCAGCTGGCGAACACGTCCACGATGGTGGCCGGCCGGTACAGCTGCTGGATCGCCGACAGGCCTACGTTCCACTCCTTGTCCAGCTTGCTGATCGGCCCGCCGTTGTGGATGACGCGGGTGCCGAAGCTCAGCCGCTGGTCGAGCAGGCGCGCGCCCAGGGTCAGGTTCGCCGTGTAGCGCGGCGGGTTCTGCGTATTGCTGTAAGACCCTTCGAAGCCACCGTCCACGCAGTCCGGCGTGTTGGCCAGCTCCTCGATCTTGCGCTGCACGCCGTACGCGCGCCGCTCGGCGGCGATGTCCGGGGCGCAGGTCTTGGCCTCGAAGTAGTAATGCGCCGAAAGATCGGCGAACACCTTGCCGCCGTCATAGCTGGACTGGAACTCCAGCCCGGACACCTTGAAGCGGTCGATGTTGCGGATGTACCCCGCCGACAGCGTGCGGTAATCGCGGGTGATCAGGTCGTCGATGCGGGTGTTGAAGTACGCCAGCTTGAACGCGGCCTGGTCGCCTGCCCCGAACAGATCATTCCTGACCGTGCTCACGCCCACTTCCCAGGTGCCTGCGCGCTCGGGCTTGAGCTCGTCGCCTACCGGCTTGGCGGCGGTGAACAGACCGAGCGTGCTTTCGAACAGGCTGGGCAGCTTCACGCCTTCGGCGTACTTCACGTACACCATCGTCTCGTCGTTGAAACGGTAGGTGACGCTGGCCGTCGGCATGAACGCGCTGTCGGTGCGCCGGATCGGCTGCGACCAGGTCCAGCTGGTCGGCACGATCAGGTCTTCGGTGGCGGTGACATCGTGGAAGTTCCAGCCGCTGATGTCGGCCACGGTGCCCTTCTTGTACGGCGAGGCCAGCAGCGAGGCTTCGGTGAACTGGCCGTTCGCATCGGGATACCAGTTGAGCATGGCGATGCGCTGCGCGCGCCACGCCGGCAGCGCCGGGTTGCCGTTGAGCAACTGGGTGTAGCGGTACTGCCCGATCACCTCTTCGCCGTCCGGCGTGGCCAGCCGGTTGCGGTCATGGATGCTGACGCGGTTGAAGCGCCCGCCCACCAGCAGCTCCCAATGCTCGTCGGGCAGCCACTTCATCGATGCCACCGCGCTGTATTCCTTGCGCTCGGCATTGCGCAGGAAGCGGTTGTTGATCAGGTCGTCATGCATGATCGGCGAGTCGCGGCCCGGGCCGACGTCCTCGTCGCTGTACGACACGCCATAGTCGAAGGTGAACAGACCGGCGCTGTCGGTGGCCACGTGCGTGGTGTTGGACACGTCCAGGCCGAAGCGCTGCTGCTGCATGCCGTTGCGGTAGGCGTCCTTGTAGCCCGGGTCGGTATTGAAGGTCGGGCCGTCATACCACTCGGTGCGGCGGTCGAAATACCACGGCGTGATGCCGGTGAGGCCGTTGTACATCAGGCTGTCGGCGTCGGTGTACCAGAGGTTGGCCTTGAGATCGACGACGTCGTTGTCCGGGTTGAAGCGGTAGCGCAGGTTGTAGGCATCCATGTCCACGCTGCCCGGCTCCCACTGCGGCACGCGGTCGCGGTCCACGCGGATGATCTGCGAGGCCATGATCTCGCCCTGCCGCCCGCTGTAACGGCGGTAGCCGGCTTCCAGGGTCTGGCTCTCATCGATCCGCCAGGTGCCCTTGAGCAGCACCGAATTGGACTTGGACGAGGTGTTGAAGACCTCGGTGTTGGGCGGATTCAACGGCGCGAGCGTGCGCCGCGTCTGCGGGAAATCGTCGTAGCCGTGCTTGCCGGAATAGTAGTTGCCGGTGTCGCGCCAGGCGTAGGCTGCAACCAGGTCGAAACGGTCCCAGTGTTTGGCGCCGGCAATGTTGAAGAACTGCCCGCCCAGGCTGTTGCGGTGGGTGCCCGGCGTGCCGCCGTAAGCCGGCAGGTCACGCGCGCTGCCGTTGGACACGCCGCTGCGCACGCGCAGACCGCTGTCCTGGCCGTCGCGCAGCACGTCGCCGGCGTTGAGCGTTTCCATTTCCACCACGCCGCCGATGCCGCCGGACGCGTTGGCGCCCAGGCTCGGGCCCTTGGTGACGGTGAGGCTGGAGATCAGGTCCGGGTCGAGGTAGGTCCGCTGCGACTGCCCGGCGTACCCGCGATAGGTGTCCATCGTGGACTGGCCGCCGTCGATGATCACCGGGATGCGGCTCTGGCCCTGGATGCCGCGGATGTTGAGGTCCAGCGCATTGGCGCTGCGCGGATCGCCTGCGGTGACGCCGACCACGCCCTTGACGATGTCGGCGGTGGACGTGCCGCGGAAGCGTTCAATCGTGGCGCGCGGCACGAACACGCTGGAGCCGGCGTTGCGGTACACATCCAGCGCGCGCTCGGCATCGCTGCCGGCATCGAATTGATCGCCGGCCACGCGCAAGGGCGCGCTGACGATCACGCCTTCGGCGCGCGCAGCAGGCGCGGCACGCTCCAGCGTGACCGCACCGGCGCCGACCGCACGCGGCGCAAGACCACTGCCCTGCAGCAGCTGCGCCAACGCGGCCTGCGCGTCGAGCGAACCGCTCACCGCCGTGGAGTTCACCCCCGCCGCGAGCGCCGCCGGATAGGCGACCTGCACGCCGGACTGGCGCATGTAGCTGCGCAGCGCATCGGCCAAGGGTTGGGCGGGAATGTCGAAGCGGTGCGTGGCACGCGTCATGGCGCTGTCGGCGGACTGGGCCAGCGCCGGCAACACGCTCACCGGTACCAGGCCGGCAGCGAGCAGCGCGATGCAGAGACGGGACGGGCGCGGACGGCGGCCCGGTCGGGAAGTGGGGTGCATGTTGAAACCTGTTGAAGAGGCGATGCCGTGGACACGGCGTCCCCGCACGGGGTGCGGGCGCTGCGAAGTACGTGGCGGCGGCGGGTACGTTCGGGGGTAAGACGAATGGGAAAGGCCATTCCCCAAGACCGCGTCAGCGATCGGCAGGCGCCACGATCGCCACGCCCATCGGCAGCCGCGTGATGCGCAGCCCGGCAGACATGGCCAGCGCATCCAGCGCCTGTTCGGGCTGGTCGACGCGCAACGCGGCGTTGACCGCGGGCAGTGCCGCAAGATCGCCGCGCAGGAAGGTCGGGCCGGACCGGTAGCGCGCGATCTGCGTTACGGCATCGGCCACGTCGGCCGTTTCCAGCAGCAGCTCGCCATCGCGCCAGGCCGCGATCCGGTCCGGCGCCACGTCGCTGCGACGTGCGACCCGGCCATCGGGCGTGAATCCGGCGCGCTGCCCGGCCAGCAGATAGGTCCAGCCGCCGTCGGGCGTTGCCGCGATCCGCACCTGCCCCTGCGAGACCTCGGTGTCCACCCCGTGCGCGGTGCTGGCCACGGAGAACGCCGTGGCGATGTCCTCCACTACCCCACCCTGTGCGGTGACCCGGAACGGCTGCTCGCGGCCCGGGGCAACCTCGAACCACACCCGCCCGCGCAGCAGGCGGATGGTGCGCTGGGTGTCGTCGTACTCAACCGCAATGGCCGAATCCGCATCCAGCACCGCACGGCTGCCATCGGGCAACGCCACCGTGGTCACTTCATCGGTCGTCAGGTGATCGGCGCGCAGGCGCAGCCAGGCATCCGGTGCGACCCAGACCAGCGCCAGCGCGGCTGCCAGGGCCAGGCCGATGCGCGCAACGCGTCGCCGCGGCGGCGCCGCTGCGGCCGGGGCCTCGCCGACGGCGCGCCACAGCTGGCGTTCGAATTCGAAGGTACGCCGGTGCCCCGGCGCCGACAGCCAGCGCTCGAATTCCTGCATGCGCGGCTCGTCCACCGCGCCGGACGCCAGCCATGCGATCCAGGCCTGCGCTTGTTCGGCGACCAGGTCGGGATGGGACGGCGGTGGCGGTGCGGCTGGGGTGTCGTGCGGGCTCATGGCTGGCGTGGCGTGGCGGGTCAGGCGTTGCGCGCCCACGCCAGTCGTTGCAGCGCGGCGCGCACATGGTTTTCAACGGTGGTCACCGACACCCCCCGACGCCGGGCAATTTCCGCCTGGGTCAGGCCCTGCAGCCGGTTGAGGCGGAAGATCGTGCGGGTGGGCTCGGGAAGATGATCGGCCGCGGCCAGTACCCGCTGCAGCTCATCCTGTGCCATCGCCTGCTCTTCCGTGGACAACACCTCATCCGGCCCCCACAGGTAGTGGTCGGCCAGCAACCGCGCGCGGCGGCTGCGCTCCCGGCCATGGTCGGTGGCAAGGTTGGTGGCCAGACGGTACAGATAGGCGCGCGGGTTGTCGATTGCCACGCCGCCATCGACCCCGCGCGCCTTGAACCAGATCGCCTGGATCACGTCTTCGGCGCTGCCGTCGCTGCCCAGGATGCGCTGCACCAGGCGCAGCAGCGCCGGGCGTTCGCGGATCAGCAGTTCGGTCAGCGTGGCGGCGTTGGAGGACATGCGAAGGCGGCGCGGCGGACCGCGCCGGTCGATCCGGGGGAGAGGCGCGGCATGTTACGCCTCAAATGAGAATGAGTCACGTTAAGCGCGGGGCCGGCGCACCGCACGCACCACGCCACTGCGGCCCCCGCCGCAGTAGAACAGCCCGGCACCGTCGGCCTCCACGCCGCTCACATGCATGCGTTCGGGCATGCGCAGCTGTTCCAGCACCTGCCCGCTGGTGGGATCCACCCGGCGGATGTCGCTGTGCTCGCCATCATCGGTGCCGTGCCAGAGCTGACCGTCGACCCAGGTCACGCCGGTGACGAAGCGATCCGATTCGATGGTGCGCAGTATCTGGCCGGTGGCCGGATCGATCTGGTGGATGCGGCGTTCCCGGTACTGCCCGACCCACAGGCTGCCATCCGCCCAGGCCATGCCGGAATCGGCGCCCGCGCCGGGCGCGGGGATGGAGGCCAGTACCTCGCCGCTGCGTGGGTCGATCCTGTCGATGCGCGCTTCGGCAATCTGGTACAGGTGGGTGCCGTCGAAGGCGGTGCCGGCGTCGCACGGCACGGCCAGCGAGCGTACCGGCCGCCCGCTGTCCGGGTCGAACGCCAGCAGCGCCGCGCCGGTGGCGGCCCACACGTAGCGTCCATCGAAGCTGACGCCGTGAATGCAGTCGGCACCGTCGAACGGCCCGTATTCGCGCGCCACGTCGGCGTCGTGAACCTGTGGTGCGGCGGATGCGGCAAGGGGTGCACTGTTCATTGCGGATTCTCCTGGCACGTCCGTCATGGGTGCCTGCGAAAGACACTAGTCGCCCGGCAACGATCCCGGGAGTAACAAGATCGTCGTGAATCCGGCCAGCGGCGCCGCCAGCCAGCGCTGCGTGCGCCCCCGCCCGTGCGCGCGCGCCTGCCCGGAATCTTCGAGTGCCACCAACGCCCGCTGCACCGTGCGCTGGCTGGTGCCCAGCGCCAGGGCAAGCGCGGAGGTAGACCACGCCGCGCCGTCCGCCAGCAGCGCAGCCACCGCCGCCTGCTCACCGTCGATCGGCGGTGCCAGCACCGCCACCTCCTGGCCGGGTGCTGCCTGCAGCCGGTACCCGGTGGCAGTCGCCTCGATCCGCAGCAGCCCCTGCACCAGGGCGCGTGCCCGGCCGATGTCCACCCGCAGCCGCGCGCGGTGGGCATCGTCGGCATCGCGCAGGCGGAACACCTGCGCAATCAGGTGATCACGGTCTACCCCGCCCGGCCACGCTTCACCCAGCGCGCGCAGCAGCGCGAAGGGCAGCGGGCGCCGGGCCAGGGATCGCCACCGGCCACCTGCCCACACACCGCGCCGGCAGCCGTCGATCACGCAGCATGGCGAGGCGAGCAGTTCCTGCACGGCAGCCAGGTCCAACAGGCGCTCGGCACCGCCGTCGGTCCTGCGCGCGGCGGGCCGGGCCAGCTGCTGCCGCGCCTGCGCCACTTCTGCCTGCAGTGCGCCAATGCCCGAGGCCTGCGCTGCAGCGCTGGCGTCATTGAGTGCGGCCGTGGCCTGTTCCATCTGCAGGGCATGCGCCGCGAGCGCGGCGTCGGTCAGTGCCGCCATGGCCGCCAGCGCGGGCGTCAAGGCGCGTCCCTGCAGCTTGGCCAGCGCCTCGGTCGCCTCCTGGCGCCGCCCCAGCAGCAGCCAACGCCGCGCCAGGATCAACCAGGCCTGCAGGGCATTGTGGGGATCGGCGCGTGCCTCCAGCGCAGTGGCCGCTGCCCGCAACGCCGCGCTGGAGCCGGCCAGATCGCGGAGTGCCAGGGCCACTTCCGCCTCGGCTACCACGCAGCGCGCCCGCGCCAGCACCTCGTCGGCGCCGAACCCGCGCCAGGCCAGCCGAAGCAGCTCACGCGCCCGCTCCAGTTCGCCCAGCTGGGCCATGGCCACCCCGCGCAGGGCAAGCGCGGGCGGGTCCGTGCGCAGGGCGACGTTGCCCAAGGCGGTCAGGACGTCGCCTGCGGCGAGGGCGCGTGCGGCGGCGGCAAGGAGCGAATCCATCGGCGCAGACTAGCGTAGGCGGTGCCGTCGCTCGTAAACGGTGCCCACGGCTTGCCGGCAAGCGGCAGCAACGGCACGTTTGGGCTCACGAGGGCGACTGGTGCAGGGTCAGGCAGTCACCCACCGCTTCGTAGACGCTGGTGCCGGCGCCGGGCAGGCGCGCGAAGATCGCGTTCGGCCCGGCCAGCGCGTTGAACAGCGTCTCGACCGACGTCCCGGCGGGAATGGGCAGGCGACACAGCCAGGTGGGCTGGCGCGCCACAATGCGCCCGGTCTGCTCATCCACCTCCACCTCGCTGGCGGCGAATGCCCACCGGCACTCGCTGACAGATCCGGTGGCACGTTCCACCGCGCAGCGCAGGCGGAACGCTTCGATGTCGCTGAACTCCCCTTCGCAGAAGGTATCGGCGCAGACGTTGTCGAATCCGACGGCCAGCCGGCGCGCAAGGTCGTGGAACCTGTCCCAGTTGGCCTGCACGGTGGGGAAATCGACCAGGTCGACATGGGTGGACGCAGCGACGGCCGGCGCCGGGGTGAACGCGGTGGCCAGCAGGAGGGGAAGCAACCGCAGGGACAGCTTGATCATCGAACGACTCCTTCGGAGAGGGACGGCCCGGGGCGGGCCTCAGGGCAGGCAGTCCTGCAGCGCGTCGAACAGGGATCGACCCGAACCGGGCAGGACGTTGAACAGGTGGCCGGAGCTGTCGGGTTGCCAGTCCAGCGCGCCCAGGAAGGCGGTCACCGGCAGGCCGCGCGGCAGCGGGACGGGGCAGAGCCAGTGGCGGACATCGGTCCGCAGCGCGCCGGTTCCCGGATCGACCTGGTCACGACTGGCCGCGACGGGTAGACGGCAGTGGCGGATGCTGTCCGAGCGGGTGTCGACCACGCAGCTCAGACGCAGCAGGCGGTAGTTGGCATAGCCGCCGGAACAGAAGAAATCGGCGCATATGTCGTTGAATTCATAGATGATCCAGTCATTCAGCTCATGAAACTGCCTGTCGCCGGGCGTGTCATCGGGGCCGACCCGGTCGGCCAGGTCGATATAGCGCGGCGCGGCGGCCGTCGCCGCGAGCGGCAGCAGCACGGCCGTGCCAGCGAGAAGGCAACGCAGCGGCATCGGGACGGTCGGCATCGCACAGTCTCGGGGGTGGAGGAGCCCCCACACTGCGCCTCGGCCATGCCCGCCGGGATCGGCGGGAAGCGCGCTGGCGGGTCGGAAAGCACCGCCCGGCCACGTCGGTGAGCGCCGGCCTGCACGGCGGGCGGCAAACGCATAAAATGGGAGGTCTTATCGCGACAATCCCCCTCTCGGAGCACACCATGGGTCTGGAACTCGTCTCGCCCGGCAAGAACCCGCCGGAAGAAATCAACGTCATCATCGAGATCCCGAAGGACTCGGAGCCGGTCAAGTACGAAGTGGACAAGGAAACCGGCGCGATCTTCGTGGACCGCATCCTGTCCACCCCGATGCGCTACCCCTGCAACTACGGCTACGTGCCCAGCACCCTGTGCGGTGACGGCGACCCGGCCGACGTGCTGGTGGTGCTGCCGCTGCCGCTGGTGCCCGGTTCGGTGGTGCGCTGCCGTCCGGTGGGCGTGCTGAAGATGAGCGACGAAGCCGGCAGCGACGAGAAGATCCTGGCCGTGCCGATCTCCAAGGTGTTCAGCGGCTACGCGCACGTGGAAGACATCGAGCAGGTGTCCAGCCACTGGCTGGAACGCATCGGCCACTTCTTCGAGCATTACAAGGACCTGGAGAAGGGCAAGTGGGTCAAGCTGGACGGCTGGGGCGGCGCCGCCGAAGCCAAGCAGATCCTGGTGGACGCGCACAAGCGCTACCTCGCCGAGCCGCGCTGAGCCCGGCTGCCCCGCTCCGGCGCCTGCCGCCGGAGCGATGGGCATCACGTTTTTACGATGCGGCACATCACTCTTTGTGCCGGATTGGGTACATTGCGACTTCAACACCGTCCACGGTGCGTTTCACCGTGGTCACCCAGGGGACTGTGTCGTGCGTATTCTGCTAGTTGGGGACGAAGCCAGCCTGTCGGCTGAGCTGATGGATTTCATTGCCGATCTTGGGGAAGAGTGGCAGCCGCTGACGGCGCCGGATGGCCAGTCAGCCATGAGCATCGTGGCGTCCACGCCGATCGATGCGGTGATTGCCTGCCCCGTATTGCCCGATCTCACGGCCACCACGCTGCTGGGCCAGATCCGGACGCTGCGTCCGGAGACGATCCGCATTGCACTGGTGGACGCCGCCCAGGGCAACCGGCCGCCGCCGGCACGCCTGATCGGCGTGGCCCACCGTTTTCTGCCGTTGCCGCTGGCACCGGAAGTGCTGCTTGAAGCGCTGACCAGCCTGGAAGAGCTGCGTGAACTGCTGGACAGCGCGCGCCTGCGCAGCGCCATCGGCCGCATCGAAAAGCTGCCCTCGCCGCCGCACCTGTACCTGAGCCTGACCCAGGCGCTGGAGCATGACGACGACACCGATACCGCCGACGTCTCCAAGCTGGTCTCGGCCGACCCGGCCATCGCCGCGAAGGTGCTGCAGCTGTCCAATTCGGCGTTCTTCAACAGTGGCCGGACCATTTCCGACCTGCGCACGGCCGTGACCCGGCTGGGCCTGGCAACCCTGCGCGACCTGGTGCTGGCGAGCGAAGTGTTTTCCGCATCGCCGCTGTCCGGCGCCGAACGCAACGCGCTGCAGCAGCGTGCGCTGCTGGCCTCGCGGCTGGCAGCGAAACTGCTGCCCGATTCCAGCGCCGAGCTGGGCGCGACCGCCGCGCTGCTGGCCGATATCGGCCTGCTGCTGCCGGGCGTGCGCAACGAACGCACGGAACCGGCCAGCGACGCCGACCCGCGCCCGGGCCACAGCGAAGCCGGTGCCTACCTGCTGGGCCTGTGGGGCCTGCCGATGCCGATCATCGAGGCGGTGGCGTTCCACCTGCAGCCGCAGCGCTCGAACACGCGCAGCTTCTGGGTGACCGGTGCAGTGCACGTGGCGCTGGCGCTGGTCAACGGCGACCCGGTGGACGAGGAATACCTGCAGCGTGCCGGCGTGCTGGGCAAGCTGCCGCAGTGGCGTGACCACGCCAATGGGTTGATGGGGCTGGCTACAGCCGACGCCTGATTCTTCAACCGAAGATCAACGGCCGGCCAACGGCCGGTGCTACCGAAAAGCCGACCTTTGCAGGTCGGCTTTTTCTTTGCCCTTCGGGCAAAGAAGAAGGGCGGCCCTTGCGGGCCGCCCTTCTTTTTATTGCACCAGTGGTTCGATGGATCAGAACTTCTGGGTGTACTTCATGTACAGGAAGCGACCGATATCGAAGCCGCCGTAGTAGGCGAAGCTCGAGTTCGGCGCCGAGTACATCAGCGGACCCTTGTGGTCGAACACGTTGTTCGCGCCCAGGGCGATGGTGGCATCCCACGGTGCCTTCCAGCTGACCTGCAGGTCGTGGAAGGTGTTGGAGCCGGTCTTGCGCAGCGGGTCGGCTTCGCCATTGGCCATGTGGTCCGGAGCATTGCACCAGAACTCGCCGGTGTCGATGCAGCCTTCCTTCATGCCGGAGTAGTAGCGCGCGGTGTAGTTCACACCGAAATCGCCGTACTGCCAGTTCACGCCCAGGTTCGAACGCACGCGGAACAGGCCGGCTTCGCCGACACGACCGATCGTGATGTTGTCGCCGGCAGCGTTCTGGCCCAGCTCGTCGTACTTGGCCATGTAGCTGGTCTGCCAATCGATGTTGAACTGGCCGATGGCCAGCTCCGGCAGACGGTACTTGACGCCCAGGTCGTAACCTTCGGTTTCCATCTTGCCGAGGTTGGCGGTGCCGTAGGTGATCGCGCTGACGTGGCCGTCATCGGCACGCACGACGCTTTCGCAACGGGCGCTGTTACCCAGCACATAGCAGTCACGCAGGATGCGGTCGACGCTGTCAGCAATGATCATGTTGCTGATTTCGTAGCGGTACCAATCCAGCGAGACGTCCAGGCCCTGCACCCAACGCGGGCTCCAGACCAGACCCATGGTCTTGCTCTTGGAGGTTTCCGGCGACAGGTTCGGGTTGGCACCCGAGATGAACTGGTCACCCGACTGGCACGGCAGGGTCGAGCACGGCCGGTTGCCCTGGCCCAGCTGCACGTAATCGGCCGGAACGCCAGCGGCGGAGCACGCACCGTTGCCGGCAACGCTGCCCGGCGCGGTGGTGCCGCACGGATCGATGTACGACTCGAAGCTCGAGCTAAGGCCACCGTACAGGTCGCTGATGGTCGGAGCGCGGAAGCCCTCGGCGTAGGTGCCGCGGACCAGCAGCTCGTCCATCGGACGCCAGGTCAGACCGAACTTGCTGTTGGTGGTGCCGCCGAAGTTGCTGTAGTCCGAATAACGGCTGGCAACATTCAGGGTCAGTTCCTTGGCGAAGGCCATGTCGGCCAGGATCGGCACGTTCAGTTCGAGGTAGACCTCGTTCAGATCGTACTCACCCTGGGTCGGCTTCTGGCCCAGGCCGGTGGACTGGCCCGACTGTGCGAAGGCGTCCGGGGTGTAGCTGCCTTCTTCCTTGCGGTGCTCCACGCCCACGGCGAAGCCGAGGTCGCCGGCCGGCAGGGTCACGATGGAACCGGCCAGGTTGGCGGTGAAGCTGGTGGTCTTGGTGACGCCACGGGTGGTGTAGGTCGGGAACAGGAAGCTCTGCAGTTCCGGATCCGACAGCGAACCGGCGCCATCAACGCCGTACGGCAGCAGCGGGTTCCACGGGCGGCAATCGCCCAGGACCGGGCTCGCCGCGGTGCCGCAGCGGGCAACGCCGCCGGCATCGATGTACGACGGACCGAGCGCCTGCTTGGCTGCGATCAGGCTCATGTCGCCGTAGTTGGACTTGATCGACTCGTTGCGGTTCCACAGCGCGCCGACGTCCCAATCGAAGGTCTTGCCGGCCAGCTCGAAGTAGCCGCTGACGGTCGGGGCGAAGCGCAGGGTCTTCAACTGGCTGTCGGTGGTGCGCGGCACTTCCCACAGGCGGCGACGGAAGTCGACGTTCTGGCCAACCGGGTTGAACGCGCTACCGGCGGTCAGCGGGGTGGAGAACGAGGACGACTGGTACGGGTAGCCGGCGATCTGCTGGAACGTGTTGCGCTCGTTGTAGAGCACATCGGTGTTCAGGCTGATGGTGTCGGTGAAGTCGTAGGTGCCGTTGATGTACAGCGACTTGCGCTCAACACCGGTCAGCAGGGTCATCTGCTGGTTCGAGTTGGCGTACTCGTCCGGGGTCAGCTCGTGGTAGTCGTTCGGGTTGGTCGGGTTGCCGCCCTGGTTCAGGGTCTGCCACACCGCCGTCTTGGAGGTACGCGAGCAGTCATAGACCAGCGGGTTGCACCAGCTGCCGTTCTGGCTGATCGGGCTCCAGTCTTCCGAGGTCGACAGCGGGCCGAGGCTGCCATCACGGCTGTACCAACGGTCCTTGGCCCACACCGGATCCTGCTTGGAGTATTCGGCCGACAGGGTCAGGCTGCCGCGCTCGCCGGTGGCACCCAGGGTCATCGAGTACTGCTGGCTCTGGCCATCGCCCTGGTCGTACTGGCCGATGTAGACGCTGGCTTCGCCACCGTCGACGTTCTTGCGGGTGATCACGTTGACCACGCCGGCAATGGCGTCGGAACCGTAGATGGACGACGCGCCGTCCTTCAGGATTTCGATGCGCTCGACGGCCGACATCGGGATCTGGCTCAGATCCTGCAGACCGGCGGTGGAGGCGCCCAGGCGCTTGCCGTTCATCAGCACCAGGGTGCGCTCGGCGCCCAGGTTACGGATGTCGACGTAGTAGCCGCCCACGTTCTCGCCCGAAGCCAGCGACTCCGAACGCGAGATGGCCGGCGAACCGGCCGAGGTCAGGTTGTTCAGCACGTCGGCGACGCTCGAGAAGCCCTGCTTTTCCAGGGATTCGCGGGTCATCGTCAGGATCGGCTGCTGGGTCTCCATGTTGGCGCCGCGAATGCGCGAGCCGGTGACCGAGATGCGATCGAGGTCAGTGGTGCCGGAGGCTGCTTCCTGTGCCGAGGCAAGGCTCGGCACGAGCGCCAGCGCAATGCTGGCCGGCAGAAGACCCAGCCGCACTGCGGGAGTACGAAAATTCATCAATCTCTCCAAGGTACGTTAGTAGCGTGTTAAACCGCCTCGGAAAGTTACGATTGCGTTACCGTTAATTATTTGCGCGATGCCACGGGACGCTTTGCCGACTTTGGCGGAAGCATTCCGCCGGTCTGGCGGAAGCCCGATGCCGACTGCCCGAAACGGGCGCGGAACGCACGTGCGAAGCTGCAGCAGTTGTCGAAACCGCTTGCGGCAGCGACTTCGCCGATCATCATGTCGGTGTCGCGCAGCAGGTCGGCGGCACGTTCCAGGCGCAGGCGCGCCGAGAGCGACTGCGGGCTCTCTTCGTACAGGCTCTGGAAGGTTTTGGACAGATACCAGCTGGAGAAGTTGGTCAGTTCGGCCAGCTCGCCGATGCGCACCACGCGGTGGCTGTTGCCTTCCAGGAACAAACGCGCACGCTGCATGCGGCCGAACACCTGGCGCTTGCGCAGACGCGAACGGCCCGGGCAGCGCTGCACGCCGGTGGCGAGTGCGCCCTGCAGCGAGGCCAGGTGCAGCAGCACCGGGCGCAGCGACTGCGCCGGCTGGCCATCGGCGAGCGCTTCACGCCACAGGCGCAGGGCAACCCGCACTTCGCTGCGCGACATGCTGCCGCGGCCGGCATAGAGGCTGCAGTCGGCCAGCTCGCCGAGCGCGCGCAGCGCTTCGGGGGTCAGGCTCAGGCCGATGCACAGACCATCGCGTCCGGCCTGGATCATCGGCTTGGATTCCTTCTCGAACGCAATCCACTCGCGCTGGCGCAGCCGGAACTTGCCTTCCTTCGATTCCACCCAGGCGCTGCCGCGCAGCTGCATCCACACGGTGAACGTGGTGCCGGCGGTCTGCAGGCTACCCAGCCGGGCCACGCCCAGGCAGGTCGGCAACGGGCCGTCGTCGACGATCTTGTCCAGGGAAAGCGATTGGCCGCGATCGGCGAGAGTGAGCTGACGCATGACGTGCACCGGGGTTTGCCGTTATGGGGCACCCGTTTTGCCAAATCAGGCGGTCAGCGTCAGGAACGAACGACGAGATTGATCCGAATTCGACACGAGGTCGGCACGAAAGAATCACGAAGGCTATTTTGCCTTCCAGAACAATACGTTGCTGATCGACGAGAACACCGGACGCGGGGGTTCAGGCATCGTCATCACGCCGATGTCGGCACCGTCGGCCACCGCCAAGGCCAGGTACAACGCGCTGCCGTCCGGCTGCGCACTGAATCCGTTGCCGGCGCTGAGCCGTTCGGTGTCCAGGCAGTACTCGGCGCCGGCCGACGGCGCACTCATTCGTACAAACGCGGTCGCGCACTCGGCGCTGGTGGACAGGTAGTCCAGGCTGCCGTCGCGGGCTACGGTCCAGGTCCGGTAGCGCCAACGCGAGGGCCGGTCCTCACTGACCTGGCGGATGCTGGCCGGATCCAGGCGCGCATCGGCCGACCACAGCCCGCCGGCCGACAGCCGCGTAAACAGGACGCGCTGGTGGGCGGTATCGAACCGTGCCTGCGACACGCCATCGATATGCCCCAACAGTTTCCAGGGGGTGCTGCGCCGGTCGAACAACGACAGCCGCATGCGCTCGTCCTGGTCACGCTCGACCACCAGCACGTGGTCGTTGTCGCCGGCATACAACGCCTGCAGCGGCTGCGCTACGGGCACTGGCAACACCACCACCTGTTCGTCGCGCGGCGACACCTCATAGATGACCGGCCGCGCCTGCGCGTCGCGGCCTGATACCAGCAGATGCGTGCTGTCGGCCGACCAGTCGGCGGCCTGGCGGGTTTCCGGGCGCAGGCCCTCCACCGGGCGCAGCGACTCCGGGCGCGACAGGTCCGCCCACCACAGGCCGTAGTTGCCCGAACGGTCCGAGGTAAACACCAACTGCCGCCCGTCCGGCGCCAGCATCGGCTGGCCATCGCGGCCGTTGGACGGGAACAGGCGCTCGGGCGTGCCGGGGCGCCCGTCGGCGACCGGCACCCGGAACAGGCCGAACTGCGCCTTGCGGTGCACGAACGCCAGCATGTTGTTGTGCCGCGACAGCGCAGGCGACTGCGCATCGTCGATGCCCACGTCGCGCAACGTACGCGTCTCGGTATCCAGTTCGTACAGCCGCGCCTCGCTGTCCACGCGGCGGCCGAACACGATGTGGCGGCTGTCGCTGCGCCAGGCCCAGCCACGGATTTCAGCCGAATCGTCGGTGAGCTGCTCGGGCACCCCACCCTGCGCCGGCAGGCGCCACAGGTCGCCGATCTGCGGGTTGCGCACGAACACGATCCAGCGCCCGTCCGGGGAGAAGCGCGGGGCGTAATCGAAACTGTCTTCGGCCACCACATAGTTCAATGCGGTCCACTGGCCACTGGCGATATCCAGCACGCGGATGCCGCGATGGGCATACCGCCCGGCCAGCGAGCCGAACACCAGCCCACGCCCGTCCGGCGTCCAGTCGAAACTGAGCAGTTCGGTGCCATCACAGCGCGTCACATGGCGCAGCGCGCCCCCGGTGGCGCTGCCGATCAACACCTCGCAGCTGGCTTCGGGCCCGAACCGGGCGAAGGCGATCTCGCGCCCGTTGGGCGACCAGTTCGGAAAGCGGTCCGAGTGGCCCGACGGCGTGTCGGCCAGCGCACGCGCCGGCGCATTGCCCGAGGTCTGTACCTTGATGGTGCTGCCCCCATGGGCGGTGCCGTCGGCCTCGTAGGCAACCTGGGAGCCGTCCGGGGACACCGTGGGATAGGTTTCAAAGCCGGAGGTGGCCGTGATCAGCCGGTACGGGCGCTGCGGGCTGCCCACCACGCGGCTGCCGTCGGCCAGCACGCCACTGCCGCCCGCCTGCTGCTCAGGACGCTGCAGCAGCAGCGCGGTCATCACCAGCAGGGCAACGACCATGCCGAGCCCGATCGCCAACAGAACGTAGCGACGCATGCGCCGCCAGCGGCTGCGCGGGCGCGGCACGGGGCTGGCCGCCGCAAACACCGCCGCCAGCGCGTCACGCTCGTCTTCGCTGGGCGCCGCGTCGTTCGTGCTCCCGGCAACGGGCTCGGCCAGCTCCGTCACCGGCTGCAGCAACCGATAGCCGGACTTGGCGATGGTTTCGATATAGGCCGCGCCGCTCTCGTCGTCGCGCGCGAACGCCTTGCGCAGCTGGGTGATGGCCTGGGTGAGCACATCGTTGGTGGGCAGGGTGTCCGGCCAGACCTCGGCAAACAGCTCGTCGCGCGTCACCACGGCACCGGGCACGCGCATCAGCACGCGCAGCACGCCCAGCGCCTTCGGCGTGAGCCGGCGCACACGACGCGCACCATCCACCATCACTTCACGCGATGAGATCGTGATCGTGCAGTCGCCGATCCTGATGCGGTCGGCAATGGGTGGCCCACTCTCTATGCTGATCATTCCGGTGCTACGTACAACAGCAGGACAACAGGAATGCAGCATTCATCGAATCAACTACCGATCGAACGAACCGCCAGATTCCGCACAAGCCATCAGCGCAAAGCGCAAAAACACTGAAGGGCGATAATCCTAGCCTATGCAGGTTAAACCGCGCCTGTGCGCGGGGACGACATCAGGCCCTCTCTCGCCGACGAATCCACATAAACTGCTTCACTATTCGCGCCTTCGGGCGCGAATTTTTTATGTTCGATTCAGAATTATTTTATCTTTGATTCAGTTTCGCGCGTTGCGGATCATGGTCAACCCGACCAGTCGCGACACCACCAGCGCCACGTACATTACGCCCGCGAACTGCTCCAGCATCACCAGCGCCCGCGCCTGCGGATGAACGGGGACTACATCGCTGAGTCCTACGCCTGACAGAAGACTGAAGCTCAGATAAAGCAGCTCCATCCACGTGCGCAGCTCACTCTCGCTGGTGGCCATGAAGCTGCCGGGGTACCACTGCTGGCACACCGCGAAGGCGAACGCGAATGCCCACGCCAGCAACGTGAAGGTGGCACCGGCGGCGAACAGCTCGTCGCGGGTGACCTTGTGGTCCTGCAGCATGTAGGCGATCAGGCTGCCGGCGGTATAGAAGTACAGCAGGCATTCGAGCAGCTGCGCCGTGGTGACCAGGGTCGGCCGGCCCAGCAACGCGCCGGCGACGGAGAACACCACCGAGGGAATGGCCAGCACCAGCGCCACCCACATGCCCAGCGGGCTGCGCCGCACCACCCACAACGCCAGGCCGAGCACGGCGATACCGAACGCGCCGAACAGCGCCCGGCCCGCGCCGGACTCGTCCATGGCCGGGTACAGCAGCACGCCCAGCAGTTGCACGCCAAGCAGCCAGGCCGAGGGGTGCCGGCGGGCGATGGCCAGCCATTTGGTGGTGCGTGCGATCGCCATCGTGGTGGTCCCTGCCCCTGTGTCGGTGGGCCGAAGCTTAGCGGAGCGCGCACCGAGGCGGCATGATGGCCGCCCCGGCACCCGCGCGTTTGGCGGGTCATGACCCTATGGCGTCACGACCAATGGTCGTGACCTACCCCGGTCGGTAGACCTCGGCGCCCAGTTCGCGGAACTGCGTGGACTTCTCGGCCATGCCGGCCGCCAGCGCCGCCTGCTCGTCCAGCCCCTGCCCCGCCGCATAGTCGCGCACGTCCTGGGTGATCTTCATCGAGCAGAAATGCGGGCCGCACATGGAGCAGAAGTGCGCCAGCTTGTGCGCATCCTTGGGCAGGGTCTCGTCGTGGAACTCCTTGGCCTTCTCCGGATCGAGGCCGAGATGGAACTGGTCCTCCCAGCGGAACTCGAAGCGTGCCTTGCTCAGCGCGTTGTCGCGCACCTGCGCGCCCGGGTGGCCCTTGGCCAGGTCGGCGGCATGCGCGGCGATGCGATAGGCCATGATGCCGTCGCGCACATCCTGGCGGTTGGGCAGGCCCAGGTGCTCCTTGGGCGTGACGTAGCAGAGCATGGCGGTGCCATACCAGCCGATCATGGCCGCACCGATCGCGCTGGTGATGTGGTCATAGCCCGGTGCGATGTCGGTGGTGAGCGGCCCCAGCGTATAGAACGGCGCCTCGCCACATTCGCGCAGCTGCTTGTCCATGTTCTCCTTGATCAGCTGCATCGGCACATGGCCGGGGCCCTCGATCATGGTCTGAACGTCATGTTTCCACGCGATCTTGGTCAACTCGCCCAACGCTTCGAGTTCACCGAACTGCGCGGCGTCGTTGGCATCGGCGATGCAGCCGGGGCGCAGGCCATCGCCCAGCGAGAAGGTCACGTCGTAGGCCTTCATGATCTCGCAGATGTCCTCGAAGCGCGTGTAGAGGAAGTTCTCGCGGTGGTGGGCCAGGCACCACTTGGCCATGATCGAACCGCCGCGCGAAACGATGCCGGTCACGCGCTTGGCGGTCAGCGGCACGTGGCGCAGCAGCACACCGGCATGGATGGTGAAGTAGTCCACGCCCTGCTCGGCCTGTTCGATGAGGGTGTCGCGGAAGATCTCCCAGCTCAGTTCTTCCGCGCGCCCGTCCACCTTTTCCAGCGCCTGGTAGATCGGCACCGTGCCGATCGCCACCGGCGAATTGCGCAGGATCCATTCGCGGGTTTCGTGGATGTGCTTGCCGGTGGACAGATCCATCACGGTGTCGCCGCCCCAGCGGATCGCCCACACCAGCTTCTCCACCTCCTCGGCGATGCCGGAGGACACCGCGCTGTTGCCGATGTTGGCGTTGATCTTGGTCAGGAAGTTGCGGCCGATGATCATCGGCTCGCTTTCGGGGTGGTTGATGTTGTTGGGCAGCACCGCGCGGCCGCGTGCGATCTCCTCACGCACGAACTCGGGCGTGATCGAAGCGGGAATCGATGCCCCGAACGACTGGCCCGGATGCTGCATCAGCAACGCCTTGTCGCGGATCGCCTCGATGCGCTGGTTCTCGCGGATCGCCACGAACTCCATTTCGGGTGTGATGATGCCGCGCCGGGCGTAGTGCATCTGCGTGACGTTGGCACCGGCCACCGCGCGGCGCGGCTGCAGGCGCGAGGGGAAGCGCACTGCGTCCAGGCGGGCGTCGGTTTCGCGCGAACGCCCGAACGCCGAGCTCAGCCGCTCCAGCAGCTCGGTGTCGCCGCGCTCGGCCACCCAGCCCGCGCGCAGCGCCGGCAGGCCGGTGGACAGGTCGATGCGGGCCTCCGGATCGGTATACGGACCCGATGTGTCGTACACCGTCAGCGGCGCGTTCTCTTCGCCGCCGAACAGGGTGGGCGTGCGGGTCAGCGCGATCTCGCGCATGGGCACCTGCAGGTCGCTGCGCGAACCCGCCACGTGGATCTTGCGCGAGCCGGGAATGGGTCGCGTGACCGATTCGGACAGCTGCTGGGCCTGTTGCTGCAGGGCGGAAGGGTGTGCGTTCATCGGGCATCGTCCTGGGTTATCGGTGCGAGGGTTCGCACGGCAAGGGACGAAGCGGCGGCGCACGGCAGGCGCACGGCGCGCGGATGCCAGGCGGGGAGCTGGGCGGCGCGGTGCATCGGCTGTTGCGAAGCTTCCCTACGCCGGTATCAACCGGATCAGGTTCGAAGGGACTGTCTCAACCGTGGCCACCTGGCCGCGGTACCCCCGCTTCGGGGCGGATTAGACCACAACCACGGCGAAGTTGCCTCGCCGCGTGTAGCCAGGCGCGCACCGTGAACAGGGTTGTCATGCCGCATTGGCTAGACTGCCGCGCAGCGACGCCGCTGCTGCGCTGTCCGCTGTGTCCGGCTCGACCGGCCCGAATCATGCCAGTCGTTGCCGCCGTGCCGCTGGAGACTGCGAGCTGCGGCTCGCGCCTGTACGGAGACGCGCCTGCATGGTGTTCCGAATTTCAATCGCACTGGTGCTGTTGCTGGTGCTGGTCGCCGGCGTCGCGCCGGGCCCGTTCAACACCGTGGTGCAGAGTGGCCTGGTGCATATCATCCGCAGCACCGGCTGGCTGTATCTGCTGGTGGTGTTCATCACCCTTTCGTTCCTGCTCTACCTGGCGTTCGGCCGGCTGGGCTCGCTGCGCATCGGCGGTGAGGATGCCGAGCCCGACTTCTCCAACGCCAGCTGGATGTCGATGCTGTTCGCCGCCGGCATGGGCATCGGCCTGGTGTTCTGGGGCGCGGCCGAGCCGGTCTCGCACTTCGTCACCCCGCCCGAAGGCCTGGCCCCGCAGAGCATGGAAGCCGCCCGCGCCTCGATGCGCTACGCCTTCTTCCATTGGGGCCTGCACCCGTGGGCGATCTACGCCCTGATCGGCCTGGCCATGGCGTGGTTCCAGTTCAACCGCAATGGGCGCGGCCTTGTCAGCGACCTGCTGCAGCCCCTGATCGGCGCGCATCATCGCGGCTGGATCGGCACCGTGGTGAACGTGGCCGCCGTCGTGGCGACCGCAATCGGCGTGGCCACCACGCTGGGCTTCGGCACCATCCAGATCGCCGCCGGGCTGGAGCGCGTGTTCGGCATCCACGCCGGCGTCCCGCTGCAGCTGACCGTCATCGCGGTGGCGTTCGTGCTGTACATGGCCTCGACCACCAGCGGCGTGCACCGTGGCATCAAGTGGCTGTCCAACATCAACCTTGCCCTGGCCGCCCTGCTGCTGGCGCTGGTGCTGGTGCTGGGTCCGACCGGCTTCATCTTCGACACCTTCACCACCACCATCGGCGCCTACCTCAACCAGCTGGTGACCATGAGCCTGCGCATGTCGCCGTTCTCGGGCAGCACCTGGGTGGCAGACTGGACGATCTTCTACTGGGCCTGGTGGATCGCGTGGGCCCCGTTCGTGGGCTCGTTCATCGCGCGCGTGTCGCGCGGGCGCAGCATCCGCGAGTTCGTGCTGGGCGTGGTGATCGCGCCGAGCCTGCTCGGCTTCCTGTGGTTCTCGGTGTTCGGCGGCACTGCGTTGTGGTCGCAGATCTTCGGGCATGTGGACCTGGTGCAGGCGCTGGGCAACGGCTACGAGACGGTGCTGTTCACCATGTTCGACAGCCTGCCGATGCCCACGGTGCTCTCAGTGATTGCGCTGGTGCTGCTGATGATCTTCTTCGTCACCTCGGCCGACTCGGCCGTGCTGGTGCTGGCCAGCATGTCCACCGACGATGCGGGCGACCCGCCGCTGTCGCGCAAGATCACCTGGGGCGTGGCCATCGCCCTGATCGCGGGCGCGCTGCTGCTTGCCGGCGGGCTGGACGCGCTGCAGGGCATGATCACCATCGCCGCCCTGCCCTTCGCGCTGCTGATGTTGGCGGTAATGTGGTCGCTGTACCGCGTGCTGGACATGGAATACCAGCTGCAGCGCCGCCGCGCGCTGCGCGCGCGGCGGATGATGGATGCGTGGATCGAGCGCGAGATTGCCGCGCAGGAAGAGACACGCGATGAGGCGTCGCGGGCGGATACCTAGCGCTCAAGAGCAGCGTTTCAGTTTCTGCGTGCCGGGGCGGCCGTCGGGCAGCCACGCTCCGGGACACGCCGTGAACCCTTCCTTATGAGGCATCGCGAGCAGATACCTGGCGCTCAAGAGCAGCGTTTCAGTTCATCCGTGCTGGGGCGGCCGGCGGGCAGCCCCGCTCCGGGACACGCCGTGAACCCATCGTTATGAGGCATCGCGAGCGGATACCTAGCGCTCAAGAGCAGCGTTTCAGTTCATCCGTGCTGGGGCGGCCGGCGGGCAGCCCCGCTCCGGGACACGCCGCAAGTACGTCCTTGTAGGCTGCTCCAAAACATCCATGTTTTGGAGCGTCCCTCCGGGGGCTACCCGCCGGCCGCCCCCGATAGTTGGTCGCGTGCGGATACGAAGAGCAGACACGCACGGCGTGTCCCTACGCGGCGGTTACGCCGAATGGGTCTGGGGTCGGTTACGCCGCACGGGCCTGGGCCGGTAGATTCGGTTCCCGAACGAATGCACGGAACCCACCAACGTCCGGTAACGCAGGAAAAATAATCGGCATCGCCGTTGATCTTCCGTGGCCACCAACACACCGTCGAGGGTCGGCGGGGGCGGGTTTGCGGGACTGTAGAAAACATGGATGTTTTCTACAAGCCTCCAAGGACGGATTCACGGCGTGTCCCGCAAACCCGCACCCGCCGGCCCAGCTCAGGCCATGATTGAACCAACGGCTGTTCGCACAGATGCATGAAGCAGCCGGGCAGAGCCCGGCTCTACGCGGAGCAGAAAGCAGCCGGGCATCGCCCGGCGATACGGCGATCCAGGATCGCCGTGGGTCAGTAGCCTGCCGCCTGGCCGTCCTTGCGGCTCTCGGAGGCGCCGTAATACACACCCGTTTCCGGGTCGCGCATGATCGCCTGGTAGCCACCGTACGGGCCGTCGGCGAACACCACGCGGTGGCCCTTGCGCATCAGTGCGCGCACCGTCTCGTACGGGTAGCCGGTCTCCAGGTTCACTTCACCGCCATCGCTCATCGCCGTGGCCTGGCCGGTCGGCTCCGTCGAGCCCTCATGCTGGATGCGCGGCGCGTCGCCGGCTTCCTGCAGATTCATCCCGAAGTCCACCAGATTCATCACGATCTGCGCGTGGCCCTGCGGCTGCATCGCCCCGCCCATTACCCCGAAACTCATCCACGGCTTGCCGTCCTTCGTCACGAAGCCCGGAATGATCGTCTGGAACGGGCGCTTGCCCGGCGCGTACCCATTCGGGTGGTCCTTGCGCAGCACGAACATCTCGCCACGATCCTGCAGAATGAAGCCCAGCCCCGGCGGCGCCATGCCACTGCCCATCCCGCGGTAGTTCGACTGGATCAGCGACACCATCATGCCGTCGGCATCGGCGACGGTCATGTAGATCGTGTCGCCCTCCTCCAACTGCTTCGGCGTGCCCGGCTGCACCTCACGCAGCGCCTTGTCCATCGAAATCAGCTTGCGTCGCTCCGCCGCATATTCCTTCGACACCAGCTTCGCCACCGGCGCCGGCTGGAACGCCGGGTCGGTGTAGAAGCGCGCACGGTCCGCGAACGCCAGCTTCTTCGCTTCCACGAACAGGTGCACATGCTCCGGCGAGCCGAACGCAATCTTCGAGAAATCGTAGCCTTCCAGCACGTTCAGAATCTGCAGCGCCGCAATGCCCTGGCTGTTGGGCGGCAGCTCCCACACATCGTAACCACGGTAATTGCTGCTGACCGGCTCCACCCACTCACCGTGGTGGCTGGCCATGTCCTCATAGCTCAAGTAGCCGCCATTGGCCTTGAAGTACGTGCCGATCGTGCGCGCGATGTCACCCTTGTAGAACGCATCGCGGCCGCCCTGCGCAATCTGCTCCAGCGTATTGGCCAGGTTCGGGTTCTTCCACAGCTCGCCCTTGCGCGGCGCATGCCCGTTGATCGTGAACTGCTCCTTGAAGCCCGGGTACTGCGACAGCTTCGGCACCGAACGGTCCCAGTAGTACGCGATCACCTCCGCCACCGGATGGCCCTCGCGCGCATAGCGGATCGCCGGGGCCAGGTTGTCGGCCATCGGCTTGCGCCCGAAGCGGTCGTGCAGCGCGAACCAGCCGTCCACCGCGCCCGGCACCGATACCGGCAGCGGCCCGGTCGGCGGAATGTCCTTCAACCCGCGGCGCTGGAACTCGGCCAGCGTCAGCGACTTCGGCGAGCGGCCCGAGCCGTTGTAGCCGTACAGCTTCTGCGTTTTCGGGTCCCACACGATCGCGAACAGGTCGCCGCCGACCCCGTTGCCGGTCGGCTCCATCAGCCCCAGCGCGGCGTTGGCCGCGATCGCCGCATCCACCGCCGAGCCGCCGCCCTTCATCACATCGAGTGCGATCTGGGTGGCCAGCGGCTGCGAGGTGGCGGCCATCGCGTGCGGGGCGATCACCTCCGAGCGGGTGGCGAAGCCGTGGCCGGTCACCCGGTCGGCGGCGGAAGACAGCAGCGGCAGCGCGCAGAGCAGTGCGGTGGCCAGGACGGCGCGGGCAAGGGGTCGGGGCACGGGAGGGAGTTCCTGGAAGGAGGTCAGCCCTCGATGGTCGCCGCTGCGGGCCGTCGCGCACATCCGACAATGGTCATGCAAAGGGCCGTCCACGACAGTCGAATCCGCGCAGAAACCACGCTTCAAAACTTGAATTGGCGTTCACCGGAACGCTTTCAGCCGCAACCATCCTTATGCGGCGCGGCTTTGCGCTGGATACAGGCGAAACCGTTGGAAATTGTGGGAACACGGTTGACAGCGGCAAAACCGCTGTGGTTTTCTCGATCACATGTTGCAGCGCCACACGCCCATTCGCGAATCCATCGAGCCCGCCGGTTCCGGCGCGGTCTCCATCCGTTCGCTTCTCGTCCTCGTACTTATTACCCAACCAACAGGTGCGGGACGGACCGGCGTGTAAGTAGAACTGCCAGGTATCCATCAAAACCCGCACCCACCCAGGTGCGGGTTTTTTCGTTTCAGAACCCTCCGATTCTTCCTCCAAAGGACCTCCCCCCATGAGCACCAACGACCTGCCCCAGATCAAGATCGCTGTTGTCGGCTACGGCAGCCAGGGCCGCGCGCACGCACTGAACCTGCGCGAATCCGGCTTCGACGTCGTCATCGGGCTGCGCCCGGGCGGCCCCACCGAGGTCAAGGCGCAGGCCGACGGCTTCACCGTGAAGGCGCCGGCCGAGGCCGTGAAGGACGCCGACCTGGTCGCCGTGCTGACCCCGGACATGGTGCAGAAGAAGCTCTACGAAGACGTGCTGGCGCCGAACATGAAACAGGGCGCCGTGCTGCTGTTCGCCCACGGCCTGAACGTGCACTTCAACATGATCGCCCCGCGCGACGACCTGGACGTGGTGCTGGTCGCGCCCAAGGGCCCGGGCGCCCTGGTCCGCCGCGAGTACGAAATTGGCCGTGGCGTGCCGTGCATCTGGGCCGTCTACCAGGACCGCAGCGGCAAGGCCGCCGAGTACGCCCTGGCCTACGCCACCGGCCTGGGCGGCGCGCGCGCCAACCTGATCGAAACCACCTTCAAGGAAGAAACCGAAACCGACCTGTTCGGTGAGCAGGCCGTGCTGTGCGGCGGCGCCTCCGCGCTGGTCCAGGCCGGTTTCGAAACCCTGGTGGAAGCCGGGTACCAGCCCGAGATCGCCTATTACGAAGTACTGCACGAACTGAAGCTGATCGTGGACCTGTTCTACGAAGGCGGCATCACCCGCATGCTGGAATTCATCTCCGAAACCGCGCAGTACGGCGACTACGTCAGTGGCCCGCGCGTGATCGACGCCGGCACCAAGGAGCGCATGAAGGCCGTGTTGACCGACATCCAGGACGGCACCTTCACCAAGAACTGGGTGGCCGAGTACGAAGCGGGCCTGCCGAACTACAACAAGTTCAAGCAGGCCGACCTGGAGCATCCGATCGAGAAGGTAGGCAAGGAACTGCGCGCCAAGATGGTCTGGTTGCAAAGTCAAGCCGCGTAACCGCGCGGCTCCCCCACCCGCTTTCGCAAAGGTCACCGCATGAACACCTCCGCACACAGCACCGCGCCCCGTAATGGCGCACGCTGGTTGACGCAGGCCCTGGAAGCCGAGGGCGTCGACACGCTGTTCGGCTATCCGGGCGGCACCATCATGCCTTTCTACGACGCCCTGGTGGATTCGGGGCTGAAGCACATCCTGGTCCGCCATGAGCAGGGCGCGGCACTGGCCGCCAACGGCTACGCCCGTGCCAGCGGCCGGGTCGGCGTCTGCGTGGCCACCTCCGGCCCGGGCGCGTCCAACCTGGTGACCGGCATCGCCGACGCGATGCTGGACTCGGTGCCGATGGTCTGCATCACCGGCCAGGTCGCCACCCCGCTGCTGGGCACCGACGCGTTCCAGGAACTGGACGTGTTCGGCCTGACCCTGCCCATCGTCAAGCACAGCTGGCTGGTGCGCTCGGTCGACGACCTGCCGCGCGTGGTCCGCGAGGCCTTCCGCATCGCCCGCGAAGGCCGCCCCGGTCCGGTGCTGATCGACCTGCCCAAGGACGTGCAGGTCGCCGACGCCAGCCACCTGCCGGTGCACGTGCCGGAGACGGTCAACCCGCCGGTGGCCCCAAGCGACGCGGCCCTGGCCGACGCCATCGCCGCGATCCAGGCCGCCGAGAAGCCGGTGATCTACGCCGGCGGCGGCGTCGCCCTGGGCGATGCGGTGGAAGACTTCCGCGCCTTGGTCGACGCCACCGCCATCCCCACCGTGCTGACCCTGCGTGGCCTGGGTGGGCTGCCGGCGCACCACCCGCACTACCTGGGCATGCTGGGCATGCACGGTACCCGCGCGGCCAACATGGCCGTGCAGGAAAGCGACCTGCTGGTGGTGGTCGGCGCGCGCTTCGACGACCGCGCCACCGGCAAGTTGAACGAGTTCGCGCCGTTTGCCCGCGTCATCCATATCGACGCCGACGCGTACGAGATCTCCAAGCTGCGTACCGCCGATGTGGCGGTGCCGGGCAATGTCGGCACCGCGCTGCGTGCGCTGACCGCGGCACTGCCCAGCGCAGCCGCCTCGCAGCAGGCGTGGCGCAAGCGCTGCGCCGGGCACCGCGAGCGCTTCGCCGCCCGCTACGACGCACCGGGCGCGCACATCTACGCCCCGGCACTGCTGAAGCGCCTGAGCGAAGTGGCCCCGGCCGACGCGATCATTGCCTGCGATGTTGGCCAGCACCAGATGTGGGTGGCCCAGCACTGCCGCTTCAACCATCCGCGCAACCACCTGACCAGCGGCGCGCTGGGCACCATGGGCTTCGGCCTGCCGGCGGCGATGGGCGCGCAGTTCGCCTGCCCCGACCGCACCGTGGTGCTGGTCTCCGGCGACGGCAGCTTCATGATGAACGTGCAGGAGCTGGCCACCATCGCCCGCTGCCGCCTGCCGGTGAAGATCGTGCTGCTGGACAACAGCTCGCTGGGCATGGTCCGCCAGTGGCAGGAACTGTTCTTCGCCGAGCGTTATAGCGAGATCGACCTGTCCGACAACCCGGACTTCGCCGCACTGGCCCAGGTGTTCGGCATTCCGGCCACCCGCATCGAGAACCGCGATGACGTCGAAGGCGGCCTGGCCGCGCTGCTGGCCGAACCGGGCCCGGCCCTGCTGCACGTGGCCATCGACGCGCGCGCCAACGTGTGGCCGCTGGTGCCGCCCAACAACGCCAACAGCACGATGCTGGAAAGCAACCCCGCCCATCAGTCCCAGGAGTTCCCCCATGCAATACCGGCTTGACCTGGTGCTGGTTCCGGCCGAAGGCGCGCTGCTGCGCGTGATCGGCATGGCCGAACGCCGTGGCTTCGCACCGCGCGCGATCGTGGGTGCGCCCAATGCCGCCGACGACGGCCGCTGGCACCTGCAGCTGGTGGTGGACAGCACCCGGCCGCCGGAGACGTTGTGCCGCCAGATCGAGAAGATCTACGACTGCGTTTCGGTGCGGATCAGTGCGCTGGAATCGGGTAGTGGAGTGAACGTATGAACGCCCGCGCCGTGGTTTCGGTGCCGGTACGGGGGGGTCTTCTTCAAGGCTCCTCGCCGCCGTACAGCCGCACGGTTCGTTTCCGCGAAGCCACCCATGGGGTGGCTCTACGCCGAGCCTGCAACCTACGGAGTGGCCATGCCGGCTAGCCGTACCCCGCAGGAACCGGAAGTAGGCGATGTAAGCGTCGCCGACGTGCTGGCCGCGCAGGCGCGGCTGCGCCGGTTCCTGCCGCCCACGCCGCTGCACTATGCGGAGCGGTTCGGCACCTGGCTGAAGCTGGAAAACCTGCAGCGCACCGGTTCCTACAAGGTGCGGGGCGCATTGAATGCACTGCTGGCCGGGCGCGAGCGCGGCGATGACCGCCCGGTGATCTGCGCCTCGGCCGGCAACCACGCCCAGGGCGTGGCGTGGTCGGCCTACCGCCTGGACATCCCGGCCATCACCGTGATGCCGCACGGCGCCCCGGCCACCAAGATCGCCGGTGTCGCCCACTGGGGCGCCACCGTGCGCCAGCACGGCAACAGCTACGACGAGGCCTACGCCTTCGCGCGCGCCCTGGCCGACCAGCACGGCTACCGGTTCCTGTCTGCGTTCGATGACCCGGACGTGATCGCCGGCCAGGGCACGCTGGGCATCGAACTGGCCGCGCATGCACCGGACGTGGTGATCGTGCCGATCGGCGGCGGTGGGCTGGCGTCGGGCGTCGCGCTGGCGCTGAAGTCGCAGGGCGTGCGCATCGTCGGCGCGCAGGTCGAGGGCGTGGATTCCATGGCCCGCGCGATCCGTGGCGACGTCCGCGAGATCGCGCCCGTGGCGACCCTGGCCGATGGCGTGAAAGTAAAGATTCCCGGCTTCCTGACCCGCCGCCTGTGCAGCGCACTGCTGGACGACGTGGTGATCGTGCGCGAAGCCGAGCTGCGCGAAACCCTGGTGCGGCTGGCACTGGAAGAACACATCATCGCCGAGGGTGCCGGCGCCCTGGCGCTGGCCGCCGGCCGGCGCGTCGCCGGCAAGCGCAAGTGCGCGGTGGTGTCCGGCGGCAACATCGATGCGCTGGTGCTGGCCCAGCTGCTCGCCGACATCCGCCCACGCGCGCCGCGCAAACCGCGCCGGCGCGCCAGCGAGCGAACACGGCCCCCGCTACCGACCGTACTCGCGCCCTCCCCCCATTCCTTACCCCTTCCTGCTTCTGCCATCCCATCCGACCTTGCCGTCGAGGAGACCTCCTGGTGACTACGCCCAACTCCCCCCGAATTCGAATTTTCGATACCACCCTGCGCGACGGCGAACAGTCGCCGGGCTGCAGCATGAGCCCGCAGCAGAAGCTGGTGATGGCCCGCGCACTCGACGAACTGGGTGTGGACATCATCGAGACCGGCTTCCCGGCCAGCTCGCAGTCCGACCGCGACGCCATGGCCATGATCGGCCGTGAAGTGCGCCGCCCGACGCTGGCGGTGCTGTCGCGCTGCCTGGCCGCCGACATCGAGACCTCGGCCAAGGCGCTGGAGGCCGCGGCCAACGCGCGCCTGCATGTGTTCCTGTCCACCAGCCCGCTGCACCGCGAGCACAAGCTGCGCATGAGCCGCGAGCAGGTGCTGGAATCGGTGCACAAGCACGTCAGCCTGGCCCGCAGCTACATCGACGACGTGGAATTCTCGGCCGAAGATGCCACCCGCACCGAGGAAGACTTCCTGATCGAGGTCGCCCGTGTGGCGGTCGCCGCCGGCGCCACCACCATCAACCTGCCCGACACCGTGGGCTTCACCACCCCGGAAGAAATCCGCGGCATGTTCCAGCGCGTGATCGCCGGCGTGCCGGACAGCGACCGGGTCATCTTCAGCACGCACTGCCACAACGACCTGGGCCTGGCCGTGGCCAACTCGCTGGCCGCCATCGAGGGCGGTGCCCGCCAGGTGGAATGCACCATCAACGGCATCGGCGAGCGCGCCGGCAACTGCTCGCTGGAAGAGCTGGCCATGGTGCTGAAGGTACGCAACGCCTTCTACGAGGAAGACACCCGCATCAACACCCCGCGCATCGTCTCCACCTCGCAGCTGCTGCAGCGCCTGGTCGGCATGCCGGTCCAGCGCAACAAGGCCATCGTGGGCGCCAACGCCTTCGCGCACGAATCGGGCATCCACCAGCACGGCATGCTGCGCCACCGTGGCACCTACGAAATCATGCGCCCGGAAGACGTGGGCTGGGAAAACTCGCAGATGGTGCTGGGCCGCCACAGCGGCCGCGCGGCGGTCGAGGCACGCCTGCGTGCGCTGGGCTTCTGGCTGGAGGAAGAAGAGCTGAAGCTGGTGTTCGAACAGTTCAAGACCCTGTGCGAACAGCAGCGCGTGGTGACCGACGCCGACCTGCAGGTACTGATGCAGGGCAGCTCCACCCAGAACGGTTACCGCCTGGCCTCGATGACCATCAGCGACGTGGGCAGCCGTGCCAACGCGCTGGTCGAACTGTCCGATCCGGACGGCAACCGCGTGGCCGAAACCGCGCAGGGCGACGGCCCGGTGGACGCGCTGTTCGGCGCACTGGCGGCTGCCACCGGCGTGCAGCTGATGCTGGACAGCTACCACGTGCACAGCGTGGGCATCGGCGCCGATGCACGCGGCGAAGCCAACCTGAGCGTGCGCCACGACGGCGTGGAGTACGAAGGTACCGGCACCAGCCGCGACATCATCGAAGCCTCTGCATTGGCCTGGCTGGACGTGGCCAACCGCCTGCTGCGCCAGCGCCAGGCCAGCGCCGAACAATCCGCGGCCACTGCCGCCGCCTGAGGAAGCAACCATGAGTGCCTTCGACAGTCCGTATGCCCCCGACGCCACCCAGCAGTGGAATGCGCACGACTACGCCATCGACGCCGGCTTCGTTCCGCTGCTCGGCGGCGCGGTGGCGCGCCTGCTCGATCCGCAACGCGGCGAGCGCATCCTCGACCTGGGCTGCGGCGATGGCGTGCTGAGCTTCGACCTGGCACTCAGTGGCGCCCATGTCACCGGCATGGACAGCTCGCCCGAGCTGATCGGCGGCGCGCGCGCACGCGGCATCGACGCGCACCTGATGGACGCGCACGCCATGACCTTCGAACGCCGCTTCGATGCGGTGTTCAGCAATGCGGCACTGCACTGGATGCGCGAGCCGGACAAGGTGATCGACGGGGTGCGCCGTGCCCTGCGCAGCGGCGGCCGCTTCGTCGCCGAGATGGGCGGCCAAGGCAACGTGGCCACCATCACCAGCGCGCTGCAGGCCGCCCTGTGCAGCAACGGCCATGCGCTGCCCGCGTTCCCGTGGTACTTCCCCAGCGACGACGAATACGCCGAGCGCCTGCGCGCGCACGGTTTCCAGGTGCGCCACATCGAGTGCCTGCCGCGCCCGACCGTGCTGCCCACCGGCATGCAGGGCTGGCTGCGCACGTTTGCTTCTCCCTTCCTGGTCGGGTTGGATGCGGCCCAGCGCCAGCGCGTGCTGGATGACACTGTGGCGCTGCTGGCGCCGACCCAGCGCAACGGGCACGGCCAGTGGACCGCCGATTACGTGCGGCTGCGCTTCGATGCGCGGCTGCGTACTTCCTGAAAGATCCGAACCGCCCTATCGTCACACGAACCACAGCAAGGCCATTCCATGACCCCAGCTCCCCGCACCCTGTACGACAAACTGTGGGACGCCCACGTTGTCGTGCCCGAATCGGACAGCGCGCCCGCCGTGCTGTACATCGACCTGCACCTGATCCATGAAGTGACCTCGCCGCAGGCCTTCACCGAACTGCGCGAGCGCGGCCTCTCCCCGCGCCGCCCGGACCGGACCAAGGCCACCATGGATCACTCCACCCCGACCCTGCCGGCCGGGCCTGACGGCAAGCTGCCGTATGCCAGCGCAGCCTCCGAGGCACAGGTGGCGATGCTGGCGCGCAACTGTGCCGAGTACGGCATCGAACTGTTCGACCTGCAGTCGGCCAACCGCGGCATCGTGCACGTGATCGCGCCCGAGCAGGGCTTCACCCAGCCGGGCATGACCATTGTGTGTGGCGACAGCCACACCTCCACCCACGGGGCGTTCGGCGCGCTGGCGTTCGGCATCGGCACCAGCGAAGTCGGCCATGTGCTGGCCACCCAGTGCCTGCTGCAGCGCAAGGCCAAGACCATGGCGATCACCGTCGATGGCGCGCTGGCGCCGGGCGTGGGCGCCAAGGACGTGGTGCTGCACATCATCGGCGTGATCGGGGTCAACGGCGGCACCGGCCATGTGCTGGAATTCCGTGGCAGCGCGATTGAGGCGATGGACATGGAGCAGCGCATGACCCTGTGCAACATGTCGATTGAAGCGGGCGCGCGCGCCGGCATGGTGGCGCCGGACCAGGTCACCTTCGACTGGGTGGCCAACACCCCGCGTGGCCCGAAGGGCGTGGAGTTCGACATCGCCGTGGCGCAGTGGACGCAGCTGCGCAGCGATGCCGGCGCGCGCTTCGACGTGGAGGTCCACATCGATGCGGCCGACATCCGTCCCACCCTGACCTGGGGCACCCACCCGGGCACCGCCATCGCCGTGGACGCGCCGATTCCGGCGGCCAACGATGCGGCCGACCAGAAGGGCCTGGACTACATGCACTTCCACGCCGGGCAGACACTGGCCGGTACGCCGGTGGACGTGGTGTTCGTCGGCTCGTGCACCAACGGCCGGCTGAGCGACATGCGCGAAGTGGCGCAGGTGCTGCAGGGCCGCCGCGTCGCCACCGGCGTGCGCATGCTGGTGGTGCCGGGCTCGGAGATCGTCAAGCGCCAGGCCGAGGCCGAAGGCATCGACGCCATCGTGCGCGCGGCCGGTGCCGAATGGCGTGAGCCGGGCTGTTCGATGTGCATCGCCATGAACGGCGACCTGGTCGCCCCCGGCCAGCTGGCCGTGAGCACCAGCAACCGCAACTTCGAAGGCCGCCAGGGCCCCGGCTCGCGCACGCTGCTGGCGTCGCCGATGACGGCCGCCTGGGCGGCGGTAAACGGCCGCGTGGCCGATCCGCGTGAACTGTATGCCGCACAGGAGGTGGCCTGATGAGTGGCTTCCGCACCCTGACCTCGACCAGCGTGGTGCTGCGCGAGACCAACATCGATACCGACCAGATCATTCCGGCCCGGTTCCTGTCCACCACCGAGCGCGTGGGCTTGGGCAAACACGCCTTCAATGACTGGCGCTGGCAGGCCGATGGCGCGCCGAACCCGGCGTTCGCCTTCAACCAGCCGCACAACGCCGGGCGCAGCATCCTGCTGGCCGGGCGCAACTTCGGCTGCGGCTCCTCGCGCGAACATGCGCCGTGGGCGCTGACCGACCTGGGTCTGCGTGCGATCGTGAGCAGCGAAATCGCCGATATCTTCCGCGGCAATTCGCTGAAGAACGGCCTGCTGCCGATCGTGCTGGCCGAGGCCGACGTGCAGGTGCTGATGCAGCGCCCGGACGACGAACTCACCATCGACATCGCCGCGCGCGAGCTGCGCACGCCCGATGGCCGTACCTATTCCTTCCCGCTGGACGGCTTCTCGCAGACCTGCCTGCTGGAAGGCGTGGACCAGTTGGGGTATCTCTTGGGGCGTGTCCCCGAAATCGAACGCTACGAGAGTGAACATGCACGCTGAGATTGTCGTATTGCCCGGTGATGGCATCGGTCCCGAAGTCGCCGCTGCCGCTGTTGCGGTGCTGGGCGCGGTGGCCGAGCGCTTTGGCCACACCTTCCACTTCAGCGAACACGATATCGGCGGCATCGCCATCGACCGCCATGGCGAGCCGCTGCCGGCCGCCACACTCGACGCCTGCCGGGCCGCCGATGCGATCCTGCTGGGCGCGGTAGGTGGCCCGAAGTGGTCCGACCCGAATGCCAAGGTGCGCCCGGAACAGGGCCTGCTGGCGATCCGCAAGGCACTGGGGCTCTATGCGAACCTGCGCCCGGTGCGCACCCACCCCGCCGCGCTGGGCGCCTCGCCGATCAAGGCCGAGCTGCTGGAAGGCGTGGACTTCGTGGTGGTGCGCGAGCTCACCGGCGGCATCTATTTCGGCGAGAAGACCCGCACCGCCGACACCGCCAGCGACCTGTGCAGCTACAGCGTGGGCGAGATCGAGCGGGTGATGCGCAGTGCGTTCCGGCTGGCGCAGCAGCGCCGCGGCAAGGTCACTTCGGTGGACAAGGCCAACGTGCTGGAAACCTCGCGCCTGTGGCGCGACGTGGCGGCCCGGATCGGCCGTGAGGAATTCCCGGAGATCGCGCTGGAGCACCAGCTGGTGGATTCGATGGCCATGCACCTGCTGGCCAAGCCGCGCGAGTACGACGTGATCGTGACCGAGAACATGTTCGGCGACATCCTCACCGATGAGGCCTCGATGCTGGCCGGTTCGCTGGGGTTGTTGCCATCGGCGTCGCTGGGTGAGCCGGGTGCGGTCGGCATCTACGAGCCGATCCATGGGTCCGCGCCGGACATTGCCGGCAAGGGCATTGCCAACCCGTACGCCACGATCTTCAGCGCCGCGATGCTGCTGCGCCATTCGTTGGGGTTGGAGGCCGAAGCGGCCGCCATCGAGGCGGCCGTGCATGCGGCGTTGGATGATGGGGTGTTTACTGCGGACCTGGCGGCGAAGGGCCAGGCGGTGAGCACGAGTCAGGCGACTGATGCGGTGCTTGCGCGTTTGTAATTCGCGGTAACGATCGTAACGACGGGGTAGAGCGGACTGTTAGTCCGCTCTACCCCGTCGAATGCCACCCGTCGGGGATCCCGATGGGACCGCCCGCCGGGATGCCACACCCTCTCGGGGTGTGGCATGGCCCGACGAGGCGCTATTGCGCCTCGTCGGGCTTCACCCGGAACCACGCCGCATACAGCGCCGGCAGGAACACCAGGGTCAGCACGGTGCCGACAATCAGCCCGCCCATGATCGAGATAGCCATCGAGCCGTAGAACGCGCTGCGCGACAGCGGGATCATCGCCAGCACCGCCGCCAGTGCGGTCAGTACGATCGGGCGGAAGCGGCGCACCGTGGCATCGATGATCGCGTGCCAGCGGTCATGGCCCGCATCGATGTCCTGCTGGATCTGGTCGATCAGAATCACCGAGTTGCGCATGATCATGCCCGCCAGTGCGATCGTGCCCAGCAACGCCACGAACCCGAACGGCGCACGGAACAGCAGCAGGAACAGCGTCGCCCCGATGATGCCCAGCGGCGCGGTCACCAGCACCATCGCCGCACGCGAGAAGCTGCGCAGCTGCAGCATCAGCAGCGTGGCCACCACGATCAGGAACAGCGGCATGCCGGCCTTGATCGAGTTCTGCCCACGTGCCGAATCCTCCACCGTGCCACCGGTCTCCAGCAGGTAGCCGGACGGCAGTTCGGCGCGGATGCCATCCAGCGTCGGCAGGATCTGCTGCACCACGTCCAGCGCCTGGCTGTTGTCAGCGATGTCCGCACGTACCGTCACCGTCGGCAACCGGTTGCGGTGCCAGATGATACCGTCCTCGAACACGTACTCCAGCCGCGCCACCTGCGACAGCGTCACCGAGGTGCCGCTCGCCGTGGGAATGGCCAGGCTGCCCAGCATGTCCAGGCGTACCCGTTCGTTGTCCGGCCCACGCAGCAGCATCTCGATCAGGCGGTTGCCTTCGCGATACGTGCTCACGCTCGTGCCCGACAGCGAGGTGCCCAGCAGCTGGCTCACCTGCGCACTTGTCACCCCCAGCGCGCGCGCACGGTCCTGGTCGATCACCAGCCGCACCACCTTGCTCGGCTCGCTCCAGTCCAGGTTGACGTTCATCACGTGCGGGTTCTCGCGCACCTTGGCTTCCACCTGGCGCGCAATGGCCTGCACCTGCTCGATGTGCTCGCCCGAGATGCGCATCTGCACCGGGTAGCCGACCGGCGGGCCGTTCTCCAGCCGGGTCACGCGCATCTGCACGTCCGGGAACTGCGGAATCACGTCCTTCAGCAGCCAGGCGCGGGTGGCCTCACGCGCTTCGGCGTTTTCGGTCAACACCACGAACTGCGAGAAGTTGGTGGCCGGCAACTGCTGGTCCAGCGGCAGGTAGAAGCGCGGCGAACCCGTGCCCACGTAGGCCACGTAGTTGCTGATGCCCTCGCGGCCCTTCAGCAGCTTCTCCAGCTTGGTCGCCTGCGCCTGGGTGGCCTGCAGCGAGGCACCTTCGGCCAGTTCGATGTCCACCATCAGCTCCGGCCGGGTCGAATCCGGGAAGAACTGCTGCGGCACAAAGCGGAAGATCAGCAGCGAGAACACGAACAACGCCGCCGTGGCCGCGATCACCCACCAGCGGTGGCGCAGGCATGCATCCAGGAAGCGCCGGAAGCGCGTATAGAACGGCCGCTGGTACGGGTCATGATCGTGCGCCAGTTCCTTCGGCGCGATCCAGCGCGCGAATGCCGGGTAGCGGTCGGCCCAGCGCAGGCGCCTGGCGTGCCAGCGCCCGGCCAGGCTTTCCGGCTTCGGCGGCTGCGGATTGAACAGGTCCGGCAGCATCTTGTCGCCGAGGTACGGAATGAACAGCACCGCGGCGATCCACGACACCACCAGCGCGATGGTCACCACCTGGAACAGCGAACGGGTGTACTCACCGGTACTGGACGCGGCCGTGGCGATCGGCAGGAAGCCGGCGGCGGTGATCAGCGTACCGGTCAGCATCGGGAAGGCCGTGCTCTCCCAGGCGAAGCTGGCCGCGCGCAGGCGGTCGTAGCCCTGCTCCATCTTGGTGGCCATCATCTCCACCGCGATGATCGCATCGTCCACCAGCAGGCCCAGCGCCAGCACCAGCGCGCCCAGCGAGATCTTGTGCAGGCCGATGTCGAAGTAGTGCATGACGAAGAAGGTCATCGCCAGCACCAGCGGAATGGTCACGCCCACCACCAGGCCGGTGCGCAGGCCCAGCGAGAAGAAGCTGACCAGCAGCACGATCACCACCGCCTCGGTCAGCACCTGCACGAACTCGCCGACCGATTCTTCCACCGCGTGCGGCTGGTCGGAGACCTTGCGCAGCTGCATGCCGGCCGGCAGCGTCTTCTGCAGGCGCTCGAACTCGGCGTCCAGGGTGGCGCCCAGCTTGAGGATGTCGCCGCCGTCCTTCATCGCCACCGCGATGCCAATGGCGTCTTCGCCCATGAAGCGCATCTTCGGCGAGGCCGGGTCGGCGAAGCCGCGCTTGACCTCGGCGATATCGCCCAAATGCACCGTGCGGTCGCCGGCCTGGATCGGGAAGCGGCGGATGTCGTCCACGCTCTTGAACTGGCCGGTTACGCGCAGCTGCACGCGGTCGGTGGGAGTTTCGAAGAAGCTGGTGGCGGCCATGACATTCTGGTCGGCCAGCGACTGCTGCACCTGCTGCAGCGACACGCCCAGCGTGGCCAGCTTGGTGTTGGACAGCTCGATCCAGACCTTCTCGTCCTGCAGGCCCTCCAGCTCGATCTTGCCCACGTCCGGCACCCGCTGCAGCTCCAGCTGGATGCGGTCGGCGTAATCGCGCATGACCGCGTAGTCGAAGCCCTGCCCCGTCAACGCATAGATGTTGCCGAACGTATCGCCGAACTCATCGTTGAAGAACGGGCCGACGATTTCGCGCGGCAGGGTCGGCTTGATGTCGCCCACGCGCTTGCGCACCTGGTACCACAGGTCGGGAATCGCCTTGGAACGCAGGCTGTCGCGGGCCACGAAGATCACCTGCGATTCGCCCGGGCGCGAGTACGAGCGGATGAACTCGTACTGCCCGGTGTTGAGCAGGGCCTTCTCGATCGGCTCGGTGACCTGCCGCGAGACCTGCTCGGCGGTGGCGCCCGGCCACATCGTGCGTACCACCATCACCTTGAAGGTGAACGGTGGATCCTCGGACTGGCCCAGGTGCTTGTACGACCACGCGCCGATGATCGCGAAGGCCAGCATCGCGAACAGCACCAGCGCGCGGTTGCCCAGCGCCCATTCGGAAAGATTGAAGCGGCGCACGGGGTCAGTGCCCCTTGGCTGCGGCAGCGGGGGCAGCGGCCGGCTTCAGCACCGGGCGATTCTGCCGGTCCACCGGCGTCACCGTCTGGCCCTCGCGCAGCAGGTGCCCACCGGCAGCAACGACCCAATCCTGCGCGGCCACGCCGGACAGCACCGGCACCGCATCGGGGCCATAGGCGCCCACCGTGACCGGCGTGGCCTTGATCGCGCCGTTGGACGGATTGACCACCCACACGCTGGCGGTGCCATCGGCGCCCCGCAGCACCGCACCCAGCGGCAGCTGCAGCGTGCCGGTGCGGCCGGCGGCGGCGAACACGCGCGCGCTCTGGCCGAGTTCGACTTCCTTCGCAGCATCCGCCGAGAGGCTGACCCGGGTGGCGTAGGTGCGGGCCTGCGCATCGGCGGCCGGTGCGATCTCGCGGATCGTGCCCGGCAGCATCTGGCCCGGCTTGTTCCACAGTTCCACCTGCACTTCCTGGCCGACCTGGTAATCGCGGATGTTGCTTTCCGGCAGCGCGATCAGCACCTCGCGGCCACCGTCGGCGGCCAGCGTGAACACCGTCTGCCCGGCGCCCACCACCTGCCCGGCTTCGGCCTGGCGGCTGGCGATCACGCCGTCGGCCGGCGCGCGCAGCTGCGCATAGCCGGTCTGGTTGCGGGCCACCGCCAGGTTGGCGCGGGCGGCGTTGGCCTGGCCCTGCGCGGCCTTGTAGGCGGCGGTCTGTGCGTCGAGCGTCGACTGGCTGACCAGCTGCTGCTCGGCGAGCTTGGCGTAGCGCTTCTGGTCATCGCGGGCGCGCACCAGGTCGGCTTCGGCAGCGGCCAGCTGCGCCTGCGAGGCGCTTGCCTGCGAGGCGAAGTCGGCCGCATCCAGTTCGGCCAGCAGGTCGCCCTTGCGCACGCGCTGGCCGGCATCGACATGGCGTTTGACCAGATTGCCGCCCACCCGGAACGACAGCGGGCTCTCCTGCAGGGCATGGACCTCGCCCGGGTACGCCGCCACTTCCTGGCCGCTCACCGTGCCCGGCTGCACCACCAGCACCGGGATCGGCGCGGCCGGCTCGGCGTCCTGTTTGCCACACGCTGCCAGCATCAACGCCAGCAGCCCACTGCCTATCCATCGCAAGTTGTTCATGAGGTCCTGGACCTTGAGTACCGGGGGAGACCGTCTGGAAGCGACACTCTATTCCATGACGGCTAATAGTGAACCAGTCGGTATAGTATAAATATCGAACCGATTGGTCTAGTATTGATTGAATGACTGATCCGACCACTTCCGCAGCGCCGCCCAAGCCCTCCGCCAAGGCCGCCGGACCCGGCCGCCCGAAGGATCTTGGCAAGCGCGCGGCGATCCTGGACGCGGCCAAGGCCCTGTTCGTGGAGCAGGGCTACAGCGGTGTCAGCATGGATAGCATTGCCGGGCAGGCGGGCGTGTCAAAGTTGACCGTTTACAGCCATTTCGGCGACAAAGAGACCCTGTTCACCGAAGCAGTGAAGTCCACCTGCGTCGAGATGCTGCCCGACGCGCTGTTCGTCACCGACGCCGACGGCGCGCTGGACGAGCAGCTGCTGGGCATCGGCCGGGCCTTCTTCAACATGATCACCTCGCCGGCCGCGGTGGCCGTGCAGCGGGTCATGATGGCGCCCGATACCGACGACCGCATCCGCGAAATGTTCTGGCTGGCCGGCCCGCAGCGGACCAGCGATGCGCTGGCCGAATTCCTGCGTGCCCGTACTGCCCGGGGCGAACTGGAGATCGTCGACTTCCAGACCGCGGCCCTGCAGTTCTTCACCCTCATCAAAGGGGAGCTGCATACGCATATGATGTGCGGGCTGCGGCCGGCCCCGGCCGAGTGCGACGCGGACGCCCACGTGGCGGCCTGCGTCGCCTTTTTCCTGAGGGCGTACGCCACCCGCCCGGGGCTGTAACACCAATATGAATGGACCGGAGGTCGCGGTGACTTCCGGCACTGCGACCCCGGCGCGACGGCAGCGATGCTCTCAGCGCGCCGCCGGCTCCCGGCACCGGTAAAATGGCCGGCCCACTGCGCTGGATTAGAACCTCATGACGATCGATTACGCCCACGCCCGCGAACTGATGGTTGAACAACAGATCCGTCCCTGGGACGTGCTGGAAATTCGCGTGCTCGATGTACTGGCACGTTTGCCGCGGGAGGCGTTTGTCGCTGAATCGCACAAGGCCCTGGCTTACGCCGACATCGAACTGCCGCTGGGCTTCGGGCAGAAGATGATGAAGCCGGTGATCGAAGGCCGCACCCTGCAGGCGCTCGACCTGCAGCCGGGCGACGAAGTGCTGGAGATCGGCACCGGCAGCGGCTACCTCAGCGCCTGCATGGGCGAACTGGCCCGCGAAGTGCTGAGCCTGGAAATCCAGCCGGAACTGGCCGCCGGCGCACGTGCGCGCCTGGATGCCGCCGGCCTGGGCAACAACGTCCGCATCGAGACCGCCGACGCGCTGAGCTGGGACACCGAGCGCCGCTTCGACGCCATCTGTGTCACGGCCGCGGTGGACACCATCCCGTCACGTTTCACCCAGTGGCTGCGTCCGGGTGGGCGTCTGTTCGTGATCCACGGCAAGTCGCCGGTCATGGAAGCGGTGCTGGTCAAGACCGATGGCAGCACTGAGTCGCTGTTCGAAACCGATATCGATTACCTGCGTGGTGCCGCTCCGGCGCCCCAGTTCCAACTCTGAGTCCAAGGAAGCCGCAATGATCCGCCGATCCCTCGCTATTGCGCTGGCCGCCGCCCTGCTGCCGATGACCGCCTCTGCCGCCGACCTCCTGCAGGTCTACGAAATGGCGCGCAACGGCGATCCGCAGCTGTCCGCGGCCGAATCGACCCGTCTGTTCGACAAGGAAGGCGCCGTGCAGGCGCGTGCGGCCCTGCTGCCGCAGATCAACGGCGAGGCCTCGCTCACGCAGAACCGCGTCACGCCGAACCACGACGTCAGCTCGACCTCGTTCACCACCAAGAACCGCAACTACGGCCTGAGCGCGTCGCAGACGCTGTTCAACTGGACGCAGATCTCGAACCTGCGCTCTCAGCGTGACCTGAGCAAGGCGGCGGACTTCACCCTGGATTCGGCCAACGACAGCCTGATCGTGCGCACCTCGGCGGCGTACTTCAACGTGCTGGTGGGCATTGAATCGCTGTCGGCGGCACAGACCAACGAAGCGGCGGCCAAGAAGCAGTTCGACTTCGCCGACAAGCGCCTGGAAGTGGGCCTGGCGCCGATCACCGACGTGCATGAAGCGCGCGCCCAGTACGACCAGGCCCGCGCCAACACCATCATTGCGCAGAACACCCTGGCCGACGCCTACCAGGCGCTGACCGAACTGACCGGCCAGCCGGTCACCGACCTGCGCGCACTGCCGGCCGACTTCCGCCCGGAACTGCCGGCCAAGTACGCCACGGTCGACCAGCTGGTCACCGAAGCGGTCACGCAGAACCCGGCGCTGAAGGCGCAGGAGCTGAAGGTGAGTGCGGCCGAGTCCGGCGTGTCCGCCGCGCGTGGCGGCCACTACCCGACCCTGTCGCTGGGTGCCAGCGCCGGCCGTTCGGCCAGCTGGGGTGACGTGGTGGGCAGCGGCTCGAACTTCAGCCCGGACCAGCGCAGCAACAGCATCGGCCTGACCCTGAGCGTGCCGATCTTCTCCGGCGGCGCCACCCAGTCCGGCGTGCGCCAGGCCCTGGCCCAGCGCGACATCGCGCAGGACGGCTACGAGCAGCAGAAGCGTGCCCTGGACCGCAATACCCGCAATGCCTACCAGACCCTGGTTGCCGGCATCAGCGAAGTGGAAGCGCGCCGCCTGGCCGTGGTGTCGGCGCAGAGCGCCTACGACGCCTCGCAGGTCGGCCTGGAAGTGGGTACCCGCACCGTGCTGGACGTGATCCAGAACCAGCGCATCCTGTTCTCGGCCCAGCTCGAGTACGCCAACGCCCGTTACACCTTCCTGCAGAACCGCCTGCAGCTGGGCCAGGCCGTCGGCACGCTGGACATCGCCGACCTGCAGGACATCAACCGCCTGCTGACCCAGCAGGCTGCCACGCCGAGCACCCAGGTCAACAACTGATCGCGGTGTAAGGCGGGAAGGAAAAGCCACCCAATCGGGTGGCTTTTTTGTTTTGCGGCGTAGAGCCACCCCATGGGTGGCTGCCTTTGCTTCCGACACCGCGCAGCCACCCATGGGGTGGCTCTACCGGGGAATTCCGCGCCGCACAGCCACCCATGGGGTGGCTCTACCGCGTCGGGGTCGGCTTGTCGTTCAATTCAGCGGGGGCGGCAATCGCGGGGCAATCAGCTCCACCGTGCGCTTCAACGCGCCCCGGCCATTGCTGACCAGCGCGCAGCCCGCGCTGGCCATGTCTTCGCGTGCGTCGGGATCGCGCAGCAGGGTAAGCAGTGCATCGCCCACGCCCGCCGCGTCATCGGCGATCACCACCGCACCCGCCTCGCGCATGCGCCGGGAGATCTCGGCGAAGTTGTGCAGGTGGGGGCCGGTGACCGTTGCAGTTCCCATCGCGGCCGGTTCCAGCAGGTTGTGCCCGCCGATCGGCTGCAGGCTGCCGCCGACGAAGGCGACCTGCGCGCAGCCATAGAACGCCATCAGCTCGCCCAGCGTATCGATCACGAACACGTCGCTGTCGGCCTGCGGCCATTGCTGCTGGCGGCGCGTGCTGACCTTCCAGCCCTGCTCGCGCGCGAGGGCCTCCACGCGCGGGAAGCGTTCGGGATGGCGCGGGGCCCATAGCAGCAGCAGATCGGGAATCTGCTGGCGCAGCCGGCGGTGCAGGTCGATGGTGGCCTGCTCCTCGCCTTCATGCGTGCTGGCGGCGATCCATACCGGCCGCGAGCCGGGCACCGCCGCATGGAAGTGCGCGGTGAACTCGCGCACGTTGGGCGTGGCGATGTCGAATTTCAGGTTACCCAGCGGCTGCACCTGTTCCGGCAGCGCGCCGAGCTGGATGAAACGCTCGGCATCGTCGGCCGATTGCGCCGCCACGCAGGTCACGGTGCGCAGCGTGCGTCCGATCAATGGACGCAGCAGCCGGTAGCCGCGCAGCGAACGCGCCGACAGCCGCGCGTTGAGGATGTATACCGGAATGCCACGGTCGCGGCAGCCGAACAGCAGGTTCGGCCACAGCTCGGTTTCCAGGATCAGCGCCAGGCTGGGCTTGAAGTGGCCGAGGAAGCGGCCGACGCTGCCGGGGACGTCGTACGGCAGGTACACATGGTCGACCGCATCGCCCCACAGCGCACGCACCCGCTCCGAGCCGGTGGGGGTAATGGTGGTGATCACCCAGCGGATGTCCGGGCGCAGCGCGCGCAGCGCGTTCACCAGCGGCGCGGCCGCGTTCACCTCGCCCACCGACACCGCGTGCAGCCACACGCGCGGCTGCGCACTGGGGTGCGGGTAGGAGGCGTAGCGTTCGTCCCAGCGCTGGAAGTACTCGCGCACCCGGAAACCGCGCCAGACCAGGTGGTACACGGTGATCGGCAACAACAGGTACAGCACGGCCGAATACAGGCCGCGCAGGATCCATTCGACAGGGCTTTTGCGCATGCGCAGAGGATACGGGAGCGGCACCGGGAAAGACATGCAGGCCTGGCGGGTGGCCCGCCTGACGCACCGTCGAGACGCATGTCTTAGAATCGGGGCATGTCAGATAACGCTTCCACCGCTACCCGCCCGTCGCTGCGCAATCCCCGCCACTGGCCGACGTTCGCCTTCATGCTGGGCGCCTTCGCCATCGCCCGGCTGCCGTGGGGCCTGCAGCGCGCCTTGGGCCGGGGCGTGGGCACCGTGGCCTACCGGCTGGCCAGCAGCCGCCGCCGCGCCGCCGAGGTCAACCTGAAGCTGTGCTTCCCGGAGAAGGACGACGCCTGGCGCCAGCGCCTGCTGCGCGACAGCTTCGATGCCCTGGGCGTGGGCATCTTCGAATTCGCCCGGGCCTGGTGGGGCAGCATCGACAGCATCCGCCCGAAGGTGCAGATCGAGGGCCTGGAGCACCTGCACCGGATGCAGGCCGAGGGCCGCGGCGTGCTGCTGGTCTCCGGCCACTTCATGACCCTGGAGATGTGCGGGCGCCTGCTGTGCGACCACGTTGATCTTTCGGGCATGTATCGCAAGCACCGCAACCCGGTGTACGAGTGGGCGGTGAAGTTCGGGCGGCTGCGTTATGCCAAGGCGATGTATGCCAACGAAGACATCCGTGCCACCGTGCGCCACCTCAAGAAGGGTGGGTTCCTGTGGTACGCGCCGGACCAGGACATGCGGGGCAAGGACACCGTGTTCGTGCCGTTCTTCGGCCAGACCGCCTCAACCATTACGGCCACGCACCAGCTGGCGCGCATGACCGGGTGCGCGGTGATTCCGTACTTCCATCGTCGCGAGGGCGGCAAGTACTTTTTGAAGATCGGCGCGCCGCTGGAGAACTTCCCGAGTGAGGATGTGGAAGCGGATACCGCGCGGGTCAACAAGGCGATCGAGGACATGGTCCGCGAAGCGCCGGACCAGTACCTGTGGATCCACCGCCGCTTCAAGCGCCAACCGGGTGGCCGCAGTAATTTCTACAAATAACGGGTAGCGCCACCCCATGGGTGGCTGCGCGATGCAAATCAATTGGTAGAGCCACCCCATGGGTGGCTGCGCGATGCGAATCAATCGGTAGAGCCACCCCATGGGTGGCTGCGCGATGCGAATCAATCGGTAGAGCCACCCCATGGGTGGCTGCGCGATGCCGGAACGTAGAGCAGCCACCCATGGGGTGGCTCTACCAGACCGGCCAGCGCGACCACGCGTGAGGGTACTCACCCGGCGCTACGGACAATCCTGCTCTGATCGGGTTGGCAACAATGTACTGGGCAGCCGTTTCCAGCGATTCATCGGTACGCAGGGCGTGATCGTAATAGCCGCGCTGCCATACTGGTCCGCAATCCAGATGCGCGTTCAACAGTCGGCTACTACGCGACTTGAGTAAATTCATGCAGTTGGGCAACGTCCCCTTCTTCAACTGCATCAACCAGTGCACGTGGTCGGGCATCACCACCCACGCCAAACTGTAGCTGCAGCCGCTGCGCTCCACGTGACGCAAGGCTTCGATGACAGCCAATGCGTTTTCATTGCACTCGAATAATCGGCGCCGGTTCAGGGTCACCGTCGTCAGCGAGTAGATGTACTCGGCTTGGGAGACGCGACCGCGCTGGAGTCGTGGGCTGGCCATACCTCCATCCTGCAGAAACAGCGGCATGGAACGGCATCACCAAGTGCCGCGTCCGCCTCTCAGGGAAACCCGTGGAGCCACCCCATGGGTGGCTGCGCGATTCCGGAACGTAGAGCAGCCCCCCATGGGGTGGCTCTACGGGCGCGAAGCGCCGTTGCGCACGCCCCCTCTCAGGGTTCGTCGCGGGCCAGCAGGCTGCCTGCGTACAGCGCCGCCAGCAGCAGGGTCAGGCCACCCCAGAAGGTGGAATAGAACGCCAGGTGGGTGTTGAACGGGAACACGGTGACCGCCAGCGCCAGCATCGCCGGGCGCGCGCGGTCACGCGCTGCCAACGGCGCGAAGCGCCACGCGCGCCATGCCTGCGCGGCCGCCGCCAGCCACAGGAGGAGGCCGAGCACACCGGTTTCAGCCAGGATCTCCAGCACGATCTGATGCGCATGCAGCGCCGGCCCCTCACCCCACACCTCCTGCTGGTCCGGGTGCGGGTTGCACTGCGGGTACGCATCGCGGAAACCACGCGCGCCCACGCCGTTGATCGGGTGCTGCTCGATCATGCACCCCGCCGCAGCCCAGATCTGCGCGCGCCCGGACAAGGCCTGGTTCACGCCATCGCTCTCGCCTTCCCACGCCATCGCGGTGCGCTCCAGCCGCTCGCGCACCTGGTGCGAGCCGGCGGCCAGCGCCACCGCCGCCGCCAACCCCACCGCCACGCAGGCCAGCAGCCCGCGCGCGCCCAGCAGGCGCCAGCCGGAAAACACCAGCACCAGCGCATAGGTCAGCCAGGCCGCACGCGAACCGGCCAGCACCAGCACCGCGCCCACCGCAGCCGCCACCAGCATCCAGCCCCAGCGGCCAAAACGCGCGGCAGCAGCAAACAACAGGAACGGCGACAGGCTGGCCAGCACCTGGCCGAACTTCAGATTGCACGGCCCCAGCACACCGCTCAGGCGATCGGCCGCCGCCATCTCTGCCGGCGGGCACAACCCATGGCCACTGATGGCCCACTTCAGCTGGTCCATCGACCAGAACAGCGCGCTGGTGCCGAACGCGGCCTGCGCCAGCGCATCCAGCGCCCATACCCCGGTGATGATCGCGATGCCCTTCAGGGTCAGGGCGCGCCGCTCAGGCGTGGCCACCGCAATGGCCACCAGCCACATGAAGGGCAGATAGCGCAGCCCGGCGGCGGTCTTGCGCCACGCGGTGCCGGGATCGATCGCATCGAAGGCGGAAAACGCCTGCGGCAACCAGTAGCCCAGGAACAGGATGCTGGTCAGCGCCCACGCGGGGCTGCTGAGCATGCGCTGCTTGCCTTGCAGGCGCAGCTGCACCATCCGCGCAGCCGCATACAGCGCACCCAGCCCCAGCGTGGTTTCGGCAATGCCGGGCAGCGGCAGCAGCGCGACGAACGCGATGACCCACCACGGCGCCCAGCGGCCCGCACGGAAGCCCGGCGAACCCGGCGCCTTGACCGGCTCAGCCAGCGAGGGAGGTATAGAGCTGGAGCGTGTCACGTTGCATCGCCTGCAGGGTGAACGGAATCCGCGTGGGAAGCGCGGGCGGCTGCGCCAGCAACTGCTGCGCGCGGGCCAGCAGCGCATCGGCATCGCCCAAGGGTACCGCGCCGGATGGCTGCAGTTGTTGCAGCAGCTCACCAACACCGCCGTGGTTCCAGCCCAGTACAGGTCGGCCCACCGAGAGCGCCTCGACCACGGTGCGGCCAAACGCCTCGGCCTTGTCCGACAGCTGCAGCACCAGATCGCTGGCGGCATAGGCCTCCGCGATTCGCGCGGTAGGCGCGGTCATCAGCACGGCGTCGGCCACGCCCAGGCTGCGCGCCTGCGCCTCCAGCTCGGCCACATAGCGCTCGCGCCCCGGCTCACGCGTGCCCGGCATCCACAGCCGTGCGGGTATGCCGGCGGCGTGCAGCCCGGCCAGCAGCGCGAGTGCATGCCGATGGCCCTTCAGCCGCGTACCGCGACCGGGCAGCAGCAGCAGCGGCGCATCACCGGCCAGTGCCGGGTGCTGCGCGGCCACCGCCAGGCGCGGGCGCCGGTCCTGCCGGCCAACGCGCGGGAACTGCGCGGTATCCACGCCGCGCGGAATCACCTGCAGGCGCTCCGGCGGCACGCTGGGGTAATGAGTGCGCACGAAGTCGCGCACGCAGTTGGACACGCAGATGACCCGTTCACCGCTGGTCATGACCGCGCTATAGCGGCTGGGCGAATTGAGCCCATGCACCGTGGTCACCCAGTGCGGGCGAACGGCCGCCGGCAAATTGCGCACTGCATACAGGCCCAGCCAGGCGGGCAGCCGCGAACGCGCATGCACGATGTCCGCGCCGGTCTCGGCCAGCAGGTTGCGCAGCGTGCGCACGTGGCGCAGCGTCCACAGCGATTTTTTGCCGATATCCAGCGTGAGGTGTTCGGCACCACTGGCCAGCAGCGGCTCGACCAGGCGACCGCCCGCCGACACCACGATGGCGCGATGCCCGGCCGCGACCAGCGCGGCGGCAATTTCCAGCGTAGAGCGCTCAACCCCGCCGGAGTGCAGCGCCGGCAGCAGCTGCACCACGGTCAGTCGGCGCACGTTCGGTTCCGCCCGCTCAGTCGGCCAGCACGAAGACCGAACCGCAGTACGGGCACGCGGCTTCGCCGTTGGGCTCGTCTTCGATCGGCAGGTACACGCGCGGATGCGAGTTCCACAGCGCCATCTCCGGCGTCGGGCAGCTCAGCGGCAGATCGCTGCGGTGCACGGTGTAACGCTTTTCGGCATTGGCGGGCGCGGTGGCGGTATGGCTCATGGCGGGGGCACGGAAAGGAATTGCGAGGGCCTCGATTCTAGCACCCGGGGCGGTGGGCGCGCCGTGGCCGGTTCGGCACGGGACGCACCATGGAAAACGCCAATATGCGAATTTCCCGGGTTTAGATCGAACTAATTTCACTTGCCAGACCCGCTCCGGGTGTTGCAGGATCGGATGCGTTCCGATCAAACCCCCGATCGCATGGCCCGTCCCCCGCCGGACCTGCATCGCTTCGACTGCCCCCATGGGCGGCCGGCGCGGTGCTGTCTGCCGAGGTCGCCGATGCGGGCTTCGCCTGCCGCCAGTCCCACCCGGGAGATCCCTGCATGACCCTGCCGCACCCCCGTCCTGCCCGCCACGCCCTGCTTCCGCTGGCCCTCGCCCTGGCCTGCTCGGCGGTCGCCCTGCCCGCCTTCGCGCAGGGCCTGCAGACCTCCTTCGAGCCGGGCGAACCCGCCCCGCAGGCCAGCAAGGGCAGCGTGCAGCTGAAGATCGGCAAGGGTCCGGAGGCACCGTATGCGGCCAAGCCCGGCGTCGGCTACAGCGGGCTGCGCGCCCTGCACTACGCCAGCGCCGGCGGCACGGCCAGCAGCCGGCTGTTCGCCACCGACGTGACCATCGACGCCGACACCACGCTGTCCTGGCTGGTCCTGCCGGAGATCGTCGGCGACGACACGGTGGCCTCCACCTATGTCTCGCTGGACCTGGTGCTGGACGATGGCAGCCGCGTGTCGGCCAGCGCCGCGCGCGACCTGCACGGCATCGCACTCGGCGCCAAGGCACAGGGCGATTCCAAGACCCTGTACCCGCAGCAGTGGGCGCACAAATCGGTGCGCCTGGGCGATGTGGACGCGCTGCGCGGCCGCCGCGTGGTCGCCATCGAGCTGGACGTGGCCAGCGCCGCCAACGCGCCGGTTTCCGGCTGGATCGACGACGTGCGCCTGGACAGCCAGCCGCGCACCGCACCGGCACGCGCGTCGGACTGGGTGCTCACCACCCGTGGCACACAGGCCAACGGCACCTTCTCGCGCGGCAACAACTTCCCCGCCACGGCAGTACCGCACGGCTTCAACTTCTGGACCCCGGTGACCGATGCCGGCGCGTTGAACTGGCTGTACCGCTGGAACGAGCAGAACAACGCCGCCAACCGCCCGCAGCTGCAGGCGCTGGCGCTGAGCCACCAGCCCAGCCCGTGGATGGGCGACCGCCAGACCTTCCAGGTGATGCCGTCGGCCAGCCGTGGCGTGCCCGAGGCCGACCGCAGCAAGCGCGCGTTGTCGTTCGCGCGCGACAACGAAAGCGCGCGCCCGTACCGCTATGCGGTGCGCTTCGACAACGGTATCGCGGCCGCGATCGCACCGACCGACCACGCCGCGCTGTTCCAGTTCGAGTTCCCCAAGGACGGTGACGCCAACCTGCTGTTCGACAACGTCGACGCACGCGGCGGCATCACCCTGGACGAAGCCACGCAGACGCTGTCGGGCTACACCGATACGCGCAGCGGCCTGTCCAACGGCGCCACCCGCATGTACGTGGTGGCCAGCTTCGACCGGCCGTGGCGCAGCAGCGGGCGTATCAACACCGGCCGCCCCACCGGCTACATCAAGTTCGACCCGGGCAGCGACCGCCGGGTGACCATGCGCATCGCCACCTCGCTGATCTCCGTTGAACAGGCCCGCCACAACCTGGCGCTGGAGCTGGCGAGCGACGACACCCTCGATACCGTCGCCGCCCGCGCGCAGGACGCGTGGGACCAGCGCCTGGCGCGATTCGACATCGGCCAGGCCAGCGACGACCAGAAGACCACGCTGTATTCCAGCCTGTACCGCCTGTACCTGTACCCGAACTCCGGGCATGAAAACGCCGGCACCGCCGCCGCACCGGACTGGCGCTACGCCAGCCAGGCCAGTGCCGCCGAGGACAACACCGATGGCAGCGCGGTGCGCAGCTTCGCGCCGATCCGCGATGGCAAGGTGTACGTCAACAACGGCTTCTGGGACACCTTCCGCACCACATGGCCGGCCTACACGCTGTTCACGCCGGACGACGCCGGCGCGCTGGTGCAGGGTTTCCTGGAGCAGTACCGCGCCGGCGGCTGGGTGGCCCGCTGGTCCTCGCCCGGTTATGCCGACCTGATGGTGGGCACCAGTTCGGACGTCGCCTTCGCCGACGCCTACCTCAAGGGCATCAAGGGCTTCGATCCGGATGAGGCGTACCAGGCCGCATTGCGCAACGCCACCGTGGTGCCGCCGGACCGCCACGTCGGCCGCAAGGGCATGGACAAGTCCACCTTCCGCGGCTACGCCAGTGCCGACGTGCATGAAGGCATGTCGTGGACGATGGAAGGCGCGCTCAACGATTTCGGCATCGCCAACATGGCCACCGCGCTGGCCAAGCGGGCCGACAGTCCCGCCGCGCGCGAACGCTACACCACCGAGGCGGCCTACTTCCGCGCTCGCGCCGGCACCTACGCCACCGTGTTCGACCCCGCCGCCGGTTTCTTCCAGGGCCGCAAGGAAGACGGCAGCTGGCGTGTGGCTGCGAAGGACTACGACGCACGCGTGTGGGGCCACGACTACACCGAATCCAACGGCTGGACGTTCGCCTTCACCGCCGCGCATGACGGCGAAGGCCTGGCCGGCCTGTATGGTGGCCGCGCCAAGCTGGCCGAGAAACTGGATACGTTCTTCAGCACGCCTGAAACGGCGGATCCCAAGTTCTCCGGCTCCTACGGCGGCACCATCCATGAAATGACCGAAGCGCGCGATGTGCGCATGGGCATGTACGCGCACAGCAACCAGCCCTCGCACCACATTCCCTGGATGTACCTCTACGCCGGGCAGCCGTGGAAGACCCAGCAGCACGTGCGCGAGATCCTGTCGCGGTTGTACGTGGGCAGCGAGATCGGCCAGGGCTACCCGGGCGATGAAGACAATGGCGAGACCTCGGCGTGGTACGTGCTGGCCTCGCTGGGCCTGTACCCGCTGCGGATGGGGTCGCCGGAGTACGCGATTGGTTCACCGGCCTTCAAGCACGCCCGGGTGGAACTGCAGGGCGGCGCGGTGTTGACCGTGAATGCCCCGGAGAATTCGGACCGCAACCTCTACGTTCAGTCGCTGAAGATCAACGGCCAGCCGTGGACCAAGACCTGGGTGCCGCATGAGGTGATCGCCAAGGGCGCGACGCTGGACTTCGAAATGGGCCCGGCGCCGTCGACCTGGGGCACGGGGCCGGACGATGCGCCGCGTTCGTTGACCGCGCGTGGTGAGCGCCCGGCGCTCCTGCATGACCTGCTGGGCAGCGGTGCGCGGGCGCAGCTGGACGATGGGCGGGTGCTGGCCGCGCTGACCGATGATGACGCGGGCACCGTGGTGCCGTTCGGCGGCAAGGGCAGCATTGTGTTCACCGGGGTGGCCGATGGTTCGCCGTCGATGTACACGCTGACCAGCGGCAATGCGCCGATCCGGGGCGGCAAGTGGACGCTGGAGGCGCGCAAGGCCGGTGGCAGCTGGGTGGCGCTGGACCAGCGCAGCGGTGAAACGTTCGAGTGGCAGCAGCAGACCCGTCCGTTCCGGATTGCCAAGCCGGGCCGTTATGCCGAGTACCGGTTGCGGATCGAGGGGCCGGGGCGGATGCAGCTGGCCGAGGTGGAGTTGCTGGCGCCAGCCGCGCCGTAATGAAACGGGGGCGCGATTAGCCCCCCCGTTCCGTAGAGCCACGCCATGCGTGGCTTAGCGGTGCCGGACCCGATGGGTAGAGCCACGCCATGCGTGGCTTAGCGGTGCCGGACCCGATGGGTAGAGCCACGCCATACGTGGCTGCGCGGCGCCAGACCCGATCGGTAGAGCCACGCCATGCGTGGCTGCGCGGTGCCTGATCGAACAGCAGCCACGCATGGCGTGGCTCTACGCCGGGTGGGGCCGATGCCCCCACCCCGGGGGTTCCTCGCCGGTCAGCGGGCGCCGACCAATCCTGCGTACAACGCGAACAACTGCTTGAAATACCGCTTTGCAGGACGAGTGCGCATGGCGCCGTTCCAGAGGGGGGGAAATGGTCGGGCCCAGGGTGGCGGGGTCCAGCGGACCGCCGCCACGGCCGGGCCGCGTGGGGGTATTGGGCACTGGGGAGGTTGCAGCGCGGTGACGGTTGGGCTGCGGGTTCGTTGCGGTTCAACGTTGGTTGGTACGGGCACCCTCAAATGCAAAAGGGACCGGTGCGGTGCACCGGTCCCTTCTTCAAGGTCTACCGACTAACAGTCGGTAGCTACCCAATCCGCGTTTCGCGTTGCGAAACCGGACCGCGCGATGCGCGGTAACAACTGGATTAGGTGAAGGCCTCAGGCCTTCTCCGATTCCAATTGCTTGCGGATTTGCGCATCCACCGCCGCGATCGCGGTCATGTTGAGCACGCGGCGCGAGGTCGCGCTGGTGGTCAGGATATGCGCCGGCTTGGCCACGCCCATCAGGATCGGGCCGATCGCCACGCCGTCGGTGAACACGCGCACCAGGTTGTAGGCGATGTTGGCCGCTTCCAGGTTGGGCAACACGAACAGGTTGGCGCGGCCCTTCAGCGTGCTGTCGGGCAGCAGCTTCTGGCGCAGCGCCTCGTCCCACGCGGTGTCGCCCTGCATTTCACCGTCCACATTCAAACGCGGGTTGCGCTTGAGCAGCAGCTCACGCACGGTGCGCATCTTCAGCGCGTCCTTGGAATCGTGGCTGCCGAAGTTGGAGTGCGAGAGCAACGCCACCTTCGGCTCGATCCCGAACAGCTTCATGCGGTAAGCCGCCTGCAGCGTGGCCTCGCAGATCTGCTCGGCGGTCGGATCTTCCTGCACATGCGTGTCCACGAAGAAGAACACGCCCTGCTGGTTGATCACGCCGGTCATGGCCGAGGTCGAGGTGACCTTCGATTCCAGCGGCAGCACGCTGCGCACGTAGCCCAGCTTCTTGTGGAAGCGGCCCACCACGCCGGTCAGCAGCGCATCGGCTTCGCCGCGTGCCACCATCACCGCCGCGATCAGCGTCGGGCGCGAGCGCATCAGGTTTTTGGCCGCCGCCACCGTCACGCCGCGACGGCCAGTCAGGTTGTGGTAGTACTGCCAGTAGTCGTTGAAGCGCGGGTCGTCGTTGATGTTGGTCACGTCGAAATCGACGCCGGCCTTCATGCGCAGGCCCATGCGCTCGATGCGCGATTCGATCACGTCCGGGCGGCCGATCAGGATCGGGAAGGCCAGGCCTTCGTCGACCACGTTCTGCACCGCGCGCAGCACCACTTCTTCCTCGCCTTCGGCATACACCACGCGCTGCTTGTCGGCGCGCGCACGGTCGTACACCGGCTTCATCATCAGGCTGGTGCGGTAGACGAACTGGGCCAGCTTTTCGCGGTAGGCGCCCATGTCGGCCACCGGGCGCTCGGCCACGCCCGAATCCATCGCGGCCTGTGCCACGGCGGCCGACAGCTCCACCAGCAAGCGGCGGTCGAACGGGCGCGGAATCAGGTAGTCGCGGCCGAAGCTCGGCGTTTCATCGCCGTAGGCCGAGCCCAGGTCGCTGGCCTCGCGGCGCGCCATCGCGGCAATCGCGTGCACGCAGGCGATCTTCATCTCTTCGTTGATCGCGGTGGCACCCACGTCGAGCGCGCCGCGGAACAGGTAAGGGAAGCACAGCACGTTGTTGATCTGGTTCGGGTAATCCGAACGACCGGTGCCGATCAGCGCGTCCGGGCGCACGCTGCGCGCCACTTCCGGCATGATTTCCGGGGTCGGGTTGGCCAGCGCGAAGATCACCGGGTCCTTGGCCATGGTCTTGACCATGTCCGCGGTGAGGATGCCCGGGGCCGACAGGCCCAGGAAGATGTCCGCGCCGTCCACGATCTCGGCCAGCGTGCGCTTGTCGGTATCGCGCGCGTAGCGCGCCTTCTCCGGGTCCAGGTCGGTGCGGCCGGTGTGGATCACGCCCTCACGGTCGAACGCCAGGATGTTTTCCTTGCGCAGGCCCAGCGAGACCAGCATGTTCACGCAGGAAATGCCTGCCGCGCCCATGCCGGTGGTGGCCAGCTTCACGTCTTCGATCTTCTTGCCGGTCACTACCATCGCGTTAAGCACGGCCGCGCCGACGATGATCGCCGTGCCGTGCTGGTCGTCATGGAACACCGGAATATTCATGCGCTCGCGCAGCTTGCGCTCCACGATGAAGCACTCCGGCGCCTTGATGTCTTCCAGGTTGATGCCGCCGAAGGTCGGCTCCAGCGAGGCGATGATGTCGACCAGCTTGTCCGGATCGTTCTCGTTGATCTCGATGTCGAACACATCGATACCGGCGAACTTCTGGAACAGCACGCCCTTGCCTTCCATCACCGGCTTGCCGGCCAGCGGGCCGATGTTGCCCAGGCCCAGCACGGCGGTGCCGTTGGAGATGACGGCGACCAGGTTGCCGCGGGCGGTGAGCTCGCTGGCCTGCTGCGGGTCGGCCAGGATGGCTTCACAGGCGTGTGCCACGCCCGGCGAATAGGCCAACGACAGGTCGCGCTGGGTCAGCATCGGCTTGGTCGCCGTGACCTTGATCTTGCCCGGCGGCGACATGCGGTGATAGTCGAGGGCGGCCTGTTTGAAATCTTCGTTGGACATCGCTTTCTGCAGATGAATGGGCGAGAGGAACAGGGGATCATACCCCCGTTGGCGTGGGTGGACCTGTCGCTACGCTGTCGCGATCATGCTGCGACCGCACATATCGAAGGCCGTGCGCAGGCGTATGCAACGCCAGACTGCCGGAACCCGATGACAGCCCGCATCACCAGAATACCTGCGAAAAAGGCAGGGTCGTACCGCCCAAGGGGGGAGCGGCACGACCCTGCAACACACACATCGAGGGGGAGGCGTGTTCAGCGGACCGGGGCAGGCAGCGGCGCGGTCAGCGGCGACGGCAGGTCGTCGGTGGCCAGCGGCGGCAGCTCGGCTTCGCGGCCATCCAGCGCCAGGGCCAGGCGGTCGCGGTCCAGCGCGCCTTCCCAGCGCGAGACCACCACCGTGGCCACCGCGTTGCCGATGAAGTTGGTCAGCGAGCGGCACTCGCTCATGAAGCGGTCCACGCCCAGGATGAGCGCCATGCCGGCCACCGGCACCTCCGGCACCACCGCCAGCGTGGCGGCCAGGGTGATGAAGCCGGCACCGGTCACGCCGGCGGCGCCCTTGGAGCTCAGCATCGCCACCAGCAGCAGCGCGATCTGGTGGCCCAGGGTCAGTTCGGTGTTGGTGGCCTGGGCGATGAACAGCGCGGCCAGGGTCATGTAGATGTTGGTGCCGTCCAGGTTGAACGAGTAGCCCGTGGGGACCACCAGGCCCACCACCGACTTGCTGCAGCCGGCCTTTTCCATCTTCTCCATCAGCGAGGGCAGCGCCGATTCCGAGGACGAGGTGCCCAGCACCAGCAGCAGCTCGGCCTTCAGGTAGCGGGCCAGCTTGAACACCGAGAACCCGCACAGGCGGCAGACCACGCCCAGGATGACCGCCACGAACAGGAACGCGGTGAGGTAGAACGAGCCCACCAGCCAGGCCAGGTTGATCAGCGAGCCCACCCCGTACTTGCCGATGGTGAAGGCGATGGCACCGAAGGCGCCGATCGGGGCGGCCTTCATCAGGATGTGGACCAGGCGGAACACCGGCGCGGTCAGCGCCTCCAGGAAGGTCAGCACCGGGCGGCCCTTCTCACCCACCAGGGCCAGCGAAATGCCGAACAGCACCGCCACGAACAGCACCTGCAGGATGTTGCCATCCACGAACGCGCTCACCAGCGTGGCCGGAATGATGTCCATCACGAAGCCGGTGAGGGTCAGCTCGTGGGATTTTTCCACGTAGCTGTGCACCGCCGTCTGGTCCAGGTCGGCCGGGTTGATGTTCATGCCGGCGCCGGGCTGGACCACGTGCGCCACCACCATGCCCACGATCAGCGCCAGGGTGGAGAAGAACAGGAAGTAGGCCATCGACTTGGCGAAGACCCGGCCCACCGTGCGCAGGTGGGTCATGCCGGCGATGCCGGTCACGATGGTCAGGAAGATCACCGGGGCGATGATCATCTTCACCAGCTTGATGAAGCCATCGCCCAGCGGCTTCAGCGATTCGGCGAAGGCCGGCTCGTAATGGCCGAGGATGGCGCCCAGGACGATGGCCACCACCACCTGGAAATACAGCTGGCGGTAGAACGGCAGCGGCTTGGCCGCAAGGGGGGCAGCGGTGGGAACGTGCATGGGAAGCTCCGGCAGTGTCACGGTGGATGCCGGCCGCGGACGGCGGCATCGGGCGTCGTCTTTTTACGCCCAGCGCACCGCTACGCAGATAACCTATTGGTACTAGCCCCCCGGTTCAGCCCCCGCCAGTGCCTACACTGCAAGGGCACCGCGCCCCCACGGCGGCGGGTTGCCGCGTCATCCGGAGCCATCTGGCCCCACAGTTTCACCGCGCGCGGCCGTTGTTGTTCTGCCCCCTTTTTGAAGCCAGCCCTGAACCCATGCGCCTGCCCCCCCTGTTTATTGCCCTGACCGCCCTGACCGCCCCCGTGGCCGCCTCCGCAGCCGATTACGACTGGGACAACTGGCCGACCAAGGTCGCCTTCAGCGACGGCACCGAACTGGCCGCCACCGCCAACATCGCCTACGACCTCAACGACTTCTCCGGCGCCGACGCGTTCGAAGATGACGATGCGGTGCGCCGCAAGGAGTTCGGCGCGACCCTGAAGAAGAAGGGCGTGTACGACGCGATGGTCTATTACGACTTCCAGGCCGACACCTGGCTGGACGTCTTCTTCCGCTTCGAAAGCAAGGCCGTGTTCGGCAAGGACGTGGGCCGCTTCCGCTTCGGCTACATGAAGACCCCGGTCGGCCTGGACGCCAACACCTCCTCGCGCGCCGGCAGCTTCATGGAAACCGCCCTGCCCGTGCAGGCCTTCTACGCCGGCCGCCGCACCGGCGCCGAGTGGGTGCTGGAGCGCCCGCAGTACCTCATGCAGGTGGGCGCCTATGGCGGCAAGGACCTGCAGGGCGACAACCCGGGCACCACCCAGGCCGTGCGCGGCGTGTGGACCCCGGTGAAGGCACCGGGCGATGTCATCCACCTGGGCCTGGCCTATTCGCAGGAAAACCCGCGCGGCTACCGCGATGGCCGCGACGTGCACCATGAAGCCAGCGCCCGCCTGCGCGCGCGCCCGGAAGCCGGCCTGACCGACATCCGCCTGGTCGATTCCGGCGCCCTGGTCACTGCCGACCAGATCCGCCGCACCGGCCTGGAAGGCATCTGGATCCACGGCCCGTTCTCGCTGCAGGCCGAAGCGCTGCAGACCACCGTCACCCGTGACGGCAAGCCGGACTACACCGGCAGCGGCCAGTACGCGCTGGCCAGCTGGGTCGTCACCGGCGAATCGCGCCCGTACGCTGCCGGCGCCGTGGCCAACATCAAACCGGCCCATGACTATGGCGCCGTTGAGCTGCTCGCCCGCTACAGCCGCATCGACCTGGACGACGGCGACGTGCTCGGCGGCCGCCAGCACGACTGGACCGTGGGTGCCAACTGGTACCTGACCAGCCACTTCAAGTTCCAGGCGAACTACGTGTGGGCCGACGCCAGCCGTCGCGGCGTGCGCACCAAGCCGGAAATCTTCGAACTGCGCGCCCAGGTTCACTTCTGATAGACAGCGGCAGGGCGTTTGAAGCGCCCTGCCGCAGCCGCGCTGTCACGCTAGCCGGTGCAGTCCTTGTCGTAGGGGAAATCGATGATCGCCTTATCCTCATCCTCGCCCCCTTTATTGGGAGCAATGAGAAGTTGGATGAAGATGTCCTCTTCCTTAGGCGCCCTTGTCCCTCCCAACGGCCTGGCGCGGGCACTCACGTCAACGGCAAGATGCGTGCTGACCCTGTCGCTGTCAACGAAACACACTGACGGTGAGCGGTCTCCCCCGCCTCCCGCGACGCGACTCAAACCGCTCCGGAAGGATTCACTCGGGTTGAATGGAATGAAACGCATGCATTTTACGCCGCCGGCTTGTGCCGTACCGGCGTACTTCATGACTGCGGGATCACGACGCTTGTAACCGACATACAGCACCGCCGATGCCAAGCTGTAGGACTTCTCGATTTCCGCCCACGTCAGGGCGGGTTTGCCCCTGAGATCCACAACATAATCCGTTGTCGAAAGATCTGGCCCACGCCGCATTTCTTCGGCTGTCAGCCCAGGGACGTTGTTGCCTGGCGCCGATGCATCCGCGTCCATCCGCGCACGCGGATGCTCCTTCACAGACTCAAGAATGACCTGGGAATGCCCCGCCTGGCACTGGAGGGCACTGGCCTGACCAGACAGCATCAGGGTACAAAGCACCGGAAACATGAGTACACGTTTCATGTGAAGCTCCTTGCGTAACCCTTGCGTAACCCTTGTCGGATAAACGCTTCCCCCCCTGCCGCGACCAGGGTGGACGGCAGACTACGCGGCGCTACTATCCCACCGCAGTGTCGATGCACCGTGAGTGCTTTCCTCTCCCCAGATCCGCCCGGATGACATGTACCGCGTCTCCCGCTACCGCCCGCTGCTGCTGACCCTGCTGGTCATGATCGGCGGCACCCTGCTGGCCGCCCTGGTGGCCGGCCGCTATGCCCAGCAGCGCGCCCTGGCGGCCGAAAGCGCCCAGGTACAGCGCCAACTGGATCTGTACGCGCAGACCCTGCAGCAGCGCATCGACCGCTTCCGCACCCTGCCGGAAGTGCTGGCGCTGGACCCCGACCTGCAGCAGGCCGTGCGGCAGCCGTTGAATGACGCCGAACGCCACCGGCTCAACCTGAAGCTCCAGCAGGCCAACAACGTCACCAGCGCTTCCACCCTGACCCTCATCGACCGCCATGGCGTTGCCGTGGCGGCCAGCAACTGGGACCAGCCCACCACCAACGTGGGCGAGGACTACAGCTACCGGCCGTATTTCCAGCAGGCCATGGCCACCGGCAGCGGGCGCTTCTACGGCACCGGCATGACCACCGCCGTGCCGGGCTACTTCCTGTCGCAGGCCATCCACGATGCGAACGGCGCCGTACTGGGCGTGATCGCCATCAAGATCGAACTGCGCGCACTCGAACAGGAGTGGCTGCAGAGCACCGACATCGTCTTGGCCAGCGATGCCCACGACGTGGTGTTCCTGGCCAATGGCGATGCCTGGCGTTATCGCCTGCTGCGCCCACTGGCGCCGGCCGAACGCAGCGAAATGCTGGCCACCCGCCAGTACGCCGACCGTTCGCTGCAGCCGCTGCGGGCGCGCACGCTGGATGTCCTGAGCGACGGCGGCCGCATGGTGCGGCTGGAACAGCCCTCACTACCGCGCCCGATGCTGTGGCAGACCTACACCCTCACCGACCCGCAGTGGAAGCTGCACCTGCTGCACGATGCCGGCGCCAGCGCCGCCGTGGGCCGCAGCACCGCGCTGGCGGCCGGCGGCATCTGGCTCGCGCTGTGCTTCCTTTCCCTGTTCGTGCAGCAGCGGCGGCGGCTGGCCTCGCACCGCCAGCGCAGCCGGCGCGAGCTGGAAGCGGTGCTGCAGCAGCACGCGCAGGAACTGCGCACCGCGCAGGACGGCGTGCTGCAGGCCGCCCAGCAGGCCGACAGCGGCCTGAGCCGCAGCCTGGCCCACCTGCCACAGGGCGTGGTGGTGATCGACAGCGAGCAGAAGCTGGTGGCGTGGAATGCGCGGTATCTGGAATTGTTCCGCTTCCCGCCCGACCTGATCCGCGTGGGTCGCCCCATTGAAGAGGCATTCCGCTACAACGCGCGCCGTGGCCTGCTGGGCCCCGGGCCTGTGGATGAGGCGATCGAGCGCCGCCTCAATCACCTGCGCAGCGGCCGCCCGCATATGCGCGAGAGCGAGAAAGACGACGGCACCGTGCTGGAGATCCGCGGCAATCCCCTGCCCGACGGCGGCTTCGTCACCAGCTATGCCGACATCACCGCCTACAAGAACACCGCGCGTGAACTGCGCTCGCTGGCCGACGCGCTGGAGCACCGCGTGGCCGAGCGCACCCGCGACCTGGATGAGGCGCGGCGCGAGGCCGAGCGGGCCAACCGCTACAAGACCCGCTTCGTGGCCTCGGCCGTGCACGACCTGCTGCAGCCGCTCAATGCCGCGCGCATGTTCGTCTCCGTGCTGCGCGGCAAGCTGAGCGGCGATGCGCGTGAACTGAGCGAACATGTGGATGCCGCGCTGGCCGCGCAGGATTCCATCCTCAACAGCCTGCTGGATATCTCGCGGCTGGAGTCCGGCACGTTGCAGACGCATGTGCGTGCGTTCGCGCTGTCGCCCCTGCTGGAAACACTGGCGCGCGAATTCGGCATTGCCGCCGAAGGCCGTGGCCTGCAGCTGGACTGGGTGGATACGCGCGCGGTGGTGGTAAGCGATGAAGCGCTGCTGCGCCGCATCCTGCAGAACTTCCTCTCCAATGCGCTGCGCTATACCCCGCGTGGGCGCGTGCTGATTGGCTGCCGGCGGGTGGGCGACCAACTGCGCATCGAAGTGCACGACCAGGGCCCGGGCATTCCCGAGAGCCTGCAGGGCGAGATCTTCGAAGAGTTCCGCCGGTTGGATGACGGCGTGGACCAGGAACGCGGCGCCGGCTTGGGGTTGGCGATTGTCGAGCGTATCGGCCGACTTCTGGGGCACCGCATCAGCCTGCGCTCCACACTGGGGCGTGGCAGCGTGTTCGCAGTGACGGTGGCGATGGGCGATGCGGCGGACATTCCCGCACCTGCGGCGGTGCCGATCGCGGCCCCTGAGCCCGGCGACGACAGCCCGCTGCGCCGCTGCCGGGTGTGGAGCATCGATGATGATCCGCGCGTGTGTGCAGCAACGCGCGCGTTGCTGGAACGCTGGGGGTGTTCGGTCGAACTGGCGGATGGACCACAGGCGGCGCTGGAGATCGCCTCTGCGCTCAACGTGCCGCAGTTGTTGCTGCTGGACGTGCGCATGGGCCAGTGGCACGGGCCGGATCTGTATGAGGAGCTGTGCACCCTGTGGCGTGCGCGCCCGCCGGTGATTCTGGTGACCGCCGAACGCGACGATGCGTTGAGGGCGCAGGCGATGGAGAACGGATGGGGGTTCCTTTCCAAGCCGGTACGCCCACCGGCGTTGCGGGCGTTGATGACGCAGTTGTTGGTGCGCCACCGCGAAGCTCGGTAGGGTCGGACTCCGGTCGACTGCACGTAACACTGATCGGCGCGAAGAACGCATGACCCAAAAACGAAACGCGCGCTTTCGCCAACGGTCATGCCACCACCGAACGGTCCAAAACGGGCGGCGGTCGATAGGGATGCGACCCTACCAGGAGGCACCCCACACGGTTCGACAATGCCGCCCTACTCCAACACCTCGCCCGTCGTCACATCCAACACCCGCCGCTTCTTCTTCGGCGCGTGATCCTGATACCGGTACGGCACCACCACAGGCGTCTCATCCAGCTTCAGCGTGACCCGCTTGTGCGCCACCTCCACGAGTACACGCGCACCCACTGGCAGCTCGAACCGCTCCAGCCACATACCACGCAGAACGATGCATGGAATGCGGCCACCGTCCGGCAGATCATGGCCTGCGGGGTGCTTGAGCGATCCAACACGCAGGCGCTCGGGCGCACACATGCCGATGCGCGTTTGGGGTTGTTGGCTTGAGGGTGAATCCGGCTTTGAACGACGCATATGCCACCTCCGAGGAAGTCTCCCTCGCCGGAATGGCGAGGGAGTCGGGAGGCTGAAATCCGCTTGAACGCGCACGGCATGACGTATTTCCGCGAAGGTGTTGTATTTCGCCACCCTCCCGACATAGGACGTCCACACTTTAGCGCTCAAGGAGGTTTCAGGCTCCGAGGCAACACCATGCGCAATGCTGCACGCGAAGGGAAATTGCTTGTTCCGAATGATAGACGAGCTTCGGTTGATAGGAACTAACGCATGTCGCAATGCGCCTGAAGCCGCAAACGATCATTGCGCGCACGAACAGCCACCGAACCCGACTGGGTAGAGCGGACTGTTAGTCCGCTGCCGTCCGCATGCACGCGTGCCCCACCCGAAACCCAGCGGACTAACAGTCCGCTCTACCCCGCCGGTTTGTGAGCTACCACGCGCGGCCGGTTGATCGCCGCCCCCCTCATCAGTACGCCCCGACACAACTCCAGTCGTCGGGCCCCAACTCGCTTGTCCGCCCGCATATGTTGCTCCCCGGGCCGTAGTATTTGAAATTGATCTCATACCGCTCCGGGGACGAAGAACGGTAGAAGATCCGTACCGGGTTCTCAGGCGATCCCAGCACTTCGCCTTCAAGGTTCGGATCGATCTCACTGAGTGAGGTCGGATACCCTCCGTGCGCTTGGTAGTACACGTCGACCCGCTGCACGACGCCATTGGCTATTGCCCTGGCCTGCTCAGCACGCGGCCCCTCCCCTGGCGCATCACAGCCCGAGAGGAACATGCTCGCTGCGAGCATCGCCAGCACACACATGAACTTGGATCTCACGCCCTGCTCCAAGAGATGGGAGGTCGACTCCCAGAAGCCACGCCACAGTGAAAGCCAAAAAGACGGCCTGTCTCGTCATTCCGCGCCGGGAGCGTGCTCCGAGTAGTCAATCGTCCTTGTCACCACTCCATTTCGGTCATACCACCGCCATACCCCAGCCTTTCGTCCAGACTCGAATTGGCCCCGCAAATGAATGTACCCATCCTCTGCGGCCACAAAAGGCCCGTCAGCGATTTCGCACGCCTTTGATGCGCCGCCCTTACCCCATGGCTCTATCTTCAGACGAGCGGGCTTGGCGCATTCGACTTGCTCATCTTCCAGCGGATTCGCTGAAGCCCCCCCCGCTGATCTTCAGCACACGAAGAACATAGAAGCGCGATGAAAATGAGAACAGAGTGGTTACGCATACTCACCTCAACCCCGGAACCTTCGAACTTAGCCGACGAAGATGGACCCTACTGCGTCAACGAGGCGCAGCGCGACGCCACATGAGACTAACCGATACAGCTACAAGCTCCATGACAACGTATGTGGCACCCAGCAGAGCCACAGCCAGCCAACCCGAAGCGACACCAGGGCCACAATGCACAGAAGTCAGGCAGTGGGTAACACGCGCGAAGACGAAGGCGTCCAGACACAGAAGTGCAAGTAGCGCCACTGCAATCAGAAGTCTCAAGTATCGGGAAGGGACCCCACGGCTAGCGAAGATGATCCCGCTACGCACCGTCTGCACCACCCGGAAAGGAATTATTCCGATTGCCAGTAGTCCGATCCCACCGAGTAAGTAGAGGACGAGGTCCACAGACACCTCTTTCATGGAGTTCTCCCTACCTGCTTTCGTAGATTTCCGAGCCAGAAGATCCCAGCTTCAATGTCGCCACTTCCCATCACTCTTCCACTCTGGCAGCGCTCGACGGCATCTTCCTATACCACGTGGGTTCCCAACCATGGCCCCGATCACGTCAAACTCCGTTGATTGCCCGAACGGTGTTTACGTCGCTCCGCCTGCGTCATGGCCAGATTCCGCACGCCCGTCGACCCTAACCTTCTCCCGCTCCCGCGCAGGCCCTTTTCACCTGAGCCAAGACGGTTTCATGAGCACGATGACCAACCAGCTTCTCGACCAGACTGCCACAGTTCGCGCTTAGCTTGGTTGGCCCGGGATAGATCATGAGGGCCCCTCCCCTATCGACTCCATCGATGTAGAGAACGGCGCACTGATCCTTCTCGTTGATGACTCGGATAGCCCTCGTCCGATCACCACTGAACTCCTGGCTACCGGCCTCGCACATTTCCCCGTAGTAAAGACCGTTCATGTCGCCATAGATGGGCTTCGCCTGGAGCTCACCTCTAGTACCGTCATCACACGCCGCAACCAACAGCGCGACAGACAGCATCGCCGAACGATGAATGAAGGTGCGCACAGTTGGGCCCATCAGCATGGTCATGACTGGACTCCGCCCCGGGCCACCCAGGCGGCCGCGTCTTTTGACCTGAACATTCGATAGTTCCAATAGGCATCTCGATCTCGAAGAAAACTCGAGAACTCAGGGGTCTCCAGTACACGCAGTTGCGTCATTGAGATGTTGTACCGGTAGAAGAATCCCAGGAGATCATGCACCTCACGCCGACTGAGCAGCGCTCTGTCAATGACGATGTACAGGGTGTCACCGCGCCCGTAGAAGCGCCTCACACATTCCATCCGTCCGAGCCAGTCAAAGAAGCACTGTTCATCGTGCGTCGAGTAGTACTTGACTCTCACCGCCTCTAACTCAACCAATTGATCACTGTCCATCCGAGTCTAGCTCCTTGATCCAGTGCAGGGAGCTGCGCTGGATTTACATTTGGATGCATGCAACGCGCGCAATACCGTGGGACTGGCGCGAATCCCATGCCCCCCAAAGATGGCGGGCACGCACCCGTTGGTGAATGGCCCCCAATCAATTCGTTGGGTTCGCTTCATCAAAGGGGGAGTCGGTGGGGCCTGGCCGCCCCTCCCATGCGCCCAACCCAGCAAGCTGCGCGGGAACGGCCCGAATGACCATATCTACGTTCTCCGCTCCAGGACATTCCTTGGGGAAACCGAGTGGCGAACTCAACGGAATGGGTGCACTCACCCTGATGGCGATCATCTTCCTGGTCAGCGATAGAACCTCCACCTCCCCCGACTCCGCCCGCCCATAGCAGCCCCGCTTCCCGGCGAACGCGCTTGACCCTCTGCTGAAGAACACCCGTGCCACGCCGTCGTCCAGCGAGAGCTGGTCTCCTGCCTTCAGGTTCGCCGGCAAATAGACAGTCATCTTGCGAAAGCTCGCGCCGTCTGTCTTCCAGGAGCGCTTGTAGAGCCTGAGAGCAACTACGGTGCCAACACCCGATTCAATTCGGTGGCATGAAAACTGCAGCTCTCGAGTGCCAACGTCGAGGCACCCATCGGTCACAGAGCCGGCATTCTCAACAAAGAACGCCGACTTCTCCGCGGCGGCGGTGCCGCCCGAGATCACCAAGCCGGCAAGGATCGCCCACGCTCGAAAGCTACCACCAGCATCCATACTCCGCTCCATTGGATTCGCTCCGACCTTGGAGAATTGGCTAACCCTGCCACATCCAGGCCGTGGCGAGACTCAGACATTCCACGAAGATCACGTTCCGCCTTTGCACGGCCCTAGACGGGCCAGAACTTTCGCATCGGCGTACTCCTGTGCCATCTGCCTTGGTGTCTCTCCACCCTTTCCCGCACCGCAGGGGTCGGCGCCGGCTCGAAGAAGGATATCGATTACACGATCATTCTTCATGCTCACCGCCCACAGGAGTGGAGTATTGCCACGACCATCCTCTGATTCCACGTCGGCTCCATGAGCAAGAAGCCAATCAACCGACGCATCCGCGTTGTTCGCGATGCTGAAGTGAAGCGGGCGGAACCCGTCCAGACGTGTCTTGTCGACATCCGCGCCCTGCGCAACAATCTCACTGATTTTCTGTTGATCCTGAAGCCTCAAGGCATCGTAGAACTCCTGCGCTTGGGTCGTAGGACCACACGCCGCGAGCGATAGCGCGAGGACAACAACGAGGCTACTGGTGGCGAGAGTTCTTTTGGTCATGGTGTAGGCTCGAACTGCAGAAGCTCCCAAGTGATGTCTAAAGGTCGCACGGGCAGCCGGCATGCCAACTCAGCCCTTCAGGGCCCAGCGCCTACCGCCATTGCTACTACGCGCCCGCCATGAGCATAGAAGCAAATGCTCGAGCCATCATCGTAACCACAGACCACCTCAACCGCGAGTCGGCCCAGCATCACCTGCAATGTGTGGGTCAAGGTTGATTGGCCTGTACGCATGCGCTCCACGCGCCCTCAGAGGATAGGGCTGACAACTAGCGGAGCACCGTAAGGCGGAGCTGAATGCACTGAAGCTTGGCTCTTACGAATGAGCAATCAGCTACTTCTTCTTCTGGAGTTCGCCGACATCAATTCCATTCGAATGAGGCTGACGACTGCCGATAAGGAACTCTCTCGACTGATATCTTTCGCCGTTTTCGCAATCAACCTCAAAGAAATAGGGAGCTGCCTCAGGCCCAACAACCATCATCATCGGCACTGAAAAGTTTGCTGCGACCACTTTGCCCATTGAGCTTTCGCCAGTACGTGCCGAAACAGCATCCATCTTGCAGACGACACCTTGAAGATCGTCGACCTCGACCTCAGGAAGCCTCCCACTCACGCGAACAATCAGATCGCCGCCAGTGATCGCACAAGCAGAGAACCCGAGCACTACCAGCGCCATCAACAGGCCCAACCTCATTCCATACCCATCTTCACTCTTCGTGAACTCGTTACGAGGGGCTCTTGTTGGCGGTGCTGAGCCTGCTGGATTCGTGCAATTCAAGGTAACTCCAATCACAGACCAATTGCTGTTGATACGGCTCGCGCGAAGCTCCCGATGTGGCGGTGTAGCAGACGTCCAGTTCACCCACTGACAGAATAACCGGCCGATCCCTCCGTTGACCGGCCCCTCCTCAAGACGCAGCGACGCCACATCCAGCCTAAGTTTTCTTCTTAAGAAATATGCACAGGGCAAGCACTACAGCAATGAGAATTTGAAGAAAGAGCACCGGGCGGATCTGGAGAAACATGGCCCCTGCACCAATCCCGATCATGTCCTGCCGGGTCTGGGATGCAGCCACTCGCGCCAGTATGTGCACCCATACGTATGCACCAAGGCTCATGGCAAGTATCCCCATCACCGAAAACGCTCTGCGCGTGTGCGTCTTCGCTGTAACGGAAAGGTACCCAAAAATTCCCAGGAGAATCACGAATACAGCAACCAATATCATCATTTTTTCATCTCCCACATCCGCAGCCAACAGACTTAAAGCCAGCCATCTCCTCAAACGCTCTTACCGTGCCTGCGTCGATATCAGCACGGCTATCCGCATCCCAATCATATGGCCGACCTTGACCAAAGTCTTCGAGATCGAAGACCATTCCGGCGGCGCTCGTTACCGCCCAACCCAAGGGTCCCCACAAGTATGTGGCGCCATAACCAGCCACATAGTTTCCAAAGCTCTCCGCGGTTAGAGTGTTCCCCTCCACAATGAACGTGTCCCGTTCCAACAGCGTCCGGTCACTATTGTTTGCCTTGTAGTCAAGAAACACCATGCTATTCAGAAACACCATCGTCGGACCGAATGGGCTCTTAGCGCTGCGTCGCGCATATGCCAGCACTTCGTTTGTCTCACATGCCGTATATGCTTTTAGGCCAAGACGATCAATCAAACTCTCAGGGCGACCATTTGCATAGCCATAGGTGCTAAGCCCTGCTACCAGCCCAATCGGGTCACTCTGAGAGTACCGCCCCACTGCCGGATCATAGTCGCGCTGGTAGTTGTAGAACATCCCACTCGCATCCGTCGCCTGCTGCCCCGGGAAGCGCAGCGCCAACTCAAACTCTACCCCATCGCCATCAGGGTCCCCGGTCGGCGCCTGATTGCCGAACACTTCACTCTTGTTGCTCCACTCCCAGATCGCAACGTCCCGAACCGGATCGATTGCCACACGTGGGGTGCCCAAGTGATCGGGCTGGATGTAGGCCAGCTCCGGTACGCCGGTCGCTGCAACACTGAGCAGCGCAACTGGGTAGCTATCCAGCCAGATCGCCTGCTGCACCGGTGACCCGCTGGCGCTGTAGTTGCCCAGCCACTGGCCCGCTTCGTCGTACAGCGTGACCTGCGCGCTGCCCGCCGTCGGCGTGCGAAGTACCCGCTCGCCACGGTGGTTGTACGTGTACGCCTCCAACACCGCACCGGCCTGCTTCACCTGGCTCATGCGGTTGGCATCGTTGTAGACGTACTCCTTGCCGCCAATGCTGACGGTATTGCCTGCCGCATCGTGGTTGCGCGCCTCACCGTCTACCGCCAGCAGGCGATGGCTGTCAGCCGGGTAGGTGTAGCTTGCGGTACCGCTGGCGGTGGTCAGCGACGTCCGGTTGCCGGTGGCGTCGTAGCCGTAGGTCTCGATCGGCGTACTGGTGGCGCCATCCTGGGTCTGGGTCAGGCGGCCCAGTGTGTCGTAGGCATATCTGGCCTGCAGGGTGGAGCCCGTGCCGTTCTTCAGCTCGGTGATGCTGCCCACCGGGTCGTAGCCGAAGCCCAGCGACAGGCCGCCGGCGGCGGGATCATGCACCGCCTGCGGGCGGTAGTCGGTGTCCACCGGGCGCTGCAGCTGCCGGCCATTGCCGTACGTCCAGCCGGTTGCCGGGCCGAAGGGTGCATGGGTGACGTTGCTCACCACCAGCTGGCGCGTCTGCCCCGGGCGGGTCAGGCCGACCTGGCTGATGCGGCCAAGGCTGTCACGCACGTAGTCGGCGATGCTGCCATCGGGATAGGTCAGCTGGGCAAGACGTCCACCCGGGGTGTAGGCGTAACGCAGGGTATTGCTCACGCCGTTGACGGTCTGCACCTTGCGGGTGATCTGCCCGAAGCGGTCGTAGCAGTAAGCCGTGCTGCCGCCTGCGTGCAGCACCTGCGCCAGGCGGCCTTTGGCGAAGCGCTCGCTCGCTGCGCATGCGGCCGGGGCCGTGTCGTAGGTGTAGCCGATGCCTAGATTCGGGTCCGGATAGGCGACGCCGGTCAGGCGGTTGAGCGCGTCGTAGTAGTAGGTGGCCGTGACGCCGCGTGCATCGGTGCGGGTCTTGCGGTTGCCCGCCGCATCCACGGTGAAGCCGGTGCCGCCACTGTCCGGGCTGGCCTGCCCGGTGAGGTCGCCGAAGCCGTTGTAGGCATAGCTGGTGTGCAGACCCTTGGGGTCGGTGACCTGGGTGACCTGGTCCAGCGCGTTGTAGCTGGATTTAATCTCGGCCGCGATGCCACCTACGTCCTGCAGGATGCGCGCGAGACGATTCAGCGGGTCGTGCTGCTGGGTGGTCACCCGCTGCAAGGCGTCGGTCACGCTGGCGGGGTTGCCCCCTGCGTCGTAGGTGAACGCGGTGGCGTGATTGCCGGCGTCCTTCAACGTGGTCAGCTGGCCCAGCGTGTTGTAGATGCGGGCCAGGGTGCGGCGCAGCGTACCGCCGGCGTCTACCGTATCTTCGTTGAGACGGTTGCCGGCGTTGTCGAGCGTGTAGTGGACCGTATTGCCCGCGTTGTCGGCAATGTCGGTGAGGCGCTGGGCCGCGTCGTAGATGTAGGTGACCGTGCTGCCGTCGGGCTCGGTGACTTCCTGCACCTGCCCTGTGGGCCAGTAGCTGATCTGGGTGGTGCGGTTGCTTGCCGGCGTGTCGCCACGCACGCTGACCGAGGTGGGCCAGCCGCGCGGGTGGTAGGTGTAGTCGGTGATGACCCCGTTGCTGTCCACTACCGACAGCGGGCGGCCCACGGTGTCGTAGGCTAGCGTCTGCACGGTCTGGGCCAACGCGTTGCTCACGCTGAGCAGATCGCCCTTGCGGAAGTTGCAGGTGCCTGTGCTGCCAGTCGCGCACCCGGCATCGTCGGCGGCGTAGTAGCTGTAGGTCACCACGTCGCTCACGTCGGTGCGCGGGCCGTCCACCTGCTTGAGCAGGCCCAGCACCGGGCACAGCCACATCGGCCGCCTCGCAGTAGCTCAGCGTGGTGGTGCGCACCTGGTTGGTGGTGGTGTCGCGTACGGCGATGGTGGCCGGCTGCAGGCGTGCGTTGCGGGTAATGTGCGTTTCTCGGTTGCCAACGCGGCTGAGCGCCACACGGTTGCTGGCCACGACGGTCTGGGTTTCGATGACGCGCTGTTCGGGCAGGCCGACTGCCTCGGTGGCAGTCTGCACGCTCACCGGTTGCCCGCTCACCGTGTCGGTACCGGTGCCATACACGTACTTGGTCTGGATGCCACGGCGGTCGGTGACGGTGTTGAGGCGGCGACGGAAGTCCTGCGCGGCCGGGTAGTAGGTGCGGCCGAGCTGGCGATAAACCAAGCATTACAACAGAGTAGCTCTCATCGCTTGTTACGTAGGATAGGTAGTGCAGTCCTTTCTCAGCATCCAGGTCCACAGCGATGTTGCGGGCGTCGCCTGGAACCGACGTCCCCGCAACTACTGAATAGTCGTTTGACTGCTGCATCTCGCTCAGCGACTCGTAATTCCGGCCTCTTCCCTCACAAGCGGCAAGGCAGATGAGCGCCGCCAGAATTGGCACGCACGATTTAGAGATCATTCAACCACCTAGTCCGAAATCCACTTCTTCAGAATCGCGCGCGGTGTCTGCGGGACGAGCTATTCATCGCGGCGGAGACCTCCCAACCCTTCGCCGCGCCATACAGATCGAGAGCTGTATCACCACCTTCTGGTCGGTCCGGATGATGCAAGTAGAGCCTATCCAACAACGCTAAAGAAGATTACGGCGCGGTGAGGAATGGTCTTTTGATCCCTCCCTGCGATTCCAGCAATACCCACAACTTATGGCGTACCCCTATACGGACCGAGAGGGACTGCTGGAGTAGATCCACAGCGCAGAAGCAGAGTTGCACAATCAGCAGGGTAGACAGGAACATCCATGCGCCCCACTGGTCTCACACCCCGCTCAACCCCGCTACCATCCGCAGCCGTGAGGTATGACCTTCGATGAGCGCGCCTCAGTGACACTCATGTGATCGAGATGTCGAAGGTCTTACCGCCGCTATGCCGTCCCTTACGTAGCCAACACGTCCGTGATAGCAGACTTTCAACACATAGTTTGTCTTGTCTGGATAGATGAAACCAAGAATTGGAAGTGCGGTCTCTGAGGATCCAATAACACGCCCGGCATCGACATCATCATAGATAAGCATGGCAGACTGAGGCACCACCTCTTTGCTAGGCGGCTGGCACCCAGCTGCACTGGCAGCAGCGGCCATTGCAATAATATTGATGAGCATTGACCTCATTCTACGCTCCTCTTATGCACTTCAGAAGTGTCGAACATCCACCACATAAAGTGGTTGAGTGACTCAGGAAGAATCAAATTGTAGGGCGGCATGCGAAGTCCGTTCTCACGCAGACACTCTTGTATAGGCGTGGCGCAGTTGTTGGTCAATGCAGAGTAGCTTTCCCTTGGGCGGCTCAGGCACGCCGCCACACTGCGCTCCACCTCTGGACGCAGATTTAGCGTGTGCTTTATTCCGCTCCTAAGCTCCAGTTGCTTCGATACGTAGTCATTGGAAATATAGTTTCCTCCCGGCCCGAATGAATAGTCCGTGCCAAGTGACGTTGCGGACACATGACCAAAGGAAGAGTGCAACTTTCCATAGCTTGGCACTCCGCCCTCATACGGAAGCGGCATCCAGACCCATACGTCGATGAGACCGCTGGGGTCGAACTTTGTAGTTGGCCTCCCCGAGGCGTAAGCATAGCCGCTTATGCCGCCTGCGAGCCCAATCGGATCACGTTGCGAGTATCGCCCTACAGACGGCTCATAGTCCCGCTGATAGTTGTAGTACATCCCACTTGCATCCGTAGCCTGCTGCCCTGGAAACCTAAGAGCGAGCTCGAACTTTACGCCATCGCGATCCGGATCTGTGTTCGGCATCTGATTTCCAAATGCTTCGCTCGCCATGCTCCATTCCCAGATCGGAACACCACGAGCCGGATCGATCACAACACGGGGAGTCCCCAGATGATCAGGCTCAACTCGGGCAATCTCCGGAACACCCGGCGATGGGCTGCTAATGACTGCCACTGGGTAGTCCCCCATCCAAATGACCTGCTGGAGCGGCTGACCTGTCGCGCTGTAGCTCCCCAACCACCGCCCGGACTCATCGTACATCGAGGTCTCCGCAGCTTTGCCCACAGGCATACGCAGCACCCGCTCGCCAAGGTGGTTGTACGCATACGACTCCGCTGGCATGCCGCCATAAGAGACGTTGCTCATGCGGTTGGCGTCGCTGTAAGAGAATTGGCGACCGCCAATGCTGAGGGTGTTGCCCGCTGCATCGTACTGACGCTCCTCGCCCGCCACCGACTTCAGGCGATGGCTGCTTCTCTCATACTGATAAAGGTCGGTGCCGGCAGCAGTGGTCAACGATGTCCGATTGCCGGTAAGGTCATACGTGTAGCTCTCAATCGGCACATTGGTCTGGCCGTCCTTGGTACGAACAAGGCGCCCCAAACTGTCGTAGTCATATTTGGTCAGAGCATTCTCGCCGTCGCCGCTCTTCACTTCGACGATTGCGCCCACGGGATCGTAGGTAAACGCCAACGAAAGACCGCCGAAAGAAGGCGACGTCAGCTTCTTGGGACGATAGTTCTGATCCAAAGAGCGACTGAATGTGCCGTCCAGCCCAAAGCTCCCGTAGCCCCAGCTTGTGATAGCCCCCATTGATGCGTAGCCCACACTACCAACCACGACCTGACGCGGCTGGCCCGGGCGAGTCACGCCGACCGAAGAAATGCCAGCCTGGCTCCATGCATAATCAACCTCGCTACCGTCCGGGTACGTCATCCTTTCGAGCCGACCACCCCAGGTGTACGCATACCGCACGGTACTGGAAACACCGTCAATCGTTTGCACCTTACGGGTGATTTGACCGTAGCCATCTCGGCAGTACTCCGTGCTCCCGTGCGCATGGCGGACACTGCTCAAGTATCCCGTCGCAGTACGTTCGGTACTGGTGCAAACCGGCGGAGCAACATCATAAGAGTAGCCCACATCCATGCTGGGATCCGGATACGCGATGCGTGTCAGCCGATTCAGTGCGTCATAGTAGTACGTACTGGTAACGCCTCGCGCGTCGGTTCGCGTCTTCAGGTTGCCGGCAGCATCGACAGTGAAGGTTGTGTTTCCACTGTCCGGACTGACTTCTTTGATGACATCCCCAAAACCATTGTATGCGTAACCAGTAGCCAGCCCTTTGGGGTCAGCTATGTAGTCAATCTCGTCGTAGACGTTGTAGCCGAATTCGATCAGAGCACCAACGCCGTCCGCATCCTGGGTGGTCCGTACACGGCGATTGAGTGAGTCGTACTCGTGCAGGGCTACTCGACCGCGTGCATCTGTAGCACTCGAAAGATTGCCATTCACATCGTACTTGAACGAAGTCCCATTACCCTCCGCATCCATGATCGCTGTCAATTGACCCAGCGAGTCATAGGTGCGGCTCAGTGAGTACTCCGAGGGAACCTCATCGCGAATGCGGTTACCCGCATCATCCAGCACAAACTGAAGTGTACGACCGGCCTCACGATAGCCGCTCAGACGCTGGGCAGAATCGTAAAAGTAGTCACTGAAGCCAATACCAGCACGGTACTGGCGCTTCAGCTTTCCTGTGGGGTAGTAGAGCATCTGGGATACATCACGCGATGGCGTTGCGACCCCAATGTTCTGCGCCAGCGTCACCAAGCCACGCGCGTTGTATCCGTACGAAGACTTCGAGCCATTCGCGTTCTTGACCGACAATGGGCGCCCGGCGCGGTCATACTGAAGAATCTCAACCGAGTGCCCTAGCGCATTTGTAACGCTCTTGAGATCACCCTTCAGGTACCAGCACGTACCCAGATCATCTGGGTTGAAGCAGCTTGCTGGGGCGTTGTAGTAGCGGAACGTGACCACGTCACTCACATCAGTTCGAGGCCCGTCGATCTGCTTGAGCAGGCCAAGTACGGGGCAGTCTCCGCCCGCGGCAACGTCTGCAGCCTCGCAGTACGCATAGGAAGTAGCGCGCTTCGCACCGTTTGACATGTCAACTGCCGTGACACTGATAGGCTGAAAGCGTGCATTGCGGACTATTCGAGTATCTCGCATTCCCGCAGTGACACGCACAAGGCGATTACTTACAACATCTCTGGAGATGAAGGTATAGCGCTGCTCGCGCTCGCCCATCGATTCTTCGACGTACCTCACGCGAAGTTCCCGGCCACCGGCATCCTCGTCGACACCCATCGCCGCGCCGTAGTTTGTAATGACACCCTTTCGGTCAACGCGCTGCGTCAATGGACGATAAAAGTCGGGTGACCCCTCATAGTAGTAACGACTCTCTGCACCCTCATGGTCCGATACGGTGGTGACCTTTCGCGGGTATCCAGACTCGGCCGCTCGTGACAAGCCATATGTAGTTTCCCTTCCAAGCGCATCCTTGACCGTCGTTCCTTCAGGGCCGTAGGAGAGCCTTACGCCATCAACGCCGACATCTGCCGAGCCGCAATCTGGCGAATGACGGCTGCACACGACCCGGCCCTGCTCGTCGTAGCCAAACCAACTGTAGCGACTACCGTCCTCGACGGTTACGCCGGTCAGGTAGCGCGGGAACCTTGGGTCTTCGTAGTGATAGCTTCGACGATTCCCATCGCCATCGTTCATGGCCATGACCTGGCCATCTTCAGTGTATTCGTAGCTCGCAACGCGCGTTCCGTTCAGGGACAGCGAACTGATCAAATGACTGTCTGATGCAGCTTCATACTGAAACGAAAGGGATCGCCCCGTATGGTGCGTGATTGATAGCAGGCGGCCTTGGGTATCGTACAGATAGGCGAGCTGCCCCCCATCCTCACCTACACGGGACTGAATCTGCCCATTCGCGTTGAATGTAAGCACCTCCGTCTCACGGGAGAGCCGCCAACCCGTACCGCTTCGGACAAGCCGATCTCCACTTTCGTCCATGGCTTCGTACCCACCCATCACAGAGTAGAAGGCCAAGTGGGTGCCGTCTGCCTCGATCAATCCCATCGAGTTGTTGCCGATGGCGAGGCGAATGTTGTGCGAGTGCGTCCAGTTGGAACCAAATCCACCGCCCGGCGTTGATGTCATGGACTGGAAGTAGCGAGTGAACCGGAGCCAGCTGTACTCAAGGTCCAGCTCGGGTTGCGACTTATTGCCCGTAGTTGGCTCGCATGGATTTCCCACCAAGCACTGATTGGTGATGGGACTGGTGGTGTAGATCATCACCGTACTTGCGAGCGACTCGTAGTACGGATTTAGGTCACAGGCTTGGATATCTTGGCGCCATGCCATCATGCCTGGATTGGGGCATCGAACGTCACGCACTTGGTAAACGTTGGAATTTGCGCCGTAGCCCACGCAGTTTCCGTTGGCAATGAAGTACTGTAGCGTGCGGTGCGAGGCTGATATCAACGAAGCACTCCCATCGGGGCCAGTTGAATCAACCCTCCACTCTCCGGGGGTGATCTGGGTTGCAGGGCAGCCGGCTGCAGATGCGTATCGATCCCTGATCGCCTGCAACATGGCTTCTTCGCTGTCGTAGTCGTGATTTACGAAGCGGTATTTCCACTCGGTTTTGATGAGCTCCATCGGTCTCATACGATAGAAGTATGTGACCTCCTGACTGCTCATCTTTGTGTCAGCAACGTGCCATTTGAATGGCTCGTCCTGCTCGGAGCCCGTGCCGACCACAGCCTCGATGGCCTGCTGCGCCTGTTGTTCTGTTCGGAATGGCTGGTCAATGCCGCCAACCTTCCATACCTTGGTGACCTCTTCGGCATATGCAACCGAGGTCACGGAGAGTGATACAAGCAGAGCGACCGCATAGCGATGCAGTGTCGAAGGCGCAGAACGCAACATCTCGATACTCCTATCCTGGAGAGGAACTAGTCCATTGATGGTGTCTTTCTGCCCAACTGCCGCATCCAGCTATCTGGAATTACGCAGGCAGGCAATTGGGAATGTGTATGAACGACGAGCGAGCTCCGGTCAAGACATGCAGGCTGAATTTCCTCAAACTTGCATGCGACAAATTGTCCGAGGCGGGATATTTTCACGCTATGGCGGGCAGTTCCACAGCGCTTTCATTTCAACTTCGCATACATAGCTGAGAGATAGAAATTCGCCTGAGTCGACGCTTTCAGCCACTTTTGCGCAACCCTGCATTGACATCTTCAAGCGGCCGCCCAATGCAGGCCACGCCCGCAATCCCCACGCTTGCGCAGTGGCAAGTCGGTCGCGAAGAACAGCGGGCTAACAGTCAGCCCTACCGATGCCGTACGTGTTCCGTACGCGTGCTCTAGCAACGATCTACCGCCCTCTTATCGCCGCTGCGATGAGGGCGAGTCCTTCTTCCAGCACTTCACTTGCATTTTCGGCGTTCGCTGCTGACACCTCATCCGCCCCCAGCCCCGCGAACTCCGCAACCTCGCAGCGCGAGAAGTACACATCGTAGGTGTCGGATAAATCTGCACGGAAGATCTCACGGGTTCCCGAGAACGTTCGAGATAAATCCGTCAACAGATTCCAGATATCGATCATCAGTTCAGGATCGACGGCTGCGCGCTCACGAATGCAGCGCAGTGCACCATCCAGATCGAAATAGGATTCGCAGCCAACGCTTGCACCAGCATCGATGCGATATATCTCTTCAAGCAGACCAGAAAGGCTGTCGGCGCACAGAACGCCCTCCTCCGTCGCCCAGAAATAGGCCGGTCCGTCCGGGGCTTCCCATGCAAGCCATGTATCAGTCCGGTTGGCACGAACTCTGACGGGAAACACTTCTCGCTCGAGGGTTGACTTGCTGGTCACTGGAGGCCTCCGGCATTGGCTGGCTTCGAGCATTTCATGACGAAGGCCTGATTGCGTTTTTATAGCAAGGGTATTGGCGCGGGCAACGCAGAGCGGAGTGCTGAAGCGTGCTCGTAAGACGGACCGCTGGTCTGCTGACGATTGCGCCGTGGCGGGCGTCTCGGGGGAAGCAGCGGACTAACAGTCCGCTCTACCCCGTCGTGGCTATCGCCTGCGTTTTCTTTTACGGCGTTTGCGCGACCGGAGGCAAGAGCGTGTCTTCGGTTTGGGTCATGCCATTATCGCGATGATGGGCCATATCGGCAGTCGATTGGGATGCGACCCTACCGAGCGCGGGCGATCATTTGTTCGGGCGCCGCCGTGTCTGCGCATGCGACGGGTTTGTTCGGGGGTGGCCGTGTCTGCGCCTGCGACGGGTTTGTTGGCGGATGCCGTGCCGGCACATGCGACGGGCTTGTTCGGCCGACGCCGTGTCTGCACATGCGACGGGCTTGTTCGGGGGACGGCGTGCCTGCACATGCGCCGGGGTAGAGCGGACTGTTAGTCCGCTGCCGTTCGCATGGCGCTGCTTCTACGTCAGGTCTGCGCCTGCGTCGCCTTCCGGTTCCAGTGCCTTTACCAGTACGGCCGCCTGCGTTCGGCTGTGGCATTCCAGCTTTTTCAGGATGGCGGTGACGTGCACTTTGACGGTGTTTTCCGCCAGGCCCAGCTCGTAGGCGATCTGCTTGTTGAGCAGGCCGTCGGCCAGGCAGAGCAGTACGCGGAATTGCTGCGGGGTTAGCTGCGCCAGGCGGGCTGCCAGGAGGGCGTCGGATTCGGAGCGCTCCGGGGACATGGCCGGGAACCAGAGGCCGCCGTCGAGTACGGTCTGGACGGCCTGGCCGATGGCCTCGGCCGGGGCGGATTTGGGAATGAAGCCGGCGGCACCGAATTGCTGGGCGCGGCGGATGACGCGTGGGTGGTCGTTGGAGGAGACGATGACGACCGGGATGTCGGGGTGGGAGCCGCGTACGTGGAGCAATGAGGAGAAGCCGCGGGCGCCCGGCATGGTGAGGTCGAGCAGGACCAGTTCGATTTCCGGGGTCTGGTCGAGGGCCGTCTCCAGGGATTGGGCACTGGCTACTTCGATCACCTGTACTGCGGGGAGGGCCTGGCGCAGGGAATGTACGACGGCGGCGCGTAGCAGGGGGTGGTCGTCGGCTACGAGGATGGTGATTTCGCTCATGGCCGTATTGTAGGGGCAGTTTGGTGGGGTGTTGGGGCACCCACCCATGGGGTGGCTCTACGGGACGTTTTGCGGGGCCTGGTGTCTTGTGCTGCCCTTCCAGGCGTCCAGGAACTGGCGGCGCTTGAGGGCGTCCAGGTAGACGAGCAGGCCCGGGCCTAGTTGGATCGGGCGGTAGCTGCGGCCCGGGGCGCTGTCGCGTTGGGTCGGGAGGATCGAGCGTAGGCGGGCTTCGCGGGACAGGACCTGCTGGCCTCGCGATGACAACAGGTAGTCGAGGAAGCGGCGCGCCTCGGGTGCGTTGCGGGTGGTTCGCGGGATGATGGCGGTGCGCAGCACGACGAGGGTGTAGTCCTCCGGTTCGACGATGCCCAGCGGGGCGCCCGCGTCTATGCGCGCCTGTGCGTAGGAGCCCAGTACGTTGTAGACCAGCGATAGCTGGCCGCTGCTCACGCGGTCAAGCAGGACGCCGGTGCGCTCCTCCAGCTGCACCCGGTTGTCGCCCAGCGCGCCCAGCAGTGCGCCGGCCATGCTGCCGCGCTGGCCGTCCTGGGTGGCCAGCAGGTAGCCCACGCTGCTGCGTTCAACGTCGTAGGTGCCCACCTTGCCCGCCAGCGGTGCGTCCGGCGCGCGCAGCAGTTCCAGCAGTTGGCGGCGGGTGCGCGGCACGCGTGCGGCCGGCAGGGTATGGGTGTTGTAGACGATGGCCACCGGTTCGTAACTGATGCCGAAGGCCTCGTGGCGCCACTGCGCCCATGACGGCAATGCCTCGGTCTGCGCGGAGCGGTGGGCCAGTGCATACCCGTCGTTGACGAGCTTGGCCTGCAGGTCCATGCCGCTGCTGATCAGCATGTCCGGCCCGTTCGCGCCGCTGCGTTCGCGCAGGTAGCGCGCGTACATGTCCTGGGCGATCACATCCTCGTAGATGATCTCGGTACCCGGATGCAGGCGCTGGTAATCGGCGATGACGGTGGCGAACACTTCGATGTCGGTCGAGCCGTGGATGCGCAGCTGCGCCTGCACCGGCCCTTTGGCGGCGAAGCGCTGGGTCTGGCCGGGATCGGCGGCAACGTTGCCGGCGACGAGCAGCAGGAGCAGGGAAAGCAGGATCTTCATGCATGCAGCCTTGGCAGGCGGATGGTGGCGACCAAACCGCCGCCGGGCCGGTTGCTCAGGTCGATGTGACCGCCGTGGCTGTCCACCACGCGCTTGACGATGGCCAGGCCCAGCCCTGCCCCACCCGGCGCGGCATCCTCGCCGCGCGCGAAGCGCTCGAACACGCGCTCGGCGTCGCCCGGCGCAATGCCCGGGCCGTGGTCGGCGATGGTCACCACGCACTGCCGCGCATCCTCGGTGAGCGCGAGCTGCAGTACGCCATCGCCGCCGTACTTGAGGGCGTTGTCGATGAGGTTCTTGATCGCCTCGCGCAACAGCAGCCCATCGCCCTGCACCCACGCCGAGGCCACCCCCACCGCGAGCTGCACGCGCGGTGCGGGCAGTGCCTGCGGCAACGCTTCATGCAAGGCCTGGTGCAGGGTTTCCACCATGTCCACCGGCGCGAAGCGCTGCAGGTTGGAGCGGTGGATGACACTGGCATCGCTGAGCAGCTGGTTGAGCAGGCGGCTCATGTGGGTGGCATTGCGGTCGATGGCCACCAGGCTGCGGCGCATGTCTTCGGGGTCGTCATCGTCCAGCGCCAGCTGCGCCTGTGCACGCAGCGCCGCCAGCGGGGTGCGCATCTGGTGCGCGGCCTCGGCCATGAAGGCGCGCAGGGTCTCGTTGCTGCTCGAAAGACGCGCCATGAAGCGGTTCAACGCGGCCACCATCTGGTCCATCTCGCGCGGCACGCGTGCGTCCAGCGGGCTCAGGTCGGACGGCTCGCGCCGCGACAGCTCGCGCTCCACTTTCACCAGTGGGCGGAACGCGCGGTGCACGCCGAAGGCCACCAGCGCCAGCGACAGCAGCGAGAGCACGCCGATGGCCAGCAGGGCGCGATTGACGATGTCCTGCGCCACCGCCTCGCGCGCGCGGCGGGTCTGGCCGACCTGCACGCGGATGTCGGCCTGCGCCGACGGCGAGGACACGCGCCGCGACACCACCACGAAGCGCACGGTCTCGCCGCTGTAAGGCGCGTCGAACAGTTGCGGCTGGTCGCTGGGTGCGCGCGGCGGTGCGGGCAGGTCGCCATAGCCGGTGACGGTCTGGCCGCGCGCGTCGAACACGCGGTAGAACACGCGGTCTTCCGGCGCCATCGCCAACAGGTCGAGCGATGCATACGGCAGGTCCACCTGCCACTGCGCATCCACCAAGGCCACCGAATCGATGATCGACAGCGCCGAGGACACCAGCAGGTGATCGTAGGAGCGGTTGGCGGCACGCTGGCCGTAATCGCGTGCGCCAAACAGCAAGGCCACCGCAAATACCGCCAGTAGCGCGCCCAGGTACAGGGTGAGGGTGCGCCGCAGCGAGCTGGGCGCGCGGGGCTCAGCCTTCGGCATGGGCGGCGCCGTCGATGGCCTCTAGCAGGTAACCGCTGCCGCGCACGGTAACGATGCGCAGCGGCGCGTCGGCCAGCTTGCGGCGCAGGCGGCCCACATACAGTTCGATGGCATTCGGGCCGGCCTCGTCGTCGAAGCCGAACAGCCCGTTGCCGATCTCGTCCTTGCCCACTACATGGCCCAGCCGCCCCATCAGGATTTCCAGCAGGCGGTATTCGCGGTTCGGCAGCTCGATCGGCTGGCCGTCCAGGCTGACCCGGTGCGAGGCGTTGTCGAACTGGAAGCCGCCGATCTGCACCACTTCGCTGGCCTGGCCGCGCGTGCGCCGCAGCAGCACGCGGCAGCGCGCCTCGAATTCGCGGAAGTCGAAGGGTTTGCCCAGGTAATCATCTGCCCCCACGTCCAGCGCCTGCACGCGGTCTTCGATGCCGTCGCGGGCGGTGAGCATCAGCACCGGGGTGGCATCGCCGCGCTCGCGCATGCCGGCCAGTACGCGCAGGCCGTCCAGTTTGGGCAGGCCGATATCCAGCACCACCAGGTCGAAGCTCTGGTAGCGCAGCACGCTGGCGGCGGCCAGGCCGTCGTTCTGCCAATCCACCGCGTGGCCACTGCGGCGCATGCGGCGGACGATGGCGTCGGCCAGGTCCGGGTTGTCTTCGACCAGCAGGATGCGCATGGGGCGGATATCGGAAACGGTGCGGGAATCCTAGCGCGAGCGGGGTGTTCCGTGGGTTGCGCTGCGCTGCAGCAGACGCCGACAGGTGGATGACAGCTTCCCCGCTCTAGGCTGCGCCATCGCGTCGCACCCCGGTGCCGATGCGTCCACCGACAACCTGCGGGCTGGCGGGGCCACCGTGCCCTGCCCTCCCACTGCCATGTACCTGGGAGGGTTCATGCACTTCGATCTCCTGCGTCGCCGCGGGCTGGCCGCCTGCGCCCTGCTGTTGCCCGTCGCCCCGCTCTGGGCCGCCGACGATGCCGATGCCGACCGCCCGGTCACCGCCACCGTGGGCGGCCGCCTGCACTTGGATTTCGCCGATTTCGACAACGATTCGCGCGGCACGCCGAACAAGGACGATACCGAGATCCGCCGCGCCTGGGTGGATGTGTCGGGCAAGTTCTTCGTGGTGGACTACAAGCTGGAGGCCGATTTTTCGGGCGACCGCGTGGAGGCCAAGGACGTCTACGTCAGCCGTGATTTCGGCGGCGGCAAGCTCAGCGTGGGCCAGTTCAAGCAGTTCTTCTCGCTGGATGACCGCACCGGCTCCAACTACGGCAGCTTCCTGGAGCGCGGCAGCGCGGGCACCACGCTGGCGCCGCTGTACCGGCTGGGTGCGTCGTGGCAGACGGTCAAGGGCGACACGACCTGGGCGGCCAGCGCCTACAGCCTGGAAAGCATCGACGCCTGGCAGGTGAAGGGCCGCGCGGCCGGTGGGCGTGCCACCTGGGCACCGGGCGCCACGGCCGGCGACGTGCTGCACCTGGGCCTGTCGCTGGCGCACGAGCGCTACGACCACCCCGGCGCCGACGGCGCGCCGGGCCTGAAGATCCGGCCGCGCCCGGCCGGGCATCTGTCCGACAACAGCCGCCTGACCCTGGCCGACTTCTCGGCCGGCCGCGACACCGACGTCAACAAGTGGTCGCTGGAATACGCGCAGGTGCGCGGGCCGCTGTCGTGGCAGGGCGAGTTCAGCGGTGCCACGTTCGACGACGGCAGCCAGCGCGCTACGGTGCTGGCCGGCTACGGCATGCTCAGCTGGTTCGTCACCGGCGAGTCGCGCGGCTACGACCGCAAGACCGGGCGCTTCGCGCGCATCAAGGACATCCGCCACAAAGCCGGTGCGTTCGAGCTGGCGCTGCGCTACGACCAGATGCGCGGCGACCAGCACCTGATCGGCCAGCCGGACCTGATCGACGCGCGCACCGAATCCTGGACGCTGGGCGGCAACTGGTACATGCGCCCGAACCTGCGTTTCATGCTCAACCTGATCGACAGCCGCAACCGCGACCACCTCGCGGCAGCCACCGTGGACCACACGCGCGCGGTCACCGGCCGCCTGCAGTTTGATTTCTAACCCCACCCCTACGTTGCAAGGAGTCCGCAGATGATGCTCAGCATCCTCGGCTTTGGCATGGTCATTACGTTCATGTACTTGATCATGAGCAAACGACTGTCGCCGCTGGTCGCCCTGATCACCATTCCCATCATCTTCGCGCTGGTCGGCGGCTTCGGCGCCGACATCGACGAGATGATGCTGGAAGGCATCAAGAAGATCGCGCCCACCGGCGTAATGCTGATGTTCGCCATCCTGTACTTCGGGGTGATGATCGATGCCGGCCTGTTCGACCCGCTGGTGCGCATCATCCTGCGCCTGGTGAAGGGCGACCCGATGAAGATCGTGCTCGGCACCGCCGCACTGGCGATGCTGATCTCGCTGGATGGCGACGGCTCGACCACGTACATGATCACGGTGTCGGCGATGCTGCCGCTGTACCAGCGGCTGGGCATGAACGCGTTGAACATGACCTGCGTGACCATCCTGGCCGGCGGCGTGATGAACCTGACCCCGTGGGGCGGCCCGACCGCGCGTGCGGCCACGGCACTGCACGTGGACCCGGCCGATGTGTTCGTGCCGCTGATTCCGTCGATGGTGCTGGCCTGCATCGCGGTGCTGGGACTGGCCTGGTACCTGGGCCTGAAGGAGCGCCGCCGGCTGGGCGTGGTGAAGCTCCCGAGCGGCGGCAGCTGGATGGACTCCAGCGTGTCCGACGACGGCGCGCTGCCGACGGTGGAAGATGCCGAAGACATCAAGCGGCCGAAGCTGCTGTGGGTGAACCTGGCGCTGACGCTGGCGCTGATGACGGCCCTGGTGCTGGGCGTGCTGCCGATGCCGGTGCTGTTCATGGTGGGCTTCGCGATCGCGCTGGTGATCAACTACCCGAACCTGGCCGAGCAGCGCCGCCGCGTGGTGAACCATGCCGGCAACGTGCTTTCGGTGGTGTCGCTGATCTTCGCCGCGGGCATCTTCACCGGCATCCTCAACAACACCGGCATGGTGGAGGCGATGTCGCGCAGCTTCCTGGCGATCATTCCCGATGCCTGGGGTCCGTACCTGGCGGTGATCACGGCGCTGGCGTCGATGCCGTTCACCTTCTTCATGTCCAACGACGCGTTCTACTTCGGCGTGCTGCCGATCCTGTCCGAGGCCGCCGGCAACTACGGCATCACTCCGGTGGAGATGGCGCGCGCCTCACTGGCCGGGCAGCCGGTGCACCTGCTCAGCCCGCTGGTGCCGTCCACGTACCTGCTGGTGGGGTTGGCGAAGGTGGAATTCGCCGACCACCAGAAGTTCACGCTGAAGTGGGCGGTGCTGATTTCGCTGGTGCTGATGGCCGGCGGCCTGCTGTTCTCGCTGTATCCCTTCGCTGCCTGACCCCGGAGAATCCGAGATGACCCTTCGTATCGCATACGTCACCAGCGGCATGGGCAGCGTGGGCACCGCCATCTGCCAGAAGCTGGCCCGCAACGGTCACACGGTGGTGGCCGGCTGTGCACCGAACTCGCCGCGCAAGGCCGGCTGGCTGCGCGAGCAGCGTGAGCTGGGCTTCGACTTCATCGCCTCGGAAGGCAACGCGGCCGACTGGCAGTCCACGGTGGCGGCCTTCACCAAGGTCAAGGCCGAGGTGGGCGAGATCGACGTGCTGGTCAACAACGCCGGCGGCAGTCGCGACGTGCTGTTCCGGCAGATGAGCCAGGACGACTGGAACGCGGTGATGGGCTCGAACCTGCATGCGCTGTTCAACATCACCAAGCAGGTGATCGACGGCATGGCCGCACGCGGCTGGGGCCGCATCGTCAATATCGGCTCGGTCAGCGCGCACAAGGGCCAGATCGGCCAGGTCAACTTCGCCACCGCCAAGGCGGCGATGCACGGCTTCAGCCGTGCGCTGGCCAATGAAGTTGCCACGCGCGGAGTAACGGTGAATACCATCTCGCCCGGTTACATCGCGAGCCAGTCGATCAGCAGCTTCCCGCCGGATGTGTTGGATCGCCTGGCCGGTTCGGTACCCATCCGCCGGCTGGGCAAGCCCGAAGAGGTGGCCAGCCTGTGCGCGTGGCTGGCGTCGGACGATGCGGCGTATGTGACCGGCGCGGATTACGCGGTGAACGGCGGGTTGCATATGTTTTGATGCCATGCCCGCCGCGACGGCGGGCATGGCATCGGTAGCGGCCCCCCCGGGGGGGGGGGGGGGGGGGGGTTGGGCCGCGTACCCCCCCCCACCCCCAGGGCCACCCGGCCCCCCCTGGTGGCTGAAACCCCCCCCCCACGGGGGGGCGTACCCCCCGGGGGCGCGCCCCCAAAA
>NZ_JBLZQD010000006.1:64936-98331 GCF_049199305.1 Stenotrophomonas sp. PD6 | reverse complement strand
GGCGTTTTGGCCCGGGCGGTTATACCGGGGTAACGGGGGGTTTTAATTTTTTTTCACCCCCCCCCCCCCGCCCGGGGGGCTTGGCATGGGTTCGCCCCCCCCGGTGGGGGGGGCGACGCGGAATCAGAATTCCGCGCTGACCGTCATGAACAATTGCCTTGGTGCGCTGGCGTGGATCGCGTAGCGGGTGCCGGTCGGGTCGGTCGGGGCGAAGGAGCTCAGCTGCCCCGCGTACCGCTTGTTGGTCAGGTTGGTGGCGTTGAGCGAGACCTTGATGTCGCGCAGGCCCAGCCCTGGCCCGAATGAGTAACCCGTACCCGCATCAAACGTGGTCACGCCCGGCACCGACTGGTCGTTGGTGTAGGTGTAATAGCGCTTGCCGGTGTACTTGGCGCGCAGGCTGGCGAAGAACCCGTCGCGGTTCCAGCTGATCTCGCTCGAGGCCATGCGCTGCGGCGTATCGACGGTGATCTTGCCGGCCACCGGCACCACTGCGCCGCCCGAGGTGTAGTCGTCCTGGTAGGTGCTCTTGTTCCACGACAGCGCGTTGTACCACTGCAGGCCATCCACCGGCTTGAAGATGAAGGTCAGCTCGGCGCCCTGGCTCTTCACCGAACCTACGTTGATGAAGCGGGTGATGCACTCCGGCCGCGTGCCCACTTCGATGCTGGTGCACGGGTTGAGCGACAGCAGGCGATTGTCGAACATCACATGGTAGGCGGCGATGGAGGCTTGGTACTTTTCGCCGAAGGTGCGGAAGCCTGCTTCGAACGAACGCGACTTCTCCGGCTCCAGGTCGTCCACGCTGGCCGCGAACGATTCCGGCGAGACCTGCAGCGGGCCACCGCTGCCGCCACCGACGAACGCGGCGATATTCTCGGCGTACGAGGCGAACAGCTCGTTGTTCTGGTTGAGCTTGAAGCCGATACCGGCCTGCGGCAGCACCGATTCCTTCGCGGTCAGCGTGCCCGACGCATAGCTGGCCTCGGTGCCCGGCTTGGACACGGCGCTCATGCGGGTGTTGGGGCTCTTGATGCCCACGTCCACGGTGAGGCGATCATCGAGGAAACGCATGCGGTCCTGCACGTAGAACTGGCGCGTGCGGATGTCGTAGTCCTGGTCGAACAGGCGGCGGTTGGGGTAATTGAGGTACCCGTCGTCGAGGAACGGCCCGGTGATGTAGTAGAAGTTGCGCTCGACGTTGTGGTCGTTGCGCTCGTACCAGAGCCCAGCTTCCAGTTCGTGCAGGCCCAGCTGCCAACTCAACGCGGCGGTGACGCCCTGGCGGTTGATGGTGTAGTTGGTACTGCGGATGGAGATCGGCAGCGCCTGCGGCGTGCCCGGGTTGGACGCCTGCCCGGGCGCCCACCAGTGGCCCTGGCCACGGTTCTCATGGTGGTACGCCAAGAGCTTCAGGCGCGCACTGTCGCCCAGCGCGAGGTCGGCGTCGAGCGAGTACAGGTTGTCGTCGCGCAGCGCGCGGCTCTGGTAGTACGCATCGTCGATGCTGTTGACGCCACCACTGAAGGCGCAGCGCTGCGCATTGTAGGTGGCCGGTGCGCAGTACGCGGCTGCCACGGCGCGGTCCCAGTCCGGTGCGTAGATGTTCCAGTCGTAGCCCAGTCCGCGCGCCAGCATGCTCTTGGACAGGTAGGCGTAGTTGGCCTGGCTGACCCGCGAGGTGGCGGCGAAGGCGCCGAAGCGATGCTCGCCCACATTCCATACCGCCTTGGCGTTGAACTGGCGGGTGGTCTGGTTCTGGTTCGGTTCGGCCCACATGTCTGCGTCCTGGTGAACGCCGGAGACGTAGGCCGAGAAGCCGTTGAGGTCGCCGGTGTCCACGCGCAGGAAGCCGCGGCGCTGGTTGTCGTCGCCCACGGTGACGCTGGCGCGGCCGCCGAATTCGGTGGACGGGTCCTGCGAGAAATACTGGATGGTGCCGCCCAGGTTGCTGGTGGACGCCACGCCGAGCGAGCCGATGCCCTGCGACAGCTCCGCACCGGCCAGGTTTTCGGCGATCAGCGCGCGGGCGATGCTCAGGCCGTTGTAGTTGCCGTAGCTGTTGTCGCCCAGCGGAATGCCATCCAGCGTGTAGCCCAGGCGGCTCTTGTCGAAGCCGCGCAGGCTGATGGTCTGCGATTCCTCATTGGCGCCGAACGCATCGTTGGACTGCACCGAGACACCCGGCAGGCGGTCGAGGATCTTCTGCGCGCTGGTGCCCGGCGGCAACACCTGCTTGTCCACGGCCGTGATGCGCTGTACCTGGCGGGTCTCGCCCTGTCCGATCACCGACACGGTGTCCAGGGTGCGGGCGCTGGATGCGCCGCTGGCATCGAGGGCGGCATCGACATCAGCGGCGTGCGCGTTGGCAGCGCACAGCGCGATCGCCACGGCGATCGTCAGGGGTCGGTTGAGCATGGGGGTCCGTTGCGTAATGGAGATGGCCTGCGCGGGGCAGGTGCGCGGCCATCTTGGAGACGCAACATGAAGGGATTCTTACGCTTTGATGCGGCGCCGTTCAAAGTGCGACGCGGCGCATGGATTGCGGGGGGGGGGCAACAGCGCACGCACCAACGGTGCGTACCTACCGTCACTCCGCCGCAAGCTGATCCATGCGGATGCGATTGGCGAACAGCGAGAACGCGAGCATGCCGGCCAGGCCGTTGGCGCGGCTCACCCAGTGCGGCAGCCAGCGCGGCGGGCGCAGGATGCCTTCTTCGAACAGCGGCGCGAAGTCGATGGCGTCGGTGAGCGACATCTTGCCGGCGAACAGCCAGCGGCAGACCTGCAACCGGTCCTCGGCCAGCATGTGGCGGAAGAAGGTATGCACCGACACCAGCCCGCGCAGGTACACGGTGTCCTTGGTGAATGCCGCGCCGCCGGTGGCCGGCACGCCACGGAACACGCGCTGGGCCGAGGCGAAGCTCTCTTCGTTGTTCTGCCCGGCATCGCAGAAGTAACGGAACACCTGGATGAAATCGGCGCCCTCGCGTGCCATGGCGATGGCCTCGGTGCGCAGGCTGATGCGCTTGAGCCGTTCGATGTCGATGCTGCCGGTGATCTGCTCGGCGAACGTGGCCAGGCCTTCCTGGGTGGCGGTCACGCGCGGCGAGGACAGCGCCAGGCTGGGCAGGTGCGGCTGTTCGCGTCCATTGAGCGCGGTGAGCGAATGCACCAGCGCTTCGTGGTGGAACAGCTGGGCGCGGTCGTAGGCGCTGAAGCGCGCACTGGTACGCAGGCGGATGCGGGTGGGGCCGGCGGCGGCCTTGGAGATCAGCTCCGGGTCGAGCTGCACGCTGATGATGCGCGATTCGAAGAACGCGTCCAGGTCGCTCTGCAGCTGCAGTTGCAGCGCGGTGGCCGATACCGGCACCTGTTCTTCCGGCGCGAGCAGTTCGTGGTCCAGCTCTTCGGCGATCTGGATGAAGTGGCGCGCGGCATCCCGGGTGCTGGGGCCGTTGCCGGGCAGCGGCTGTTCGGGTGAGCCGAACAGTTCCACCGAGTAGCGGTCCACGGCGGCGGTGCCCAGCGATTCGAGCAGCCCGGCGGCGAGGTCCCAACTGTGCGCGGAACGCTGCACGTACAGGCCGATGGGGTGGTTGGGATCGCACAGGGCGCTGATCGCGGCCAGCTCGCGGCGGGTGTCGGCGAAGTCCAGCTTGGGATAGTCCAGCACCGGCAACTCCGGTTGGCCGCGCGCCACGCTGGCCAGAAACGGCGCCTGCAGCGAGGCCGGCCAGCTGGTCAGCCCGAGCAGTTTGATGCCGCCAACGGCCTCCACCAGGCGCGCGTCGAGCGCGGTGTGGTGGGCCACGTCACGATCCAGGGTCATGGGCGTGCTGTGAGGTGCGATGCTCATGACGGGGACATTAGCAGGGTATGAGGCCAACGATCAGGCGTTCATGACGACGGAACGAAGTGCAGCCACCCACGGGGTGGCTCTACGCGCCGCCTCTCAGCGTTTTTTTCCCGGCGGGCGCCACTGCGCGCCCTTGCTCACATGCTTGCGCTCCAGCGCCTGCTGGGTTTGGCGCACGGCCAGCTTGGCGGCGGCCGCCGCCACTTCGTCCTTCAGCTTGAAGTAGTTGAGCAGGCGCTCTTCATCCAGCTCACCCGAATCAATGGCGGCACGTACCGCACAGCCCGGCTCACGCTGGTGGGCGCAATCACGGAAGCGGCACTGCGCAGCCAATGCTTCGACGTCGGCGAACCCCACTTCGCCCAGCGCTTCTTCGCCGGTGGGCTTGAGCTCACGCATACCGGGGGTGTCGATCAGGCAGGCGCCCGACGGCATCGGAATCAGCGCGCGGTGGGTGGTGGTGTGGCGACCCTTGGAATCGTTGCCCCGCACTTCGGCGGTCTTCATCAGCTCGTAGCCGAGCAGCGTGTTGGTCAGGGTCGACTTGCCGGCGCCGGAGGAACCGACCAGCACCACGGTCTTGCCCGCGCCCAGCCACGGCAGCAGAGCACTGGCGCTGGCCGGGTCGCGGCCGTTGATGGCCAGCAGCGGAATGTCCTGCGCGGCCAGCTCTTCCAGTACCGCCAGGGCGTCTTCGCTGTACTCGGTCTGGTCGGCCTTGGTCAGTACTACCACCGGCTGCGCGCCGCCACCACCCACCAGCATCAGATAGCGTTCGATCCGGCGCGGGTTGAAGTCGGCATCCAGCCCGCAGACGATGAACACGGTATCGATATTGGCCGCGATGACCTGCTGGTGGTAATGCTCGCCGGCCGCGCCGCGCTTGATCGCGGTGCGCCGCGGCAGCAGGGCCACGATCAGCTTGCCGTCCAGCAGCACCCAGTCGCCCACCGCCGCACGCTCGTGGCTGGGGAAGCGCGGCCGCTGCCATTCGGCGGGGGACTCGGTCTTGATGGCCGCCCCGGGGGCGTCGGCCACCACGTAGCCGGTGCGGTGCTGCTCGACCACCCGGCCCGGGCGGGCCTGCGGGTGGGCGTCGAACAGGGCCTGCCAGGCCGGCAGTTCGGGGGCGCCTGCCCACGGCCAGCCCATGGTCTGCAGGGCACGGAAATCGATTGGTTCGCTCATCGGGCCATTCTACCTGTCCTTTGTTCCGAGCCATTGCCGACAACTGCCCGCCGGTATTGAGAATTTTCCCCTTGCCCTGCAACGCAACAATTCCGCTACCATGCGATTTCCATGCCCGAACCACGGCCCAGTCATGTCCACGCCCCCGCTGAAGCCGCTCGCCACCCGCGAGCGCCTGTCCGAAGTCCGCTACGAGATCCGGGGCGAACTGGCGCGGCGAGCGCGTGAGCTGGAGGCCCAGGGCCGCAAGCTCATCAAGCTGAACATCGGCAACCCCGGCAACTTCGGTTTCCGCGCGCCCGAGCACCTGCAGCGCGCCATTGCCGACGACATGGGCCGCACCGACCCGTATACCCACCAGCAGGGCCTGCCCGAGGCCCGCGAGGCCATCGCCGCCGCCTATGCGCGCCGGGGGGCCCCGGATGCGCATCCGGACCGGGTGTTCATCGGCAACGGCGTGAGCGAGCTGATCGACCTGTCGCTGCGCGCCCTGCTCAACCCCGGCGACGAAGTGCTGGTGCCCTCGCCCGACTACCCGTTGTGGTCGGCGGCCACCATCCTCAACGACGGCCGCCCGGTGTATTACCGCTGCGCGCCGGAGAACGGCTTCCAGCCGGACCCGGTGGAGATCGAGACGCTGGTGTCCTCGCGCACCCGCGCCATCGTGCTGATCAACCCGAACAACCCCAGCGGCGCCAGCTATTCGCGCGAGCTGCTGGAGCGCATCGTGGCCATCGCGGCCAAGCACAACCTGCTGCTGATGGTCGATGAGATCTACGACCAGATCCTGTACGACGGGGCCCAGTTCCAGCCGGTTGCGCCGCTGGCCGGCGACCACCCCTGCATCACCTTCAGCGGGCTGAGCAAAGTGCACCGCGCCTGTGGCTGGCGCGTGGGCTGGGCGATGCTGTCCGGCGCGGCCGAGCGCCTGGGCGAGTTCCGCGCGGCGATGGACCTGCTCAGCGCGCTGCGCCTGTGCGCCAACGTGCCGGGCCAGTACGCGATCGACGCGGCGGTGAACGGACCGGACACGGTGTCGGCGCTGTGCGCCCCGGGCGGCCGGTTGTACGAGACCCGCCGCGCGGTGATCGAGGCCTGCAATGCCAGCGAGCACCTGTCGCTGGTGGCCCCCGCCGGTGCGCTGTACGCGTTCCCGGCGGTGGTCGGCCCCGCCGCGCGCAGCTTCGACGACCATGATTTCGCGCTGGAACTGATGAACGAGGAAGGCGTGCTGGTGGTACCGGGCTCGAGCTTCAACGTGCCCTACCGCCACCACTTCCGGGTGACCCTGCTGCCGGAAGCCGAGGTCATGCGCGACGTGTTCGCCCGCATCGACCGGGCGCTGGCGCGCCGCGCCGAGGCCAACACCAAGGTGGTACCGCTCAAGCCGCGCAGCGCGGTGGCCTGAGGTGGCGCTGGCCTACCTGGCGCTGGGCGATTCCTACACCGTCGGTGAGGGCGTGGCCCCGGCCGAGCGCTGGCCGGTGCAGTTGGCCACGGCGCTACAGGAAGCCGGCCACGTGGTGGCCGAACCGCAGATCATCGCCACTACCGGCTGGACCACCGACGAGCTGGATGCCGGCATCGATGCGGCCGCCCCGCACGGTCCGTTCGGGCTGGTCAGCCTGCTGATCGGGGTCAACGACCAGTACCGCGGGCGCAGCGTGGACGACTACCGCCCGCGCTTCACCGCGCTGCTGCAGCGCGCGCTTGGCTTCGCCGGCAACCAGCCGCGGCATGTGCTGGTGCTGTCGATTCCGGATTGGGGCGTGACCCCGTACGCACGCGAGCACCACCGCGACCCGGTGCAGATCGCACGCGAACTGGACGCCTACAACGCGGCCGCGCGGGCCATCTGCGCCGAACACGCGGTGGCGTTCGTGGACATCACCGGCATCAGCCGCGAACGCGGCGCGGAGCCGGCGATGCTGGTCGACGACGGCCTGCACCCCTCCGGCGCGATGTATACCGAATGGACGCGGCGGGCCCTGCCGGTTGCCCGCACACTACTCGACGACGAGGCAGCACACTGAGCACGGACGCGTTACCACTGGCCAGGGAACAGGCCCACCGCATCGCCGATGCGTACCTGCCGGCGCAGCGCTTCGGCAACCGGCGCGATTATTACTACAGCCGCGGCAAGCTCGGCAGCGACCCGCTGTATCCGGGCGTGCTGGCGGCGCTGACCCCGTGTTCGCAGCCGCTGCTGGATATCGGCTGCGGGCTGGGGCTGCTGGCGCATGTGCTGCGGCAGAACCAGCGCACGCAGGCCTACTTCGGCGTGGATATCGACGCGGACAAGATCGCCCGTGCGCAACGTGCCGGGACGCGTGCCGCGCTGGCCAATGCACGCTTTGCCTGCGTGGATGCCAGCGCCGCGCTGCCCGACCACCACGGCAGCGTGGCGCTGCTGGATGTTCTGCAATACCTGCCGGCAGAGGCCCAGCCGGTGCTGCTGCGCGAGGCCGCCGCGCGCGTCGCGCCCGGTGGGCGGCTGGTGATCCGCACGACGCTGGCCGACAACAGCGGCCGCGACCGCACGACCCGCATCACCGACATGCTCGCTCACCTGGTGGGCTGGATGGGCACGCGGCCGCGCCACTACCCGGACGCCGCCAGCGTGCGTGCGCCGCTGGATGCGGCCGGATTGCAGGTGGAAATGACGCCGCTGTACGGCAACACGCCGTTCAACAACTGGCTGGTGACAGCGGTGCGCGGAGACGCGGTTTGAACGCTCCACGGCCGCGCCATTCCGCGTTGGGCATCGCCGCGCTGGTGGTGAGCCTGGTGGCGCTGGTGGTGTTCGCCGTGACCGCGCATGTGGCCCACCTGCCCCGCTATGCGGGCATGCACGAGGTGCCGGTGGCGGTGCTGGTGATGCTGTTCGTGGGCTTGGGGGTGGCGGGGGTCGGGCTGCTGCTGGGCATCGGCAGCGTGCTTCAGCATCAGCGCCGCCGGGTAACCGGGGTGCTGGCGCTGGGGTTGTCGATCACGTTGTTGTGGGCGCAGGCGTCGCTGGGGAGCTGGGTTCACCAGCAGTGGCAGGATGCGCATCCGACGGTGGATGCCCCCCATTAGGGATCGGTAACACCGCGCGCAAGCCGCGGGTCTGCGTTTCCTTCAGCACCGCCTCGATGATGGCGAGATTGTGGCCGTGGGCGGCGCCTTCGTGGAGCAGCACGATGGCGCCCGGGCGCAGGGTGGCGGTGATGCGGTCGACGACCTGCTGCGGCTGGCAGTTCACGCCGTCGAAGCCGCGCGCGCTCCAGCCCACCCGGGTCAGGCCCCAGCGCTTCAGCGCCGGGGCGACGAACGGGTTGGTCATGCCCACCACCGAGCGGTACCAGCGCGGCGGAGTGCCGGCGATGTCGGTGAGGGCCTGCTGGCAGTGGGCGATCTCGTCGGCCATCGTGGCCGGGCCCAGCCGCCAAAAGCGGGTCTGCGGGTGGCGGTGGCTGTGGTTGCCCAGGTCGTGGCCCCGGGCCAGCACCTGCCGGACCTGCTCCGGGTGCGCGGCGGCGCGTTCGCCGACCATGAAGAAGGTGGCCTTGGCCTGGTAGCGGTCCAGCAGGTCCAGCACGGCCGGGGTTTCGGCGGACGGGCCGTCGTCGATGGTCAGCCACACCTGCGGCGCGCTACCGGGCAGGCGGCTCAGCACCGGCGCGTAGAAGCGGCTGTTGGGCAGGAACACGGGCACCATGAACAGGGCGTGCGAGGCCACCATCAGCGGCAGCCCCACCCTCCAGCCGCAGGCCCACCAGACCCCCGCCACGGCGAGCTGGGACAGCACCAGCCAGGGCAGCCAGCGCCACGGGCGGCGGGGAATGCGATGCAACGTTTCCGGTTCGGTCATGCCCCATGATGCCATGCCGCGTAGAATGGGCGGTTCGAAAATACCCGGACCCGACCGTCATGTCCCTTGATCCCGCCCTGCGCTCGCGCATCGAATCCATCCTCAACGCCAACCGCGTCGTGCTGTTCATGAAGGGCCAGCCGAGCATGCCGCAGTGCGGGTTCTCGGCCAAGGCCGTGGGCGCGCTGAACGACCTGGGTGTCGAGTTTGCCCACGTCAACGTGCTGGCCGACCAGGACATCCGCGAAGGCATCAAGGCCTACGGCGACTGGCCCACCATCCCGCAGCTGTACATCGACGGCGAGCTGGTCGGCGGCAGCGACATCATCCTGCAGATGGCCGGCAGCGGTGAACTGAGCAGCGTGCTGGGCCTGGCCGCACCCGACCGCACCCCGCCGCGCATCACCGTGACCCCGGCCGCGGTGGAAATGCTGCGTGGCGCACTGGCCGACGCGCCGGGCGCGTCGCTGCAGCTGGGCATCGATGCCAGCTACCAGCCGAACTTCCAGCTGGCCCCGCACGACGACAACGCGATCGCCGCCGAGTCCAACGGCCTGCGCGTGCAGTTCGACGCGGCCAGCGCGCGCCGCGCCGAAGGCATCACCATCGACTGGGTGGACGACATCCGCGGCAAGGGCCTGGCCATCGACAACCCGAACGCGCCCAAGGCCGTGCAGGAACTGGCCGTGCGTGACGCAGACGACCAGCGCCGCGCCGGCAGCGTGATCGTGGTGGACGTGCGCCCGGCCGACGAGCGCGCCATTGCCGCGATCAACGCCCCGTTCGAGACCTTCGACGGCGACAACCGCGCGCGCCTGGAAGCCCTGCCCAAGGACACCGCACTGGCCTTCCTGTGCCACCACGGTGGCCGCAGCGCGCAGGCCGCCGAGCAGTTCCGTGCACTGGGCTTCAGCAAGGTCTACAACATCACCGGCGGCATTGATGCCTGGTCGAACGATGTGGACAACAGCGTGCCGAAGTACTGATAGCGGATTGAATCGCGAAGCGTAAAAAGAACGCCGGCATTGCCGGCGTTTTTTTGTTCAATCAGGCTGCCCAGCAACCACCGGTAGAGCGACGCCATGCGTCGCTGCAAGGCAACCGTCAGCCAGCAAACCCGCCCTCAGCCAGATAATCCAACTCCTCGGGCGTAGGCATCCGCCCCAACACCGCATTCCGGTGCGGGAAACGCCCGAAGCGGCGGATGATGTCGCGGTGCAGTTCGGCGTACTGCAGGTATTCCTTGTCGCCCAGCACGTCGAACATCGATACCGAACGTTCCTGGTCCTGCGGGTCTTCGGAATGCTCGAACGGCAGGTAGATGAAGGCGCGCAGCTTCGGCACCAGCTGCAGGTCCAGCCCCTCCTCCACCGCGCGCATCGCGTAGTGGCGGGCCAGGCCGTCGGTGGCGTAGGAATGGGCGGTGTCGCGGAAGCAATTGCGCGGAAACTGGTCGAGCAGGATCATCAGCGCCAGCGCGCCGTCAGCCGTGCCCAGCCAATGCTCGCGCGCACGGCGGGCGGCGGCGTAGTGCTCGTCCAGGAACGCCTGACGGAAACGCGCATCGAACGCGTCATCGCGCGCGAACCACTGCTGCGGCCCCGCGTTGCGCCAGAATTCCACTACTTGTGCCGCCACGTCCATTCAATACCCCTGCGGGCGGCGCGCCTCCAGGGCGCCCACCCATGCCATTGCCATCACTCGTCAAAGCGCAGGTGGCGGACCGACTTGCCGTTGCGCCGTATAAGCTTAAGCGCCTCGATGCCAATCTGGATATGGTTTTCGACGAACTGGGAGCTGACCTTGGCGTCGGAGGCTTCAGTCTTGACCCCGTCGGGGATCATCGGCTGGTCGGACACCAGCAGCAGCGCGCCGATCGGGATGTGGTTGGCGAAGCCGGCCGCGAACAGGGTGGCGGTCTCCATGTCGATGGCCATGCAGCGCATCAGCCGCAGTTTTTCCTTGAACGCCTCGTCGTGTTCCCAGACGCGCCGGTTGGTGGTGTACACGGTGCCGGTCCAGTAGTCGTGGCCGAGGTCGCGGATGGTGGTGGAGACCGCACGCTGCAGCGCGAACGCCGGCAGGGCCGGCACTTCCGGCGGCAGGTAGTCCGACGAGGTGCCTTCGCCACGGATCGCCGCGATCGGCAGGATCAGGTCGCCCAACTGGTTCTTGCGCTTGAGCCCGCCACACTTGCCCAGGAACAGCACCGCCTTGGGCATCACCGCCGACAGCAGGTCCATGACGATGGCCGCGTTCGGGCTGCCCATGCCGAAGTTGATCAGGGTGATGTCGTCGCTGGTCACGCTGGCCATCGGCCGGTCCATGCCCTGGATGGGCGCGCCGGTGAGCTGGGAGAAGGTGTGCAGGTAGCCACCGAAATTGGTGAGCAGCACGTGCTGGCCGAACTGGTCCAGCGGCACGCCGGTGTAGCGTGGGAGCCAGTTCGTTACGATTTCCTGTTTGTTTTTCATGTCGTTTCCTTTTTTTATTTGCGGCAGCCGACTAACAGTCGGCTCTACCCAGTCGGCTCTACCCGGTCGGCTCTACCCCGTCGGGCTACCCGGCAATTGTCCTGCGCCGCATCGAATTGGCAAGCTGCAGGCACGCGGCGCAGGCGGTTCGCCACTTGGCAAGGCGGCACCCAGCAGATAGCGTCACCGGGGTTCGTTCACGCCACACCGGGGAAAACATGCGCACTCGATTGACCGCTGGGCTGGGCCTGGCGCTGTTCACACTGGCCGCGCCGTCGGCGCCCGCCGCCTCGCGGTTCACGCAGGATCCGTACCCGAGCACCTATGCGCCGATCGCCTCGGCACCGGTACTGATCCGCAACGCCACCGTGCTCACCGGCACCGGTGCGCGCCTGGAGCAGGCCGATGTGCTGCTGCGCGACGGCCGCATCGCCGCCGTCGGCACCGCGCTGGCCGTGCCCGCCGACGCGGTGCAGGTGGATGGCAGCGGCAAGTGGGTTACCCCCGGCATCATCGACGTGCATTCGCACCTGGGCGTGTACCCCAGCCCCGGCGTCAGCGCGCACAGCGACGGCAACGAGATGACCGCACCGGTCACCGCCAATGTCTGGGCCGAGCATTCGGTGTGGCCGCAGGACCCCGGCTTTGCCGCGGCGCTGGCCGGCGGCGTGACCTCGATGCAGGTGCTGCCCGGCTCGGCCAACCTGGTCGGCGGGCGCGGCGTGACGCTCAAGAACGTGCCCGCCACGACCTACCAGGCCATGAAATTCCCCGGCGCGCCGTGGGGCCTGAAGATGGCCTGCGGCGAGAACCCCAAGCGCGTCTACGGCGGCGGCAAGGGCGTGGCGCCCGGCACCCGCATGGGCAACGTGGCCGGCTACCGCGCCGCGTTCATCGATGCCAGCGAGTACCTGGCCAAGAACACGCCGAAGAAGGTGAAGCGCAAGCGCTGGTTCGGCGGCAGCGACAAGGGCGACAGCGCCGGTGATACCGGCGGCAAGCGCGACCTGAAGCTGGATACGCTGGCCGGTGCCATCGACGGCGACATCCGCGTGCACATCCACTGCTACCGCGCCGATGAAATGGCCACCATGCTCGACCTGTCCAAGGAGTTCGGCTTCAAGATCGCCGCGTTCCACCACGGCGTGGAGGCCTACAAGCTGGCCGACCGGCTGGCCGAAGAAGGCGTCTGCGGCGCACTGTGGGCCGACTGGTGGGGCTTCAAGATGGAGGCCTTCGACGGCATCCAGGAGAACATCGCACTGGTCGACCGCCCGGCCAACAGCTGCGCGATCGTCCATTCGGATTCGCCCGAAGGCATCCAGCGCCTCAATCAGGAGGCGGCCAAGGTGATCGCCAACGCGCGCCGCGCCGGCATGCAGATCGCGCCGGAACGCGCGATCGGCTGGCTGACCTACAACGCCGCGCGCTCGCTGGGCGTGGAGAAGCAGACCGGCAGCCTGGAGGTGGGCAAGATGGGCGATGTGGTGGTCTGGAATGGCAGCCCCTTCAGCTCCTACGCATTGGCCGAAAAGGTCTACATCGACGGCCACCAGGTCTACGACCGCAACGACGTGCGCCGCCAGCCGCTGTCGGACTTCATGCTTGGCCAGGAGGCACGCCCGTGACCGTTCGTACCCATGATCGACGCGCGCGCCGCGCCCGCGCCCTGCGACGCAGCGTGGTGCTGCTGGCCCTGCTGGGCGCCGTGCCCGCCAGCTGGGCGCAGGACCTGCTGATCCGCAACGCCACCGTGCATACCGCCAGCGCGCGCGGCAGCCTGGAGCACAGCGACGTGCTGGTCCAGGGCGGGGTGATCCGCGCCGTGGGCAGCGGCCTGGCCGCACCGGCCGGCGCCACCGTGGTGGAGGCCAACGGCCGCCCGCTGACCCCGGCGTTCTTTGGCGGCATCACCGATATCGGCATCGATGAAGTCTCCGGCGAGTCCACCACCGTGGACAGCGGGCTGAAGCTCCAGGACCAGCCCATGCGCCCGGAGTTCGACGTCACCCTGGCCTACAACCCGGCCTCGGTGCTGATTCCGGTCGCGCGGCTGGACGGCATCGGCTTCACTGCATTGGGCGCCAACACCGACGGCAGCTTCATCGCCGGCCAGGGCGGCGTGATGCGGCTGGACGGCAGCGCCGATCCGATCGGCCCGCGGGCGTTGTTCATCCGGCTCGGGTCGTCCGGCGCCGAACTCACCGGCAGCTCGCGTGCGGCGCAGTGGATGCTGCTGGAGCAGATGGTGAGCGAAGCCCGCAACCGGGTGCCGGTCGATTCGCCGCACGCCCTGCTCACCCCCGCCGGCCGCGCCACGCTGGCGCGCTACCTGGCGGGCCAGGGGCGGCTGGTGGTGGAGGTGGACCGCGCGGCGGACATCCGCCAGCTGCTGCGCTTTGCCGCACGCGAGAAGGTAAGCATCGCCATTGCCGGCGGTGCGGAGGCGTGGCGGGTGGCGCCGTTGCTGGCGCAGGCGAACGTGCCGGTGTTCGTGGATGCGCTGGGCAACCTGCCGGCCAGCTTCGACCAGTTGGGCGCCACCCTGGAAAACGCGGCGCGGCTGCACGCGGCCGGCGTGCAGGTCAGCTTCGCCCAGCGCGACGATGCCTCGCACAACGCGCGCAAGATGCGCCAGCTGGCCGGCAATGCGGTGGCCAACGGGCTGCCCTGGCAGGACGGCCTGGCCGGCCTGACCCGGGTCCCCGCCCAGGTGCTGGGCGTGGGCGACAAGCTGGGCAGCATCGAGCCGGGCAAGCTGGCCGACCTGGTGCTGTGGGAAGGCGACCCGCTGGATGTGGGGCACTACGCCGAGCAGGTCTGGCTGGGTGGGCGCGCCATGCCGATGCGTTCGCGCCAGACCGAGCTGCGCGACCGCTACGCCGCCCCGGCCACCCGCGAACCAAGGGCATATTCGCGCTAAGGTCATGCCAACGCCGGGCCCTGCCCGGCCGCAATCCGTAGAGCCAGGCCCTGCCTGGCTGCGCCGCCGAGGAACCCCATGACCCTGCGCTGGTACTTCGATTTCGTCTCGCCGTTCGCCTACCTGCACTGGCAACGGCTGAAAACCCTGCCGCAGTTCGAGCGGATCACCCCGGTGCCCATCGCCTTCGGCGCGGTGCTGCACCACATGGGCAACCTGGGCCCGGCGGAGATTCCGGCCAAACGCCGTTTCACCTACCGGCAGGTGCTCTGGCAGGCGCAGCAGCAGGGTACGCCGCTGCGCTTTCCGCCCGGCCACCCGTTCAACCCGCTGGCCGCGCTGCGCCTGTGCCTGGCGGCGGGCGCCACGCCGGCATCGGTGGATATCCTGTTCAACTGGATCTGGCGCGACGGCCGCGCCGCCGATACCCCGCAGGCACTGGCCCTGCCCGGCGCGATGCTGGACGTGGCCGACGTGGCGGCCGCCGTGGCAGCACCGTCGGTGAAGGAGCAACTGCGCCAGAACACCGAAGCAGCGATTGCCGCCGGCGTGTTCGGCGTGCCGACCCTGGCCATCGATGGCGAGTTGTTCTGGGGCAACGAGAGCCACCCGTTGATGGTGGCGGTGCTGGCCGACCCGGGCCTGCTGCAGCAGCCGGAATGGCAGCGGGTGGTGGAACTGCCGGTGGCGGTGGAGCGCAGCCGGCCTGCGGGATGACACGGACGGGGCGGCGTTGGCCGCGGCCCACGCCGAAGATGAAAGTCCTGGTCAGGTAACCGGAGCGTTTTTGAGATAGCTTTCACATTTCCGAACCTACACCCTGCCTGGAGGGGGCAAACAGGATGCGCATCGGAATCGTGGTCGACTCTGCCTGTGATCTACCGCAGGACTTCATCCAGCAGCACAACATCGTGCTGCTGCCCATTACCGTGCGGATCGGCGAGGCCGTGCTGGCCGACCACCGCGACGAGCAGGCAACCCTGAGTTTCCTGCATGCCCATGTTGCCGAGAACGGCGCCGAGGCGGAAACCATTCCCTTCAGCGTGGTGCAGATCCGCGATCTGTTCCTGGGCAAGCTGGTGATCGATTACGACCATGTGTTCTGCATGACGATCACCAAGACCCGCAGCCCCATCTACGACAACGCGATGCAGGCCAGCTTCGCGATCCTCAACGACTACAAGCCAGTGCGCCAGGCGGCAGGCTTCAACTCGCCGTTCGCGCTGCGGGTGCTGGATACCCAGAACCTGTTCGCCGCCCAAGGCATCACCGCGGTCGAAGCGGTGCGCCTGCGCGACAGCGGCGCCGGCGTGGCGCAGATCCGCGAACGGCTGGAACAGCTGGCGTTGAACGTGCACGGCTACATGGTCACCCGCGACCTGTACTACATGCGTGCCCGCGCCCGCCACAAGGGCGACCGCAGCGTGGGCCTGATCAGCGCCGCGCTGGGCAGCGCGCTGGACATCAAGCCGGTACTGCACGGCTACCGCGGCACGACCGGCCCGGTGGCCAAGATCAAGGGCTTCGACAACGCGGTGCAGAAGCTGTTCGACTTCGTCGGCCAGCGGGTCAAGGGCGGGCTGATGACGCCTGCGGTCTGCGTCAGCTACGGCGGCGAACTGGCCGACCTGCAGGCGCTGCCGGGGTATGCCAGCCTGCGCGAGACCTGCAAGGCGCACGGGGTAGAGCTGTTTGAATCGGTGATGAGCCTGACCGGCATGGTCAACGTGGGCAAGGGTGCGGTGACCGTGGGGTTCGCCGACGAACCGCATACGTTTACCGCCTGACAGCTGACGCCGGACCGTCCCCGGGACGGTCCGGACGGCGGCCGGTTTCTGCACACCGATTGCACCGTGAATCTGCCACGCTTGCCGCATTCAACGGAGGCCACCATGTCGCAGTACTTCATCAGCTTGCCGGACCCTTCCAAGGCCCGCGGCAACGATTCCGACCTTTCCTTCCACTCGCAGAGCGCCGCCGGCTTCGCCGAGGAGCTGCAGGAGGCGCTGCAGACCACCCAGCTGTTCGACCGCTGGCGCGCCAAGCAGCCCGATCCGGATGCGGTGGAATCGCAGTGGGGCGCGACCGACCCGGCCGCGACGGTCACCGGTGAGCAGAAAGACCTGCGCATCAACCTGGTCGCCACCACCACCATCAACAGCGACGTGTTCAAGGAACGCCTGCGCCTGCTCGCCGGCCACCACTGGGAACTGCGCGACGTGCGTTGACGCCGAATGGGTTACGCCGGTCGGGGTTACGCCCGATGGGGTGCGGGGTTACGCCCGACGGGGTAGAGCCGACTGTTAGTCGGCCAGGCGCGCAGCGCCGGCGTTTGATTGCGTTTTTGATTGTGTCGCGGAAGGTCGCGGAAGGCAGCCGACTAACAGTCGGCTCTACCCAGTCGGCTCTACCCAGTCGGTTCCAACCGGTCCAGCCGGTCGGTTCCATCCAGTCGGGTGTTTCCCATCAACGCCGGTCAGCTTCCCGTCAGGCATTTCACAAGGCCCGTGCAGCACGCTCCGGCATGGTGGGATCGAACCTGCCCTGGAGTACTAAATGCCGCTGCGACTGCCTGCCTCCGCTTCCCTGCTTGCCCTCGCACTGGCCGCTGCGGCACCCGCGCTGGCGCAGGCCCCGGCCGCCCTGCCCGCGCCCATTGCCGAAGACGGCGCCGTTGCCACCGGCCCGCGGTCGGACTTGCATGTGCAGGTGCTGCTGGACCGCGCGCACTTTTCGCCGGGACAGATCGACGGGTTGCCGGGGTCCAACCAGAAGCGCGCCGTTGCCGGCCTCCAGGCCGCACGCGGGCTGAAGGTGACCGGCGAGCTGGATGACGCGACGTGGGAAATCCTGCGCGCGGCCGACACGCCGCCACTGGTCAGCTACACCCTCACCGCCGAGGACGTGGCCGGGCCGTTCCAGCCGATTCCGAAGAAGCCCGCCGAGCAGGCCAAGCTCAAGGCGCTGGGCTTTGGCTCGGTGGGTGAGGCGCTGGGCGAGCGCTTCCATGCCGACCCGAAACTGCTGCAGGCACTGAACCCCGGCATGGACCTGGGCAAGGCCGGCAGCACGATCCAGGTACCCAACATCGCACCGGCGGCATTGCCCAAGGCCGCCAAGCTGGTGATCGACAAATCCGATTCCACGCTGCGCCTGTATGACGCGGCCGGCAAGGTGTACGCGCAGTTCCCGGTGTCGTCGGGCAGCCAGCATGACCCGCTGCCGATCGGTGACTGGAAGATCCTGGGCATCTCGCGGGAGCCGACCTTCCACTACAACCCCAAGCTGTTCTGGGACGCCAAGGCCGGTGACCGCAAGGCCACCCTGCCGCCGGGCCCGAACAATCCGGTGGGCCGGGTCTGGATCGACATCTCCAAGCCGCACTACGGCCTGCACGGTACCCCCGAGCCCGGGCATGTGGGCAAGACCGAGTCGCACGGCTGCGTGCGGATGACCAACTGGGACGCGCTGCAGGTGGCCGATGCGGTGGACGCCTCGGTGCCCGTGGTGATGCAGGAGTAACCCGATGATGCTGACCCGACTGCTGGCGCTAGGCGTGGTACTGGGGGTCGTAGGCTGGTGGCTGCTGGTATCGGGGCCGTCCGAGGTCGTGGTAGAGCGGGGCTCTGCCCCGCTGCACGTAGACCCAAGCCGGGCAGAGCCCGGCGCTCCCCCCCGCGCCGTAGAGCGGGGCTCTGCCCCGCTGGCCTTGGAAGGCTCTGCCCCGCTGCGCGTAGACCCGAGCCGGGCAGAGCCCGGCGCTACCCCGTTGGCCGCGGAATCCGCCGCCGCCCCTTCGGGGCTACTGCTGCCCGTACAGGGCATCACCCCCGCGCAGCTGCAGGACACCTTCACCGACGCGCGCAGCGAAGGCCGGGTGCACGATGCGATCGATATCCTGGCGCCCGACGGCACCCCGGTGCTGGCGGTGGCAGACGGCACCATCGAGAAACTCTTCAACAGCGAGCGCGGCGGGCTGACGGTCTACCAGTTCGAGCCCGGCGGTACGTATTGCTATTACTACGCCCACCTGCAGCGCTACGCAGATGGCCTGGCCGAGAAGCAGGTGGTCAAGCGCGGCGAGGTGATCGGCTACGTCGGCAGCACCGGCAACGCCAGCCCGGATGCCCCGCACCTGCACTTCGAGATCCACCGGCTGGGCCCGGAGAAACAGTGGTGGAAGGGGGAGTCGCTCAACCCCTACCCGGTGCTGCGCGGCGAGCAGGCCCTGCGCTGACCGGGCGGCGGCGCCCGCCAAATGAACCGGGACGGGCCGCACGATTGGCCCCGCCGACGCGAAGGTGCGAGAATCCCCGACCCTCCCTTGCCGGCCGGCGTACCCTCGCCCGCCCCCGACCCGAGCCTACGTGAAAACCCCCGAAAGCCTGCAGGCGCTGATCGAAGACGGCGTGATCGACGAAGTACTGCGCCCGCTGAAAAGCGGCAAGGAAGCAGCCGTGTATGTGGTCCGCAGCGGCGACGACGTGCGCTGCGCCAAGGTCTACAAGGACATGGCCCAGCGCAGTTTCAAGCAGCGCGTGCAGTACCAGGAGGGTCGCAAGGTGCGCGGCAGCCGCGAGGCGCGTGCAGTGGGCAAGGCGAGCAACTACGGCCGCAAGCAGCAGGAAACCGCCTGGAAGAACACCGAGGTCGACGCGCTGTACCAGCTGCGCGACGCCGGCGTGCGCGTGCCGGAGCCCTATGGGTATTTCCATGGCGTGCTGGTGATGGAACTGGTCACCGACGCCGAGGGCTTCTCCGCCGCGCGCCTGGGTGAAGTGGAACTGGAGGCCGACCAGGCCCGCGAGTTCCACCAGGTGCTGGTGCGCCAGGTGGTGCTGATGCTGTGCTGCGGCCTGATCCACGGCGACCTTTCTCCGTACAACGTGCTGGTCGGTCCGGATGGCCCGGTGGTGATCGACTTCCCGCAGGTGGTCAGTGCGGGTGGCAACAACGCCGCGCGCAGCATGCTGCTGCGCGACGTCAACAACCTCACCGCCTACCTCGGCCGCTCGGCGCCGGAACTGCTGGACACCTGGTATGGCGAAGAGATGTGGGCGCTGTTCGAGGCCGGCGAGCTGCTGCCTGACAGCCCGCTCACCGGCACGTTCGTGCACGACGAATCCACCATCGACCTGGACAGCGTGCGCCACGCCATCAACGACGCACGCGAAGAAGCACTGATCCGCCAGCAGGGCCGCGAGGCGGCGGAAGAAGACGACGATTGAGGGGGTAGAGCCACCCCATGGGTGGCTGCCCAGCGCCTGACCGAACAGCAGCCACCCATGGGGTGGCTCTACGCGTTGAAGCGCCATGCGGCTACCGCGATGGCCGCGGCCAACGCCAGGCCGATCGCCAGCCCAAACTGCAGCCGGAACGGAATCGGCACGCCACCCAGCGTGCGTTCCATCGTGCGCGTGTCCAGCACCCAGCCGTGCTGGCACTGCGGGCAGGCCAGCTGGTAGCGCTTGGCGTAGACCATGCCGAACAGCAGGTCGAACTCGGCGAACTTGTAGCGCAGCTGCGGCTCGAACCCGGTGACCTCATCGCAGCGCGGGCAATGGCGCGGCTCCGGCGGCCCGACCACCAGCACCCGTTCGCCCTGCCCGATCATGAACATCATGGGGAAACGTCCTTGTACGCGCGGATTCGCGGGAATGTATCGCAACCGGACGGCTTACGCCACGCCGTGCACCGCTAGCGCAACGCAGCGTCCAGCTGCCCGGCCAGATGGTCGAAGACACTTCGCGCGCGACGCACGCGGCGCAGGCTTCTGGGCATGGCCAACCACACGTCCAGCGTGAATCCGAAGGCATCCTCCAGCACCGGAACCAGATCGTAGCGCCGCGCGATCACCCGATGGCAGGGGCCCACGCCGAGTCCACTACGGATTGCCGCCAGCTGCCCGAGATGGGCATCGCTTCGAAAGCGCATCTGCTCCGCCGGCGTCGTCATGCCGTGCTGTTGCAGGGTATGCAGGTTGCCCGCGTTGCGATCCGGCCCGACCCATTCCTGTACCTGCTGAAGCGACGCCGGCACGCCATACCGTGCCAGATAGTCGCGACTGGCATGGAGACCCACGTGGCTGCGTCCAACCCGCCGCGCCACCACATCCGGTTCAACGGGCCGAAGCGTACGCAGCGCGATATCCACTTCCTGCAGCAGCAATGCTTCCACGCGGTCGGTCAGGCTGAGTTCGCAGCGTACACCCGGGCACGCATCCGCCAGGCCCTGCAGGGCAGGAACCAGCAGTTCGCAGCCCAGCAGTTCGCTGGCCCCGATCCGTACCGCGCCCAGTTCCAGCTGGGTCCGACCGCTTGCGTCACGTGCCATCGCGTCGACCGCAAATGCCATGGCCTGGACATGGCGTGCAAGCCCCTGGGCAGCCTCGGTGGGAATAAGCGCGGTCGCAGACCGGTTGAACAGTTCGACGCCCAGCGACTGTTCGAGCGCATCGATGCGTCGGCGCACCGTGGCCTGGGCGGTGCCCATGCTCCGCGCGGCGGCGGACAGGCTGCCCGCCGCCATGACGGCCATGAACGCCTGGTGGTGGCTCCATTCAATGTTGCTCATACATTTCATACTAGCTGTCGCAACACATTTGGCAATTCCTTTACTGGTTCATCGTGTCCAGACTGGCACGCTCACCCCAGCGGAAAACGCACGTGTCGCCTCGCATCATCAACCTTCCCACCGTTCAGCCTGCCCCCCTCCCCGCGCCGTACGCCGCCAGTGGCGAGGCCGCGCAGCACTTTGCCGCGCAGGTCGCCATGCTCGGCGCACAGATGGGCAGTGCCCGGCTGGGAGTCAACCTGGTCGCGCTTGCGCCTGGCATGCGCGCCTTCCCGTTCCACAACCACCGGGCCAACGACGAGCTGTTCTACATCCTGGCCGGCAACGGCAGGATCCGCATCGGCAGCGGATGCCATGAGGTCACCGCCGGCGACCTGATCGCCTGCCCTGCCGGTGGCCCCGACAGCGCCCACCAGCTGATCAACAGCGGCACGCAGGAGCTGCGCTATCTGGCCATCGGGAGCAACCATTCGCCGGACATCATCGAGTTTCCCGACAACGGAACCTACAAGGCCGTGGATCACGCAGCGCCCGACGGTGCGCCGTACTTCGAGGCCATCGGCCGTCTCTGCGAAAGTCGCGATTACTGGCAGGACAGTACGCCGGCCGCATGAGCGCAGCCGGCGTCAGGCGGCTCAGCCGTGCAGCGCCTTTGCATGGTGCGCGATGTGCTCGCCGATGAAGCTGGCGATGAAGTAGTAGCTGTGGTCGTACCCCGGCTGCAGGCGCAGCTGCAGCGGGTGCCCCGCTGCGGTGCATGCGGCCTGCAGCCACTGCGGCTGCAGCTGGGTATCGAGGAACTCATCGCCACCGCCCTGGTCGACCAGCAACGGCAGCTTCCCGGTCGCCGTGGCCACCAGTTCGCTGGCATCCCACGCCGACCAGGCCGCGCGGTCCTCACCGAGGTAGGCCGCAAACGCCTTCTGCCCCCACGGCACCCGGGTCGGCGCGACGATCGGCGAGAACGCCGACACGCTGCGGTAGCGCCCCGGATTGCGCAACGCGATCACCAGCGCGCCATGCCCGCCCATCGAATGCCCGCTGATGGCGCGCGCGTCACTGGCCGGCAGATGCGCTTCGATAAGCGCCGGCAGTTCCTGCACGATGTAGTCGTACATGCGGTAGTGCTTCGCCCACGGCTGCTCGGTGGCGTTGAGGTAGAACCCCGCGCCCTTGCCCAGGTCGTAGCCCTCCGCGTCGGCGACATCGTCGCCGCGCGGGCTGGTATCCGGCGCCACCAGGATCACGCCATGTTCGGCGGCGTAACGCTGCGCACCGGCCTTGGTGATGAAGTTCTGCTCGGTGCAGGTCAGCCCGCTCAGCCAGTACAGCACCGGCAGCTTCTGGGTAGCGGCCTGCGGCGGCAGGTAGACCGCCACCTTCATGTCGCAACCCAGCACCTGCGAACGGTGCTGGTAGACGTCCTGCCAACCGCCGAAGGCGGCGCGATGTTCGATGCGTTCCATGGGGTGCCCGCCGTGATCAGTAGTGGACGACCGAACGGATCGACTTGCCTTCGTGCATCAGGTCGAAGGCCTCGTTGATCTGCTCCAGGTCCATGGTGTGGGTCACGAACGGCGCCAGCTCGATCTCGCCCTTCATCGCGTCCTCGACCATGCCCGGCAGCTGGCTGCGGCCCTTCACGCCGCCGAACGCGGTGCCCTTCCAGGAACGGCCGGTGACCAGCTGGAACGGACGGGTGGAGATCTCCTGGCCCGAGCCGGCCACGCCGATGATGACCGACTGGCCCCAGCCACGGTGCGCGCATTCGAGCGCGGCGCGCATGACGTTGACGTTGCCGATGCACTCGAAGGTGTGGTCCACGCCCCAGGTGGTCATCTCGACGATGACCTGCTGGATCGGCTTGTCGAAGTCCTTCGGGTTGATGCAATCGGTGGCACCGAACTGCTTGGCCAGTTCGAACTTGGACGGGTTGGTGTCGATGGCGAAGATGCGGCCGGCCTTGGCCTGGCGCGCGCCCTGGATGACCGCCAGGCCGATGCCGCCCAGCCCGAACACCGCCACCGAATCACCTTCCTGCACCTTGGCGGTGTTGTGCACCGCGCCGATGCCGGTGGTGACGCCGCAGCCGAGCAGGCACACGTGTTCCGGGTTGGCGTCCGGGTTGATCTTGGCCAACGAGACTTCGGCCACCACGGTGTATTCGCTGAAGGTCGAGCAGCCCATGTAGTGGTAGATCGGCTCGCCGTTGTAGCTGAAGCGGGTGGTGCCATCGGGCATCACGCCCTTGCCCTGGGTGGCGCGCACGGCCACGCACAGGTTGGTCTTGCCCGAGGTACAGAACAGGCACTCGCCGCATTCGGCGGTGTACAGCGGAATGACGTGGTCGCCCGGCTTGACGCTGGTGACGCCCTCGCCCACTTCGACCACGATGCCGGCGCCTTCATGGCCCAGCACCGCCGGGAACAGGCCTTCCGGATCATCGCCGGACAACGTGAACGCATCGGTATGGCAGACACCGGTATGGGTGATCCGGACCAGCACTTCGCCCTTCTGCGGCGGGGCGACGTCGATCTCGACGATCTTCAGCGGCTCGCCAGCGGCGAAGGCAACAGCAGCACGGGATTTCATCGGGAATACTCCAGGACAAGGAACAGAACAGGACAGCGCGCGGTCGCCCGCACGCTTATTTCAGGTAGGAACGGATCAGCGCGCTCATGTCGCGCACGCGCTCGGCGCGCTGCGCATCGGACTGGGCCGGCTGGCCGAATTCTTCGCGCAGGTGCGCTTCCATCACTTCGGACATCAGTCCGTTGACGGCGCCACGGATGGCGGCGATCTGCTGCAGCACCGGCCCGCACTCGGCCCCGGCCTCGAGCGCACGGTCCAGCGCGTCGCACTGACCGCGGATGCGGCGCACGCGGGCCAGGACCTTCTTCTTTTCGTCGGGGGAATGCGGCATGCCAGGCGGACCCAGAGAACTATACTGGGGGATAGTATACACGCCCGGTCCCCCGCGTCACGCCGCAGCGCCCCGGCTGGCGCATGAGGGCGCCACCCGGGGGCCGTCGGAGGCAGGCTACTTGCCGGCCACCGCGTCCTGCAGTTTTTCGATCGCCTGGTCGGCGGTGAAGGTGTTCGGCTTCTGGATCTTCGGGAACTCAACGAAGGTCTCGTTGAACTTCGTCAGCAGCGCAATCGCGCCGTACACGATGTACACGTGGTTGATGTACCAGTCCCAGTACGTATTCGAGGTGACGTCGGCGAACTCGTACGGGTCGGTGCGCAGGTTGTAGATCTTGGGAATGCGCATGGGCGTGAACGGTTCGCCCCAGATCTGCATGGTGCCCTTGCAGCGCTGCTCGATGAAGGTCACCTTCCAGTTGTCGTAGCGGATGCCGAGGATGTCGCCATCGTCTGAGATGTAGACGAACAGCTTGCGCGGGGACTTCTCCACCTTGCCGGTCAGCAACGGCAGCAGGCTCACCCCGTCGATGTGGTTCTTGTAGGTACGTCCCAGGGCCTTGACTCCCTTCTTGAGGTCATCGACCACGCTGGTGTTGCCGGCCAGTTCCAGGAACGTGGGCAGCCAGTCGTGGTGCTGCACGATCTCGTTGGAGACGGTGCCCGGCTTGATCTTGCCCGGATAACGCGCCACCAGCGGGATGCGGAACGCGCCTTCCCAGTTGGTGTCCTTCTCGCTGCGGAACGGCGTGGTGCCGCCATCCGGCCACGAGTTGCGGTGCGGGCCGTTGTCGGTGGAATACACCACCAGGGTGTTGTCGGCGATGCCCAGCTCGTCCAGGTAATCGAGCAGCGAGCCGACATTGCGGTCATGGTCGATCATGGTGTCGTGGTACGGCGACTGCCAGCGACCGGCCTGGCCCAAACTCTCTTCCTTGGTATGGGTGTACAGGTGCATGTGGGTGAAATTCACCCAGACGAAGAACGGCGCGTCGTCATCAGTGGCCTTCTTGATGAAGTCTTTCGCGCGTTCGGCGAACTCGTCGTCGCAGGTCAGCATGCGCTTGCGGTCGAGCGGGCCGGTGTCTTCGATCTTCTGCCTGCCCACCCGGCCCCAGCGCGGCTGTTCGGTGCTGTCGTCGGTGTCGGTGGCGAAGCTGTGGATCACGCCGCGCGGCTTGATGGTCTGGATGAAGTCGCCGAACTCTTCCTCGGGGAAGTAGTCGTACATCTCCGGCTCCTCCTCGGCATTGAGATGGTAGAGATTGCCGTAGAACTCATCGAACCCATGGTTGGTGGGCAGCATGTGGTTCAGGTCGCCCAGGTGGTTCTTGCCGAACTGGCCGGTGGTGTAGCCCTCGTTCTTCAGCAAGGCGGCGATGGTGACGATCTTCTCGCTCATGCCCACCGGCGCGCCGGGAATGCCCACCTTGGACAGGCCGGTGCGCAGCACGCTCTGCCCGGTGATGAACGAGGAGCGGCCGGCAGTGCAGGACTGCTCGCCGTAGGAGTCGGTGAAACGGACGCCTTCGCTGGCGATGCGGTCGATGTTCGGGGTCTGGTACCCCATCAGGCCGTGGGTGTAGCAACTGAGGTTGGAGATGCCGATGTCATCCCCCCAGATCACCAGTATGTTGGGCTTTCCGGATGCGCTGGCCATGCGTTGCTCCAAGGGGACATGAGGTCCAGATGGTCAACGCTTGCGCCGATGGCAGCCAGCGTGTTTCTACTTAGAACGTCTCAGTAAGTCTTCGCCGGCGCGGACATCGGCGTCCGTACATGAGGCGCTGGACCGAGGGCATCATCCCGAAGGCGTGATGCCCGGCGGCCCGGCGGAACGCCCGATCAGGTCGGCGCGAAACCGCGGGTGGTCTTCTTCTCGTTCTTTTCGGCCTTCTTTTCCTTGGCCGTCTTCGCAGGTTTCTTCTTCTGCTCTTTCTTGCTGTCCATACCCTTGGCCATGGTCGTACGCTCGCGGTTGGTAGGCGGCCAGCATGGCACATCCGGGGCGGACAGGCGCGCCGGTGGTCGGCGCCGTGCGCTGTGCACGCCACCGGGACGGGCCCGGCGGGAAGATGGGGCTCCCCCCTCCCCTGCATTGCCCATGGCCACGCCGTCCGGCTCCCGTCTCGTCGTCTATGCCGCACTGGTCGGCAACCTGTGCATCGCCATCGCCAAGTTCGTCGCCGCCGGCATCTCCGGCAGCTCGGCGATGCTGAGCGAGGGCGTGCATTCGCTGGTCGATACCACCAACGAACTCCTGCTGCTGTACGGGCTGCACCGCGCGGACAAGAAGCCGGACACCGTCCACCCGTTCGGGTACGGGCGCGAGCTGTACTTCTGGAGCTTCATCGTCGCCCTGCTGGTGTTCGCGGCCGGCGCCGGGGTATCGGCCTACGAGGGCATACAGCACATCCGACGTCCGGAACCGGCCACCAACCATTTGCTGAGTTACGTGGTACTGGGCATCTCGTTCGTGTTCGAAGCTGGCTCCTGGTGGGTGGCGTTGCGCGAGTTCCGCGCCACCAAGGGCAGCATGGGGTACTTCGAGGCGTTCCGGCGCAGCAAGGACCCCGCCACGTTCACGGTGCTGCTGGAAGACAGCGCCGCCCTGCTCGGCCTGGCCTTCGCGGCCGCCGGTCTGGCCGCCGCCCAGCTGCTGGACATGCCGGTGCTGGATGGCGTGGCCTCGCTGTGCATCGCCGGCGTGCTGGCAGTCACCGCGTTCCTGCTGGCACGCGAGACCAAGGGCCTGCTGGTCGGCGAGCCGGCGCATCCCGATGTTGCCCGGCACATCCTGGCGGTGGCCAACAAGGACGCCGACCTGCGCACCGCCAACGGGGTCACCACCATGCAGATGGGCCCCGACCAGGTGGTGGCGATGCTGAGCGCCGAGTTCGAGGACGACCGCACCACCCCGCAGATCGAGGCCTGCATCACCCGCATCGAAAAGGCGGTCAAGCAGGACTACCCCGAACTGGTGGCGCTGTTCATCAAGCCGCAGGCCTCGGAGGTGTTCCGTGCCCGCCAGGCGGCCCTGGCCGAACCGCCCTGAGCGCCGCCCCGGCGGTGGGGGTCCGCGCAGGACCGGAACAGGCCCGCCAGCGCAGCGCCGCCCGGGAGCACAAGCAGATACATCGCACCCGGGCCATCCGCCGACTGGCCGCCCGTTTCCTGGCAACACATGTAGCCGTAGATCCCGGCGGCAAACAGGCTGCCTGCCGCCAGGAACTCCACCATTTCCTTCCACCGCACGTGCATCGCTCCCTCTGTTTCTGATTCGTCCCCCGCAGGTGCGGGTTGCGCGCGTCAGCGGACCGGCCTCGGCGCCTTCACCGCGCCGGCATGGCCGAGCAGGGTGTGCACGGCCGCCGCCGCAGAGGTTTCGACCGCCTCGGTCCGGAACGCCGCCACCGTGCCCAGCAGCTGGGTGGCCTGCTCCTCCATGCTGCGCGCGGCCGCCGACGCCTCTTCGACCAGGGCCGCGTTCTGCTGGGTGCTGCCGTCGATATGCTCCACCGCCTGGTTGATCTGCACGATGCTGTCGCGCTGCTGCTGCGCCGCGTCGCTGATGCCCGAAATCAGATCGCTGACCCGTTTCACGCCCTGCACGATCTCGTCCATGGTGCGCCCGGCGCCTTCGGCGAGCCGGCTGCCGGTCGCCACCTTGTCCACCGAATCGCCGATCAGCTGTTTGATCTCCCGCGCTGCCGTGGACGAGCGCTGCGACAGCGAGCGTATCTCCGAGGCGACGACGGCGAAGCCGCGCCCGTGATCGCCCGCGCGGGCGGCCTCGACCGCCGCGTTCAGGGCCAGGATGTTGGTCTGGAAGGCGATGCCGTCGATCACCCCGATGATGTCGACGATGCGGTGCGACGACGCGGCGATCAGCGACATGGTCGAGACCACTTCCTGCACCGCCTGCCCGCCCTGCGCCGCCACGTCCACCGCCCCGCCGGCCAGCTGGCTGGCCTGGCGCGCGTTGTCGGCGGTCTGACGAACATGATCGGTGAGCCCCTGCAGCGACACCGCCGTTTCCTCCAGCGAGGCGGCCTGCTGTTCGGTGCGCTGGGACAGGTCGTTGTTGCCTTCGGCGATTTCGCCCGCGCCGAGCGCCACATTGTCGGCGACGCGTTTGATGCGCCCGATGATGGCTGCCATGGAATCCACCAGCGCATTGATGCCGTTGCACAGCTCGGCGATCTCGCCGTGCATGCCGGCCGTTGCGATGCGGCCCGTGAGGTCGCCGCCCTGCGCGGCCGCCACCACCTCGCGGGTCTGCTCCACCGCGTGCTGCAGCGCCTGCGCCGCGCGCACTTGGGCGGTGATGTCGGTGGCGTACTTGACCACCTTGAACGGCCGCCCATTCATGTCACGGATCGGGTTGTACGACGCCTGGATCCAGACCTCGCGGCCGTCCTTGCCCAGCCGCCGATATTGGCCGGCGTCATATTCGCCCCGCCCGAGTTTCTCCCAGAAGGCGCGGTATTCCGCGCTCTGGCGATATACCGGGTCGGCAAACATGCTGTGGTGTTTGCCTTGTACTTCGTCCAGCGTGTAGCCCACCGCGGCCAGGAAGTTGTCATTGGCCGTGCGGATGCGCCCGTCGAGCTCGAATTCGATGACCGCCTGCGACAGGTCGATGGCCGCCAGCTGCCCGGCGAAGTCAGCCGCCTGGCGCTTTTCCGCCGTGATGTCGGTGGCGAACTTCACGACCTTGCAGGGCCGCCCGTTGGCGTCGAAGACGGGGTTGTAGGAGGCCTGGATCCAGACTTCGCGGCCGCCCTTGCCCAGGCGCTGGTACTGGCCGGCATCGAACTCGCCCCGCGCCAGCTTGGCCCAGAACGCACGGTAGTCCGCACTGCGCACCTGCTCGGGCGCGACAAACATGGAATGGTGACGGCCGCGCACTTCCTCCAGCGTATAGCCCACCGTCGCAAGGAAGTTCGGATTGGCCGCCAGGATGGTGCCCTCCAGGTCGAATTCGATGACCGCCTGGACCCGGTGCAGCGCGGCAATCTGCGCATCGAGTTCGGCATGCCGCCGCGACGCGGCGGTCTGCGCGGCCAGGCGCGCGGCGCGGAAAGGCAGGACAAGAGCGGCGAGGTGGTGAAGCGTCGAACGGCGGGCGCGCGCGGTAGCGGCGGCGGGCACATCAGTGTGCAGGGCTGACTGGGACATGGATCGATCCTCGATTCCGACAAGCTGAAAAGGCTCCGCCGGGCTGGATGCCCATTGGGAGTGCTCGATTGGCTTGGGGACTCACGAAGATCGCCGGGTATATGGCGTCGCCCGCGTGGGTTGAAACTGGTTCGATTGCGCTCATTGTAGCGGCGTAAACCGCATGACCTTGAGCATGACTTATGGCTGTGGATTATGGCCGAGTTTACGTAGCTCCATTACTGCCGGTGTCGCAAGAATGCCCGGTCCCAGTGATGAGGTGCCGGCGCGGTGGGGGCTGCACGGCACCTCATCACAGGGACATTATCTCCCGCGTCGCACTGCGGCGCGGCTGCGGCTCGCCTCCAGTGCGGCCGCCAGCTCGGTCGATGGATGGATGCCGAAGACTTTCCGGTACATGCCGGCAAAGCGACCCAGGTCCCATACACCGAAACGCGAGCAGATCAGGGTCACGGTGTCGCCGGGCCGGGCCTCACGCAGCGCGCGCCGGATCACATGCAACCGTTCCAGCATGTAGTACTGCTGCGGTCCCATGCCGAAGATCTCGTCGAAGGCGCGGTTCAAGGAACGCTGCGAGGTGCGCGCGCTCAGGGTCAGTTCGCCGATCGTGGCCTCGCCGCGGATGCTGCGTTGGATGTGTTGCACGGCACGACTGATGATTTCATTCCGGGACACGATCGGCCGGCCCCTGGCCCGGCCCACCGCGTCGGGACTGCCCAGCGCGAGGCAGCGCAACAGCTCATGTATTACCCGGCCGCTGAAGGCACGACGTACGGCCGGCACCGCGAACAGCTGTGGCCGGCGTTGGTTGATCTTGAAGGCGCGCATCATCAGCGTGATCAACTGATGGATCTGCTCGCGACCGACCATGACCGGATGCGTGCGATCCAGGCGCCCGTCGACCAGGCCAGCGACCCCGCTGGCATGCGCAAGTATTGCAGTGGCAGACAGGTCCAGCGCGATGAAGCGCGAGGCGACGCGTGTCACCGCGTGCACCTCCGTTCCCGGGGCGAACCAGATGAACAGCTCGTCGGTCGCCCGGTGACCCTGCATGTAGGCATCGCTGCCAGGCAGCGTAATGTAGGCGTGGTAACGGCCCGCATGGCTCAGGCCCCGGTACAGCATCGGCGCACCGTCCCGGCCGAGCATTGCGATGACATCCCCTGCATCCAGCAGCTCAAGCGCCCAATCGCCATTGCCGCGCCCGGTGACCCGCATGTGGCCATCCACACCGGCAACAGCGTCTGCATATGCTTCAAAATCGTTGAACGTCAGTATCGCCATCTTGGTGGACGTAACCTCGAAGTAGACGGCATGCGGGCGGCGAGCATAGCGCCTCTATCGCACCTCAAAGAGGCCTTCGATCAACATTTTTTTTTGGCGGAGTTTACGTAGACGTCATTTTTCGCAGACCAGAGAATCCGCAGCGCTGTTCGCGATGAAATCGCAGTGCCGCACGCGTTCGATTGCAGCCGATGACCGGCAGTCATGACGTCAATCAGCACTTTCCATGATGGGCGCGCTGTGTCAGGCACGTATCGGTAATTCCACTGCCGCGAGGGGCCGTAAATCTACTCGCCGGATTGTCCGAGAATTGTCGTCGACGTTTCTGCAGGCGAAGAATATCCGAATATCGCCATGTATATTCAAATGTACTGACAGCCGGCCAGGGGGCCGGCACTGCGGACGCGCGGTACAGTGGGTGACCCCGCCACCTTTCAGGTGCTCGCATGGCGTTTCTGGTCAATATCGATGTCGACAACCTCGACACCGCGCTGGCGTTCTACACACATGCGTTCGCGTTGCGTCCGGGACGGCGCTTCGGCGCCGACGGGGTGGAACTGCTCGGCGGGCCGGCACCGATCTACCTGCTGGTCAAACCAGCCGGCAGCCCGGCTACCCCGCAGGTGCGCGACCGCCGCGATTACCGGCGGCATTGGACGCCGCTGCACCTGGACTGGGTGGTGGACGATCTGGAGTCGGCCCTAGCCCGGGCCGTGGCCGCCGGTGCGCGCGTGGAGCAGGCGCCGGCGACCCACGCGTGGGGAAGGATCGCCCTGCTGGCCGATCCGTTCGGACACGGCTTCTGCCTGCTGCAGTTCCTGGGCCGCGGCTATGACGAGATCAGCAGCGGCTGACGACGCGCGCCCCCGTAGGCAACATACGCCTCAATCGGTGTCGCGCAGCATGTCCACGAACGCGCGCAGCGCCGACGACATCTGCCGCTGCTGCGGGTAGTACAGCACCCAGCCGGCGAACGGCTCGCTCCAGTCTTCCAGCACCGCCACCAGGCGACCATCGTCCAGGTAGGGGCGCGCGGCATCCTCCAGCACATAGGCCAGGCCGAGCCCATCGAGCACCGCCTGCAGGATGGTGTGCTGGTCGCCAAGGGTGAGGCGGCCGGGCACGTCGATGTCCAGCGTCTGGCCATCGCGCTCGAACTGCCACTTGTACAGGTGCCCGCTGGCGAAGCGGAAGCGCACGCATTCGTGCTGGACCAGGTCGCGCGGATGCCGCGGCATCGGGTGATCGCGCAGATACGCGGGCGATGCCACGATCAGGCCACGCAGTGATGGGCCGAGCGGCACGGCCACCATGTCTTCGGGCACGAACTCATGCAGGCGCACGCCGGCGTCGTAGCCCTTGGCGACAATGTCCACCAGCCCATCGTCCTGCGCCACCTCCAGCCGCACGTCCGGGTGGGCACGCAGGAAGTTCGCCAGTCGTGGCCCCAGCTGGGTATGCACCGCCGCGCGGGTCGCGTTGATGCGCAGCAGGCCGGCCGGCGCGGCGCGGAAGTGATTCATCTCTTCCAGCGCGTCGTGCACCTGCCCCAGTGCCGGCTGCAGGCGATCGAGCAGGCGCTGCCCCGCCTCGGTGAGGGCCACGCTGCGGGTGGTGCGGTGGAACAGGCCCACGCCCAGCCGCTCCTCCAGCGCGCGGATCGCATAGCTGACCGCCGAGGTGGACAAGGCCAGCTCCGCGCCAGCACGGCGGAAGCTGCGGTGGCGGGCCACGGCGGCAAAGGCGGCCAGGTGGGTGAGGTTGTCAGTGGCCATGATTATCCAGTCTGCCTTGATGAATCATGCCGATATATTGACTGTATGCCCACGGGTAGCGGGCGTATTGTAAAGCGCCTTTCCACAAATCCCAGGATAACCCCATGTCCCTCGCCCACGGCTATGCCGTCCACGACCAGACCGCGCCGCTGGTGCCGTTCTCCTTCGAGCGCCGCGCGGCCGGTCCCGACGACGTGCGCATCCAGATCCTCTACAGCGGCATCTGCCACTCCGACCTGCACCAGGCCCGCGACGACTGGGGCGGCGCGCAGTTCCCGATGGTGCCGGGCCACGAGATCATCGGCCGGGTCACCGAGGTTGGCGCCAACGTCACCCGCTTCAAGGTCGGCGACTTCGCCGGCGTGGGCTGCATGGTCGACTCCTGCCGCCATTGCGACGCCTGCGACCACGACCTGGAGCAGTACTGCGAAAAGGGCCCGACCTACACCTACAACAGCACCGAACGCGGCAGCGACCAGCTGACCTACGGCGGCTACTCCGACCACATCGTGGTCGAGCAGCGCTTCGTGGTGAAGGTGTCCGAGACGCTGGACCTGAAGGCCGCTGCCCCGCTGCTGTGCGCCGGCATCACCACCTACTCGCCGCTGCGCCACTTCAAGGTCGGCCCCGGCCAGAAGGTCGGCGTGATCGGCCTGGGTGGCCTGGGCCACATGGGCGTGAAGTTCGCCAAGGCCATGGGCGCCACGGTGGTGATGATCACCACCACCCCGGAAAAGGGTGCCGATGCCAAGCGACTGGGCGCCGACGAAGTGCTGGTCTCGCGCGATCCGGCGCAGATGAAGGCGCACGCCAACAGCTTCGACTTCCTGCTCAACACCATTCCGGTCAGCCATGACACCAACCCGTACATGTCGCTGCTCAAGCGTGACAGCACCATGTGCCTGGTCGGCGTGATCACCGGCCTGGACCCGGCGTTGATGGGCGCCAGCGTCATCTTCGGCCGCAAGCACGTGACCGGCTCGGCGATCGGCGGCATGGCCGAGACCCAGGAAATGATGGACTTCTGTGCCGAGCACAACATCGTCAGCGATGTGGAAGTGATCGACATCAAGACCGTCAACGAAGCCTGGGCGCGCATGGCCAAGAACGATGTGCGCTACCGGTTCGTGATCGATATGGCGACGTTGGCCGCGTAACCGCGTAGAGCGACGCCATGCGTCGCTGATTTTCGATCCGCATTGCGCAATCCATCGGGGGGGGGCCCGCGGGCCCCCCCCCCCCCACGCAAAAAAAAACCCCCCCATATGGCCCAAAAAAGCAAAAAGGTTAAAACCCGGGCCCCCCCAGGTTTAACAACCCCCGGGGCACCCCCCCCCAGAGCGACGCCCGGGGGGGTGCC
>NZ_JBLZQD010000006.1:58055-64926 GCF_049199305.1 Stenotrophomonas sp. PD6 | reverse complement strand
GGGGTGTTTTTTCTTTTGGGGGCGGTGGCCGGTTAACCGGGTTTGCGCCCCCCTTGGGGGGTTTTTTTTGCCACCCTTTTGCCCAAACCCTGGGGGGGGGCCCGGGGGCCCCCCCCAACCCGTACGAATCAAAACGCCAGCAGTTCGCCTCAGTAAGCGAACTGCTTGAACACCGGGTCCACGCTCTGGTTCCACTCGCCGTGGAACAGCGCCAGCTTGCGCTCGGCCGGGGTGATGCCCGAGTCCACGATTTCCTGCAGCACGTCCAGGAAGTGGCTTTCGTCCTGGCCATCGGCGTTTCGCGCCGCGCGGCGCTGCAGGCCGGCGACCGCAATCTTCACCGCCTCGCGCGCCAGGTCGCGCACCGTACCGCCGCGGAACGGCAGGTTCAGCGCGTGCCGGGGCACACCATCGCGCAGCGCATGCCGCTCGACCAGGCTGAAGTCGCGCACCAGGTCCCAGGCCGCGTCCAGCGCCGCGTCGTCGTACAGCAGGCCGACCCAGAAGGCCGGCAACGCGCACAGGCGATTCCACGGGCCGCCATCGGCGCCGCGCATTTCCAGATACTTCTTCAACCGCACTTCCGGGAACGCCGTCGTCATGTGGTCCGACCAGTCGCGCATCGTCGGCAGCTGGCCCGGCAACACCGGCAGCTTGCCCACCATGAAGTCGCGGAAGCTCTGCCCGCTGGCGTCGTGGTACACGCCGTCGCGGTACGAGAAATACATCGGCACGTCGAGCAGGTAATCCACATAGCGCTCGTAGCCGAAGCCGTCCTCGAACACGAAGTCGAGCATGCCGGTGCGGTCGGCGTCGGTGTCGGTCCAGATGTGCGAGCGATAGCTCAGGAAGCCGTTCGGCTTGCCTTCGGTAAACGGCGAGTCGGCGAACAGCGCCGTCGCGATCGGCTGCAGCGCCAGCGACACGCGGAACTTCTTCACCATGTCCGCTTCGGTGGCGTAGTCCAGGTTGACCTGCACCGTGCAGGTGCGGGTCATCATGTCCAGGCCCAGCGAACCGACCTTGGGCATGTAGTCGCGCATGATGCGGTAGCGGCCCTTGGGCATCCACGGCATCTCTTCGCGTGTCCACTTCGGCTGGAAGCCCATGCCGAGGAAGCCCAACTGCAGCTCGGCAGCCACCTGGGCCACTTCGTTGAGGTGCGTACCGGTCTCCACGCAGGTCTGGTGGATGCTTTCCAACGCGGCGCCGGACAGCTCCAGCTGACCGGCCGGCTCCAGCGTCACCGAGGCGTTGTCGCGCAGCAGCGCGATGGTGTTGCCGTTCTCCTGCACCGGCGCCCAGCCGAACCGGGTCAACCCGGTCAGCAGCGCTTCGATGCCGCGCTCGCCTTCGAAGGTGGGCGGACGCAGGTCGTCCAGGCGGAAGCCGAACTTCTCGTGCTCGGTGCCGATGCGCCACTGCGCCTTGGGCTTTTCGCCGGAGGCCAACGTGGCGACCAGTTCGTTACGGTCGGTGATTGGCGTCTCGGCGACGTGGCTGGGGCTCGACAAGGGAGGGCTCGCAGGGATTCTGGACTGGACGGGGATGTGGGGTTGGCGGCCCTGCATCGCAAGGGCGCACTATATCGTGGCCGTTCCGGCCGTCGTGCCACCGTGACGGTTTTCTGCATCCTACTGGGAACCCCTTGACGCTGCCCGGGCCCCGCCACGCCGACCTTCTTCCCGCCGCAACGCAGCTGCGTCGCGTTCCTGCACCCGGCCGCGGCCGGGCCTAGACTGTCTGCATGAGTCGATCCCGACATCCCGAAGTGCACCGTTCCGACCGCGTGGGCTGGCTGCGAGCCGCCGTGCTGGGCGCCAACGACGGCATCGTGTCGGTGGCCGGGCTGGTGGTGGGCATCGCTGCCAGTGGCGCCAGCGCATCCACCGTACTGGCCACCGGCATCGCCGGCACCGTGGCCGGCGCGATGTCCATGGCCGCCGGCGAGTATGTGTCGGTGCAGTCGCAGGCCGACACCGAGCTGGCCGACCTGGCGGTCGAACAGCGCGAACTGCACGAAGACCCGCACAGCGAACTGGAAGAACTGGTGGCCATCTACCACCACCGCGGCCTGAGCGTGGCGCTGGCCCGCGAAGTCGCCGTGCAGCTGACCGCGCATGACGCGCTGGCGGCGCATGCGCGCGACGAACTGGGCATCACCGAAGAACTGCGCGCACGCCCGCTGCAGGCCGCACTCGCCTCGGCCGGCGCCTTCATCAGCGGCGCGGCGCTGCCGGTGCTGGCCGCGCTGCTGGCGCCGCACGCACACGTCGCGCAGATCACCACGGCCACCACCCTGGTCGGGCTGGGTGTGACCGGGGCCATGGCCGCCCGTGCCGGTGGTGCACCGCCCCTGCGCGGCGCGCTGCGGGTGATGTTCTGGGGCGCCTTGGCGATGGGCGCGGCGGCATTGATCGGCCAGTTGTTCGATACTGCCGCGTAATGGATGCCTGCCTCTACCCCGATCCGCTGTTGAACGAGATGGCCAGCTTGGCCGACTGCCAGCGCGCCGGCGGCTATGCCTGCATCACCGCGCGCCGCGAACACGGCGCGCAGTCGGTGGACATTCCGCAGCCCCAGTTCGCCATCCTGCTGCAGGGGCGCAAGCAGGTCGCCACCGCGCACCAATCGCTGCAGCTGGTGCCCGGGGACCTGTTTTTGATCACCCGGCGCTGCCGGATCGACGTGGTCAACACGCCCGATCCGCAGACCGGGCTGTACCTCAGCGCGATCGTGCCGTTGTGCAACGAGGCGCTGTCGGCGGCGCGCACGCTGTGGAACGAGCCGCTGCCCGAGGCCGGCGATGCATTGGCCAGGCTGCCCCTGGCCGATCATGCCGACACGCTGCGCCAGTGGCGGCACGCGCTGGAACACGCGCAGTACACCGAAGCGCGGCTGGCGCTGGCCGCACTGGTGCTGGCGTTCTGCCGGCGCGGGCACGGCAGCCTGCTGGTGCCGCCCGAACCCAGCCTGGGCGAACGCATCCGCGACCTGATCGCCGCACAACCGGAGCGCGACTGGCAATCGCGTGACTTCGAAGCGACGCTCGGGTTGAGCGGCGCCACCCTGCGCCGTCGCCTCGCCCACGAACAGGCCAGCGTGCGCGAGCTGATCGCCGACGCGCGCCTGGCCCATGCGATGAACCTGCTGTACACCACGCAGCTGCCGCTGAAGACCGTGGCCGCGCGCGTGGGCTACCGCTCGCTGGGCAGTTTCAGCAAGCGTTTCGCCGCACGTTACGGGCTGGAACCGGCGGCGATCGGCAACAGCTGACAACGCAGCGAGCGGTACGCGGCGCATTCTGAGCGGAACGCGGCGAACCCGGCGCGCACCATGGGTGCACCGCGGCGCCGCCGCCTTGTATGGAAACTGCCATGTCCTTCCCCCGTGTGCGCCTGCTCGCCACCGCCCTGCTGCTGGCCGCTGCCACCGCACCCGCATTCGCCACCACCACGCACCACCCGCAGGCGCAGGTACCGGGCGTCTACCACCAGCAGATCGGCGACCTTGAGGTGACCGCGCTGTTCGACGGCACCGTGGCACTGGGCCGCACCGAGCTGGTCGGCATCGCGCCCGGCGCGGTCACCCGCCTGCTCGACCACCGTTACGTGCCCGAAGACGGCAAGGGCCTGCAGACCGCCGTCAACGCCTATCTGATCCAGCGCGGCGACCACCTCACCCTGGTCGATACCGGCACGGCCGGCTGCTTCGGCCCGGGCCTGGGCCAGGTGCTGGGCAACCTGCGCAAGGCGGGGTACGACCCGGCCGACGTGGATGACGTGCTGCTCACCCATGCCCACCCGGACCATCTGTGTGGCCTGCTCGACGCGCAGGACCAGGTGGCCTACCCCAATGCCACCGTGTGGCTGTCCGACGCCGATGCCGCGTACTGGCTGGACCCGGCCAGCGAGGCCGGTGCGCCCCAGGGCGTGCGCTTCGCGTTCGCGCTGGCACGCAAGGCCGTGGCGCCGTACGCGGCAGCAGGCAAACTCCATCGTTTCAGTCCCGGGCAGGCGCTGCCAGGCGGCGTCACCGCGCTGGACAGCCACGGGCATACGCCAGGCCATGTGTCCTGGAAGCTGGACGGCGGTAACGGGCAGGCCGTGCTGGTCTGGGGCGACATCGTGCACTTCCATGCGGTGCAGTTCGCCCAGCCGCAGGCCGCGTTCGAGGCCGACAGCGACCGCACGGCCGCCGTCGCCAGCCGCCGCGCGATGATGGCGCAGGCCGCCGACGGCGGTTGGTGGGTGGCGGGTGCGCACCTGCCGTTCCCGGGCCTGGGCCATGTGCGGCGCGAAGGCGACGCCTTCGCGTGGGTACCGGGCGAATTCGCGCCGCTGCCGGCGCGGTAATTGTGTACCGACCAACGGTCGGTACCCACCGATGGCGCCTTATGGCGCCTCGGGAGCCGGTTTGTTCAGGCCCAACCAGCCGCCGATGATGCCGCGGGCTTCGTCCACGCCCTGGCGGGCCGGGCCGGAGAAGGTCTGCACGCTCACGGTGTCGCCGAAGGAGGAATGCAGCTCCTTGCGCACCTTCTGCAGGGCGATGCCCTGCTGGCCACGGCCGAGCTTGTCGGCCTTGGTCAGCAGCGCGTGCGCGGGCAGCCCGCGCTGCACGGCATAGGCCAGCATCTGCCGGTCGTAGTCCTTCAGCGGGTGGCGGATGTCCATCACCACCACCAGCCCCCGCAATGCCTCGCGGGTGCGGAAGTACTGGTCGATGAAGGCCTGCCAGTGCGCCTGCAGGTCCAGCGGCACCTTGGCGTAGCCGTAGCCGGGCAGATCGACCAGCTTGGCGTCGGGGGTGACTTCGAAGAACACCAGCTGCTGGGTGCGGCCGGGGGTCTTGGAGACCCGGGCCAGGCTGTTCTGGCGGGTCAGGGCGTTGAGGGCACTGGATTTGCCGGCGTTGGAGCGGCCGGCAAAGGCCACTTCGGCCCCCACGTCGTCCGGCAATTGCCGGGTATTGTGGGCCGAGAGCAGGTAATGGGCGCGTTCGAGGAGCAATGACATGGGCATAGGATCGCATGTCCGGGCCGGCGGCGTGCTGTCGGTGATGGGTTTTGCCGCACTGCCGCGTTGACCCCGGCGTGAAACGGCATGGATAATCGGGCGATCCCCGCGTGTGCACCCTGCACATGCCAGGCCGGTCCACACGGAGCTTCCGCATGCGCCATGCTCGCGTTCTTGCCGTTTCCGCTGTTGCTGTCTCGTTACTGGCCGCCGTTGCGGTCGCCCAGACGTCGATCACCCCGCTCCCGGATACCGGGCCGATAAAGACTGCCTCGCTCGAAGTGGACTTCAGCAAGACCACCTGGGGCGACGCCAAGGCCGGCCAGACCAAGGCCGCCGCGTGCGCGGCCTGCCATTCCGCCGATGGCAATGCCACGGTGGAGATGTACCCCAGCATCGCCGGCCAGAGCGAACGCTACGTGGCCCAGCAGATGGCGTTGATCGCCAACGGGCAGCGCACCTCCGGTGCCTCGGCGGCGATGGTGCCGTTCGTGCAGGACCTCACCCCGCAGGACATGCGCGACATCGGCGCGTACTTCGCCACCCAGAAGGCCAGCGCCGGGCTCGCCGACGACAGCGTGGTCAGCGACGGTCCCTACAAGGACAAGAAGTTCTTCGAGATCGGCCAGCAGCTCTATCGCGGCGGCGATGCCCAGCGCGGCATCCCGGCGTGCATGGCCTGCCACGGCCCCACCGGTGCCGGCAACCCGGGCCCGGCCTACCCGCACGTGGGGGGCCAGCACGCTTCTTATGTGTCGCGCCGGCTGCAGGAGTACCAGGCGGGGGTGACCCAGGAAACCGACAAGGCGCACTTCCAGATCATGGCCAGCATTGCCAAGTCGCTGACCGAGCAGGAGATCCAGGCGCTGGGCAGCTACCTGCAGGGCCTGCACAACCGCGCCGACGACGTGGCCGCGGCAACCTCCGCGGCGCGGCCGGCGGCTCCCTGAGGGCAGCGCGCGCCGATAACAGATGCGCCCCGCCCAAGCGGCGGGTTATGTTCACCGCCACGCCGGCACTGGGCCGGCGTTGTTTTTTCCGATGGAGATGGATGTAAATGACGTTGATGCCCCGCCTGATGCTGTTGCTGCTGGCCCTGAGCCCCCTGTCCGCGCTGGCCGCGCCCGCCCCTGCCGCACTGGTGGAAGGCAAGGATTACGAGCTGGTCGAGGCCCCCGGCCCGTTCGCGCCGCTGGCCGGCAAGATCGAAGTGGCGGAGATCTTCGGCTACACCTGCCCGCACTGCGCCCATTTCGAGCCGATCCTGGAGGCCTGGGCGAAGAAGCTGCCCAAGGATGTGCGGTTCACGCCGGTGCCCGCCGTGTTCGGGGGCTACTGGGATTCGTATGCACGTGCCTATTACGCCGCTGACCAGCTGGGCGTGGCCCAGCGCACCCATGCCGCCATGTTCAACGCGCTGCATGAAGCCGGTTCGCTGCCCATGCAGAACGTGTCGCCGGCCGAGCTGTCCACGTTCTATGCCAAGGAAGCGGGCGTGAACCCGCAGGCCTACGAAACCGCGCTGCGCAGCGAAGCGGTGAGCAACAAGCTCGCCGTCGCCAAGGCCTTCGCCCAGCGCGTCAAGGTACAGGGCACCCCGTCGCTGGTGATCAACGGCAAGTACCTGGTGAAGGGCACTTCCTTCGAGGACATGCTGCGCAACGCCGACGCGCTGATCGCCCGCGAACGCGCCGCGAAGGCTCGCTGAACCATCACGCACCCTGCACGCGGCGCCTCCGTGGCCGCGTGTCATCATACCCCCCGGGGGGGGGGGGGGGGGGGGGGGGGGGGGGGGGGGGGGGGCGGGGGGGGGGGGGGGGGGGGGGGGGGGGGGGGGGGGGGGGGGGGGGCGG
>NZ_JBLZQD010000006.1:0-58045 GCF_049199305.1 Stenotrophomonas sp. PD6 | reverse complement strand
CCGCCTGGGCGGGCTCCACACCCCCCCCCCCGGCCGCGGGCGCGCGGGGGGGGGGTTCCCCACCCCCCCCCCCGGCCCCCCCCCCCCCCCCCCCCCCAACCATGCCCCCCTGCTGGAGACGCTTCGATGAAGACCCGTTTCGCCCTCATTCTGATGGCCCTGCTGCCGATCCTGGCCGCGTGCAAGGCCCAGGACGGCACCGCCAACACCGCCGCCCCGACCGAACCGGCCACCCCGAGCGCCGAACCGGCCGCCGGCACCGCACCGGCCCCCACCGACGCCGCTCCGGCCGCCAGCGGTGAGACCGCCGCCGCCGAGACCGCCGCCGCCGAAGCCACCACCCCGGCACCGGCACCGGCCTCGTCGCAGCCGGTGGGCCCGGCCCCGGTGGAAGGCACCGACTACCTGGTGATCGCCGACGGCAAGCCGTTCCAGCCGGCAACCGGCAAGGTCGAAGTGGTCGAAGTCTTCGGCTTCGTGTGCCCGGCCTGCGCCGCGTTCCAGCCGATGATCGGGCCGTGGAAGGCGGGCCTGCCGAGCGACGTGAACTTCGTGTACGTGCCGGCCATGTTCGGCGGCACCTGGGACAACTACGCCAAGGCGTTCTACGCCGCGCAGGCACTGGGCCTGGAAGACAAGACCCATGAGGCGCTGTACAAGGCCATCCACGTCGACCAGGAACTGAAGGGCGAGCGCGGCCGTGATTCGGTCGAGGACATCGCGGCCTTCTACGCCAAGCACGGCGCCGATGCCAAGCAGTTCGCCAGCACCATGTCGAGCTTCGCGGTGACCGCCAAGACCAACGCCGCCAAGCAGTTCGCGCTGCGCAGCAAGATCGAAGGCACGCCGTCGGTGATCATCAACGGCAAGTACCTGGTCAAGGGCAAGAGCTTCCCCGACATGCTGCGCATCGCCGATCACCTGATCGCCCGCGAACGCGCCGCCATGAGCAACTGATCCCCAACGAGCCCGCTACCGTCGTGACTTCCCCCAACACGCGGACCCTGCGCCTGCTGACGGCCAACATCCAGGCCGGCTCCAGCACCCGCCGCTACAGCGACTATGTGACCCGCAGCTGGTCGCATGCGCTGCCGGCGGGGCGCAAGCGGACCAGCCTGGACGCCATTGCCCAGCTGGCCCGGGGTCACGACATCGTCGGCCTGCAGGAGGCCGACCCCGGCAGCCTGCGCTCGGGCTTCACCAACCAGACCCACTATCTGGCCGAGCGCGCCGGCTTCAATTACTGGAGCCACCAGCCCAACCGTCGCATGGGCGGGGTGGCCTCCAGTGCCAACGGCCTGTTGAGCCGGCTGGAACCGGTGGAAGTCCAGGACCACGCCCTGCCCGGCCGGATCGGCGGGCGCGGCGTGTTGCTGGCCAAGTTCGGCGACGGCACCGAGGGCCTGGCGGTGGCGGTGGCACACCTGTCGCTGGGCACCAACTCGCGCATGTCGCAGCTGGCCTTCATCGCCGACCTGCTCACCGACCATCCCAACGCGGTGCTGATGGGCGACTTCAACTGCCTGGCAGAGCGGCCGGAAATGCAGGTGCTGTACCAGAAGACCACCCTGCAGCCGCCCGGCTGCGCGGTGCCGACGTTCCCGAGCTGGCGCCCGGATCGTGCCATCGACCACATCCTGCTGAGCAATGGCCTGCAGCAACGCAGCGCCGAGGCCGTGCCGGCGGCGTTCTCCGATCACCTCGCATTGGCGATGTCGATCGACGTGCCCAGCGCCGCATTGCGTTCGTAACGTAGCCGGGCACTGCCCGGCGGCTTGCCTCTAAACGGTCTGTCCACAGCGCGTATGCGCTAATGCTCCGGGTCCGCCGGCAACGGCACCGTGAGCCCCTTCGTCCATGAGTATCGTGGAGACGCCTCCCAGCGAGGTGCGCACGCTTCGACCCGTCTTCCTGCTTGCCGCCACCGTCGTGGCGGCATTCGCCATTCTGGTCACCGCGTTTCCCATCCCGTCCGGCGTGCTGCTGCTGGAGGCGCAGACCTGGGCGTCGCGCAACGTCGGCTGGTACTACCTGCTGGCGATGACGCTGTACCTGGTGTTCGTGGTCGGCGTGGCGCTGTCCGGCTATGGCCAGGTCAAACTGGGCGCGGACCATGACGAGCCGGAGTTCAGCTACCTCTCGTGGGCCGGCATGCTGTTCGCCGCCGGCATCAGCATCACCCTGTTCTTCTTCTGCGTCTCCGAACCGCTCACCCACTACCTGATGCCGCCGCAGGGCGGCGTGGGCGGCGGCGAGGCCAGCGCGCGCCAGGCCATGCAGCTGCTGTTCCTGCATTGGGGCCTGCATGGCTGGGGCGTGTTCGCGCTGGCGGCGATGGCGCTGGCCTACTTCGCCTACCGCCACAACCTGCCGCTGGCGCTGCGGTCGGCGCTGTACCCGTTGATCGGCAAGCGCATCAACGGCCCGATCGGCTACACCGTGGATGCGCTGGGCATCGTCGCCACCGTGTTCGGCATCGGCGCGGACATGGGCTTCGGCGTGCTGCACCTCAACGCCGGCCTGAATGTGCTGCTGCCGATCCCGCATGCGCCGTGGGTGCAGGTGGCGCTGATCGTGCTGATGATGGGCGCGGCGATCGCCGTGGCGGTGTCGGGCGTGGAAAAGGGCGTGCGCTGGATGTCGGACATCAACATGCTGCTGGCCATCGCGCTGTTGCTGTTCATGCTGTTTGCCGGGCCCACCCAGTACCTGCTCAGCACCTTCATGCAGAACCTGGGCGACTACCTGGGCATGTGGTCGGCAAGAGCTTCGATGTGTATGCCTATGGCGGCCGCGCGGACTGGCTGGGCAACTGGACGGTGTTCTACTGGGCCTGGTGGATCGGCTGGGCACCGTTCGTGGGCCTGTTCATCGCGCGCATCTCGCGCGGCCGCACCATCCGCGAGTTCGTGCTGGGCGTGCTGTTGATTCCGCTCGGCTTCACCCTGGCGTGGCTGTCGATCTTCGGCAACAGCGCGTTGGACCAGGTGCTGCACCACGGCCAGGAACACCTGGCACAGATGGCCGTGGATAACCCGCCCACCGTGCTGTACACCCTGCTCGACAACTACCCGTGGAGCCGCACGCTCATCACGGTCACGGTCATCGTCAGCTTCATCTTCTTCGTCACCTCCGCCGACTCCGGCACGGTGGTGCTGTCCACGCTGTCCTCGCATGGCGGCGCCCCCGAAGACGACGGCCCGCGCTGGCTGCGCGTGTTCTGGGGGGTGATGACCGCACTGGTCACCACCGGGCTGCTGCTGGCCGGCAGCATGGACGCGCTCAAATCGGCGGTGGTGCTGGCCTCGCTGCCGTTCTCGGTGGTGCTGCTGCTCATGATGTGGGGCCTGACCCGTGCGCTGGGCGAGGAATCGCAGCGCAAGAAGGCCTCGCAGTATTCGCCCATTCCGCTGGTCGGGCAGTCGCGCCACCAGCGTGGCTGGCGCCAGCGCATTACCCAGGCGGTGCACTTCCCGGTCCGCGACGAGGTGTACCGCTTCATGGACACCGACGTGCGCCCCGCGATGGAAGCGGTGGCCACCCAGCTGCGCGAGCAGGGCCTGGACGTGAGTACCCACTTCGAGCCCGGGCAGATGGAGCTGGTGGTGGACCACGGCGAACAGCAGGTGTTCCGCTACCAGGTGGTGATGCGCGGTTACCTCACCCCGTCCTTCGCCGCCCAGCGCTTCCGCAACCAGCGCTACTACCGCGCCGAGGTCCACCTCTATGAGGGTGGCCAGGATTACGAGCTGGTGGGCTACAGCCGCCAGCAGATCATCAACGACATCATCGACCAGTACGAGCGCCACCTGCAGTTCCTGCATCTGACCCGTTGAACCCGCTGGTCTCCCGCCGCAAAGGAGTCATCGCCATGTCCACCCTCCCCGACCAGTTGCTGTACATCGGCGGCCGCTACGTGCCCTCGCAGGGCAACCGCACCTTCGAGGTGGTCAACCCGGCCACCGGTGAGGTGCTGGCCAAGGTGCACAGCGCCAACAGCGACGACCTCGACGCCGCGGTGGAAGCCGCACAGGCCGGGCAGAGAGTGTGGGCCGCACTGACCACGGTGGAGCGTTCGCGCATCCTGCTGCGCGCGGTGGCCCTGCTGCGCGAGCGCAACGACGCCCTCGCCGAGCTGGAAACCCGCAACACCGGCAAGCCGCTCAGCGAAACGCGCAGCGTGGACATCGTCACCGGTGCGGACGTGTTGGAGTACTACGCCGGGGTGATGCACGGGCTGGAAGGCAGCCAGGTGCCGCTGCGCGAGGGCAGCTTCTTCTATACGCGGCAGGAACCGCTGGGCGTGGTCGGGGCGATCGGCGCCTGGAATTACCCGATCCAGATCGCGCTGTGGAAGGCCGCCCCCGCGCTGGCCGCGGGCAACGCGATGATCTTCAAGCCCAGCGAGGTCACCCCGCTGACCGCGCTGAAGCTGGCCGAGCTGTTTACCGAGGCGGGCCTGCCCGATGGCGTGTTCAACGTGCTGCCCGGTGACGGCGCAGGCGTGGGAACGGCACTGACCGAGCACCCCGGCATCGAGAAGATCTCCTTCACCGGTGGCACCAGCACCGGGCGCAAGGTGATGGCCAGCGCCTCCAGCTCGACACTGAAGGAGGTGACGATGGAGCTGGGCGGCAAGTCGCCGCTGATCATCTGCGACGACGCCGACATCGAACTGGCCGCCGATGTGGCGATGATGGCCAACTTCTACAGCTCCGGCCAGGTGTGCACCAACGGCACCCGGGTGTTCGTGCCGCATCACCTGATGGCCGATCTTGAACTGGCGCTGCAGGAACGCGTGGCACGCATCCGCATCGGCGACCCGCTGGACGAAAACACCAACTTCGGCCCGCTGGTCAGCGCCGCGCACATGCGGCGGGTACTGGACCATATCGAGAGCGGCAAGGTGGAAGGCGCGCGCCTGGTATGCGGCGGCCAGCACCTGACCGAGGGCGCGCTGGGCAAGGGCTGCTACGTGGCCCCGACCATTTTCAGCGACTGCCGCGACGACATGCGCATCGTGCGCGAGGAGATCTTCGGGCCGGTGCTCAGCCTGTTGTCCTACGAGGACGAAGCAGAGGCAGTGCGCCGTGCCAATGCCACCGAATACGGGCTGGCGGCCGGCGTGGTGACTACGAACCTGAGCCGTGCGCACCGGCTGATCCACCAGTTGGAGGCCGGCATCTGCTGGGTCAACTGCTGGGGCGAGTCGCCCGCGACGATGCCGGTGGGCGGCTACAAGCAGTCGGGCGTCGGCCGCGAAAACGGGCTGACCACGCTGCGTGCCTATACGCGCACCAAGTCCATCCAGATCGAACTCGACCGCTATGCGTCGGTGTTTTGAACCGGCCTGACCAGGAGACCCCGCGATGAAGCGCGAGTATGACTACATCATCATCGGCGCCGGTTCGGCCGGCAACACGCTGGCCGCGCGCCTGACCGAAGACGCCGGCATCAGCGTGCTGCTGCTGGAGGCTGGCGGCCCGGACTACCGGCTCGATTTCCGCACCCAGATGCCGGCCGCACTGGCCTACCCGCTGCAGGGCCGGCGCTACAACTGGGCCTATGAGACCGAGCCCGAACCGCACATGGACAACCGGCGCATGGAATGCGGGCGCGGCAAGGGCCTGGGCGGCTCCTCGTTGATCAATGGCATGTGTTACATCCGCGGCAACGCGCTGGACTTCGACCAGTGGGCCACGTTCGACGGGCTGGAGGACTGGAGCTATCTCGACGTGCTGCCGTACTTCCGCAAGGCCGAGACCCGCGACATCGGTGCCAACGATTATCACGGCGGCGACGGCCCGGTCAGTGTGGCCACGCCGAAGAACGGCAACAACGTGCTGTTCCACGCCATGGTCGAGGCCGGCGTGCAGGCGGGCTACCCGCGCACCGACGATCTCAACGGCTACCAGCAGGAAGGCTTCGGCCCGATGGACCGCACGGTAACGCCGCGCGGCCGCCGCTCCAGCACCGCGCGCGGCTACCTGGACATGGCCAAGGGCCGGCCGGGGCTGGAGATCGTCACCCACGCCACCACCGACCGCATCCTGTTCGATGGCAAGCGCGCGGTGGGCGTGCGCTACCTGGCCGGCGGCAGCGCCGAGCCGATCGACGCGCAGGCACGCCGCGAAGTGCTGCTGTGTGCCGGCGCGATCGCCTCGCCGCAGATCCTGCAGCGCTCGGGTGTGGGCGCGCCGGCGTTGCTGGCTGCGCTCGGCGTGCCGCTGGTGCACGACCTGCCCGGCGTGGGCGAGAACCTGCAGGACCATCTGGAGGTGTACATGCAGTACGCGTGCACCAAGCCGGTGTCGTTGTACCCGGCGCTGCAGTGGTGGAACCAGCCGGGCATCGGTGCGGAGTGGCTGTTCAACGGCACCGGCATCGGCGCCAGCAACCAGTTCGAGGCCGGTGGGTTCATCCGCACCCGCGACGACTTCGACTGGCCCAATATCCAGTACCACTTCCTGCCGGTAGCGATCAATTACAACGGCACCAATGCGGTGAAGGAACATGGCTTCCAGGCGCATGTGGGCTCGATGCGCACGCCCAGCCGCGGGCGTGTGCATGCGCGCTCACTCGACCCGCATGCGCATCCGTCGATCCTGTTCAACTACCAGTCCACCGACCAGGACTGGCAGGAATTCCGCGATGCGATCCGGATCACCCGCGAGATCATCGCCCAGCCCGCGCTGGACGAATACCGGGGCCGCGAGATCAGTCCCAGCGCCGACTGCCGCACCGATGCGGAGCTGGATGCCTTCGTGCGCGCCCGCGCCGAGACCGCCTACCACCCGTCCTGTTCGTGCGCGATGGGTACCGATGCGATGAGCGTGGTGGACGGCCAGGGCCGCGTGCACGGCATGCAGGGCCTGCGCGTGGTGGACGCCTCGATCATGCCGCGCATCATCACCGGCAACCTCAACGCGACCACGATCATGATCGCCGAGAAGATCGCCGACCGCATTCGCGGGCGGGCGCCATTGCCGAGAAGCACCGCGACGTATTACGTGGCAGGCGACGCGCCGGTGCGCCACATCACGTAGCGCCGGGCTCTGCCCGGCCGGTCGTAGCGCCGGGCTCTGCCCGGCCGCATCAAATTACGCAGGCGTCACCTCCACCGGGCCCCGCTTCGCCGTCACCGTACTCCCCACCGACGCCAGCACCGTGCAGCCGATCGCCGCCCACTGCAGCGGCGTGAGGTGTTCGGCCAGCAGCCCCATCGCCAGCAGCGCGGCCACCGCCGGCTCCATGCTGATCAGGATGCCGAAGGTCTCCTTCGGCAACCGCTTCAACGCCGCCATCTCCAGCGACATCGGAATCGCGCTCGACACCACCGCCACGCCCAGCCCGAACAGCAGGATCTTCGGGTCCAGCAGCGCCATGCCCGCGTGCGCCACGCCCACCGGCACCACCACCAGCGCCGCCGCGCACATGCCCAGCGACACCGTATGCCCGGCGGGCAGGTGCCCGGCACGCTTGCCGAAGATGATGTACAGCGCCCAGCACACCGCCGCGCCCAGCGCGTACAGCACACCGGTCAGGTCCAGCGGCTCGCCATGGCCCAGCGGCAGCAACAGCAGCAGGCCCGCGGCCGCACACCCCACCCAGACGAAATCGATGGGGCGGCGCGAGGACCACATCGCCACCGCCAACGGACCGCAGAATTCGATCGCCACCGCGATGCCGAACGGGATCGTGCGCAGCGCCATGTAGAACAGCAGGTTCATCACCCCCAGGGTGATGCCGTAGCGGAAGATCGCGCCGGCATCGGCCCGCGTGGTGGTCCAGCGCCACGGCCGGAACACCGCCAGCAGCACCAGCGCGGAGAAGCCCACGCGCAGCGCACTGGTGCCCTGCGCACCGATCACCGGGAACAGATCCTTGGCGAACGAGGTACCCACGGCAAGCGAGGTGACCGAGCCGAGCACGGCCAGGACGGGGAACAGGCTGGAGAGGCGTGACGTAGACATCCGCGCAGCATACGCCGAGCGCCGTCCCGCACTTCAACAAGTGTCGCCGCATGACGCTATCGGCGAACGTCGACCTCACCGCTGAGGACGGCGATCTGATGGTCGCGCAGGGCTGCAATGCGCGCGGCGTTCACGTGGGCGGCCTGCGCCTGGGCCGCCATTTCCTCGGCGTAGATCCTTGTGACCTGCTGGGCGAGCGCGCGCTCTACCGTGCCCAGGTAGTCGTGCAGGAAACTTTTGTGCAGCGCTTCGGCGTCGTCCATCGACGTGCCCTGCTCCACGGCGTCGCGGACAACGCTCCAATGTGAGCGCGCCAACTCCCGCACCATCTCCGGATCATGCAGGTCCAGCCCGGAAAAGTCGTTCCGCCGCGGCGGCGGTGCGACCCAGGCCGGCGGAAGCGGGGCCTCCGGCGCCGCAGGCGGCCAGTGTTCGTATCCGAACAGTGCACGCTGCGACCAGATGCCCAGTTTCATCAGCAGCAGCGCCCCCGGCACCGGCAGGAGCAGCGCCACAGCTCCGGACCAGTACGTGCGCGCCCAGTGCGACACGTGCAACGCCGGGAAGTAGTCGGACAGACCGTCGAGAATCAGCAGGACGACCCCAAAACTGAGGAAATGGCAGCAGGGATAGGCGAGTGCACGGTTAAGCCACCGCCGCCAGCGCACCGGGTGGCCCAGATTCGGCGCAATTCGCGGTTTGCCGTACAGCACCACGTTGACAAGCAGGAGGCCGAAAACCAATCCGATCACTGCGGTGCTGATATCCACCCTGTTTCCCCCTCTCCGTGGGCCGCCCGGTTCCGTCGGGGCCGATGCGCGCCAGCATAAGGGATGCCGGGCTCAGCCGCGCACCGCGGCCTCGATCTTCGCCACGTCGATCTTGCGCATGGTCATCATCGCCTCGAAGGCGCGCTGGGCCACGGCCGGGTCCGCGCTGTTGAAGGCGGCGGTCAGCACGCGCGGGGTGATCTGCCACGACAGCCCCCACTTGTCCTTGCACCAGCCACAGTCGCTTTCCTGGCCGCCGTTGCCGACGATGGCGTTCCACAGCCGGTCGGTTTCGGCCTGGTCGTCGGTGGCGATCTGGAACGAGAACGCTTCGCTGTGCTTGAAGACCGGCCCGCCGTTCAAGCCGATGCAGGGAATGCCAACCACGGTGAATTCCACCGTCAGCACGTCGCCCTTCTTGCCGCCGGGGAAATCCGAGGGCGCGCGGTGCACGGCCTGCACCGCGCTGTCGGGGAAGGTTGCGGCATAGAAGGCGGAGGCTTCCTCGGCGGTGCCGTCGTACCAGAGGCAGAGCGTGTTCTTGGCGATCATCGGTCGTTCCTTGGGAACGGGCCACGGCCCGGGTGCGCCCACGGTAGGCCCGCCAGCGTTAAGGCGCGGTGGGTCACGAGCGTTGGCCATATGTCGCTGCGGCCATGGATCGCATTGCGGATAGGACTGATTCGCATTACCATAATGTGATCCCGTTCGCGCCAGGGAGGCGCAGCGGCGATCAGTCAGCCGAAGCCCGTGCCCTGCTCAATCGCACCCGCCAGCCGCGTACTGCCCCCACCGTTCGCAGCGCCCCGGCATCCGAGGATCCCGCCTGGTGCGCGCCGCCGCCCAGGAATCGCCGATGACCCGTACTTCCGCTGTGCTGTCCCGCCCCCTGCCCCACGCCCGCCTGCCGCAGGCGCTGCTGATCGCGCTGGCCACCCTCGCCACCGCGCCCGCCCTCGCGCAGGACGCGACCGCCGACGCCACCACCCTGGACAAGATCGTGGTCAAGGGCGAGCGCGCCGAAGGCTACTCGGTCCGCAAGACCTCGGCGGCCACCCGCTTCGACCTTGCCCCGCGCGAGATTCCGCAGTCGATCAGCATCATCAGCCACCAGCGCATCGAGGACCAGAACCTCGACGACATCATCGACGTACTGGCCAACACCACCGGCATCAGCAGCACCCAGTCCGACACCGAGCGCACCGAGTTCTACGCGCGCGGCTTCTATATCGACAGCTACCAGTACGACAACCTGCCCACCCAGATGGTGCAGAACTGGAGCTACGGCGATTCCGGCCTCGACCTGGCCCTGTACGACCGCGTGGAAGTGGTGCGCGGCGCCACCGGCCTGCTCACCGGCGCGGGCAACCCGTCGGCCTCGGTCAACCTGATCCGCAAGCACGCCGACAGCGCCGAACTCACCGGCAGCGTGTCGGTCAACGTGGGCAGCTGGGGCCGCACCCGCAGCACCGTGGATGTGACCACCCCGCTGAATGCCAGCGGCTCGGTGCGCGCGCGGGTGATCGGCAGCTACCTCGATACCGAATCGCAGATGGACGGCTACGACCAGCACAAGACGCTGGGCTATGCGGTGATCGACGCCGACCTGACCCCGGACACCCAGCTGAGCGTGGGCTACGACTACCAGCAGAAGCGCGCCAACGGCGTGACCTGGGGCGGGTTCCCGATGCTGTTCTCCGACGGCAGCCCGACCCCGTTCGACGCGTCCTTCAGCGCCAACCCGCGCTGGACGTACTGGGACACCACCAGCAAGCGTCTGTTCGCCACGCTCGAACACGGCTTCGCCAACGACTGGAAGGTCCGCGTCGGCGCCACCCATGACGAGACCAAGGCCGACGACAAGCTGTTCTACCCGGCCTACAACGACTGGACCACGGGCGCCTCGCTGCTCGACCCGGTCACCGGTGCGGGCGTCACGCCGTCGGCCGGCTTCTACAACACCGAGCGCAAGGTCGATGCGGTGGACGGCTACGTGGAAGGCCCGTTCCAGCTGTTCGGCCGCGAACACCAGGTCATGGCCGGCCTGAGCTACAACAAGCGCCGGTACGCGAACTACGGCGATTACCAGGGGGGCTGGGCACCACTCGACAACTACCTCAATGGCGTTGCCGACTTCCCGGAACCCAACTGGCTGAGCACCCTGCCGCTGCAGAGCGAAGGCACCATCACCCAGAAGGCCGGTTACGCGGCCACGCGCCTGTCGCTGGCCGACCCGCTGAAGCTGATCCTCGGCGCGCGCTACACCGACTGGAAGAGCGAGGGCGAAGGCGCCGACCGTTCGCACAAGGTCACCACGCCGTACGCCGGCCTGGTCTACGACCTCAACGACACCTGGTCGACCTATGCCGCCTACACCGAGATCTTCCAGCCGCAGACGCTCAAGCAGCAGGACGGCAGCTACCTGGACCCGGTGGACGGCAAGAGCTACGAGGTGGGCGTCAAGGCGGCCTGGTTCGACAACCGCCTCAACGCCTCGCTGGCGGTGTTCCGCATCGAGCAGGACAACGTCGGCCAGGCCACCACCATTCCGGTGCAGGGCAGCCCGAACGAATTTGCCTACATCGCCGCACGCGGCACGGTGAGCCGTGGTTTCGAGCTGGAGTTGAACGGTGAGCTGGCGCCGGGCTGGAACGCCACCTTCGGTGCCTCGCGCTATGTGGCCAAGGACATCAATGGCGCGGACATCAACACCAACCTGCCGCAGACCACCCTCAAGCTGTTCACCAGCTACACCCCGCGGTCGCTGGATGCGCTGACCCTCGGCGGCGGCGCCAACTGGCAGAACGGCATCTACTACCCGGTGCCGGCGTACGGCCGTATCGAACAGGGCAGCTATGCGCTGGTCAGCGCATTCGCGCGCTACCGCATCTCGCCGGAGTTCAGCGTGCAGGCCAACCTCAACAACCTGCTGGACAAGAAGTACTTCTCGCAGATCAACGGCTACGGTGCGTTCGGCGACGGCCGCAACGGCTCGCTCACCTTCACCTGGCAGTTCTGACGGTGGTGCCGGGCTCTGCCCGGCCACCTTTGACACCCAGAAAGCCGGGCTCCGCCCGGCTTTCTGCATTCACACCCGCGCGCGCAGCAACAACGCGCCAAAACCGATGAAGATCGTGCCCACCACCCGGTCGAACACCTTGCGCAGGCCCGGGCGCGACAGGTAGCCGGCCAGGCTGTGGCCGCCGGCGGCATACACCGCGTACCAGAACACCTCCATCAGCGCGAAGGTCGCCACCAGCACCACGAACTGCGGCAGCTGCGGCTGGGAAAGGTCGACGAACTGCGGCAGGAACGCCGATGCGAACAGCAGCAGCTTCGGATTGCTGATGCCGATGATGAAGCCATCGCGGAACAGCACGCGGCGCAACGTGGGCGTCACTACGCCCTCGGCACTGCCCACATCCAGCGGCGCATCGCCGCCGCGCCAGGCCTTGATGCCCAGGTAGACCAGATACGCGACGCCGGCATAGCGCAGCACATCGAACACCAGCGGTGACGCCTTCAGCACCGCGCCGAGGCCGGCCGCGGAAATCGTCAGCGCCAGCACCAGCGCGGTCAGGCAGCCGGCCATCGCCGCCACGCTGCGGCGGAAGCCCACGCGCACGCTGCGTGTCATCACATGCAGCATGTTCGGGCCCGGCGTGCCGCACAGGACGAACACGGTAACGGCGAAGATCCACCAGGTATGCAGGTTCATGACAGAGTCCAAAAGGTAGCGCCGGGCGCTGCCCGGCAGCCCATCATGCCCGCGACGCCGCCAAAAACAACCGGGGCGCCCAGCAGGCGCCCCGGTTGGTACAGCGTTGAATCAACCCCAGCTTAGAAGCGCAGGTCCGCGCGCAGGTACCAGTAACGCCCCTTCGGGATGTCGTAGGTGGACGCGTCGTAGCCGTTGAGCGAGCACGACAGGCAGATCGGCGGATCCTTGTCGAACGCGTTGTTCAAGCCGGCGCTGAGCTGCAGGCCCTTCATCCAGTCGAACTTGTAGCCCACCTGGAAGTCGTTGTAGGTGGTCGCCGCCAGTTCGTTGGTGCCGGCTGTCTGGTCGCTGCACACCGGGAAGGCGGCGGCATCACCGCACTGTTCGGTGAGCTTGGAGATGTGGCGCACCGTCCACGATGCATTCCACGCGCCCAGGTTCCAGCTCAGCGAAGCATTGCTGGTCCATTCCGGAATCGAGCTGTCAGTGACTTCCACGCCCGGTTCCTGCGGCTGCCGCTGGCCTGCCGCACCCACCGCCTCGTAGCGGCCGACGAAGGTGTTCTGCCAGCCGATCTTGAACTGGCCGATATCGCTCTGCGGCAGCGTCCAGAACAGGTCCACGTCCCAGCCGTCGGTCTTGATCGAGCCCAGGTTGGTGAGCCGGTTGTTGAAGCCGCTGACCGCGCCGGTGGAGGCACGGGTGATGCCGCCGCAGTACAGCGGGTCGAGGGTGTCCACGCACAGGTCGAGCTGGGTCTGCGCGTTGATGGCCTGGATGGCGCCTTCGATGTTGTGGCGGTAGAACGTCACCTCCACGTCGAAGCGCTCGGACCACGAGGCGTTGTTGCCGAACCACGGGCTCCACACGAACCCGGCGCTGAAGCTGCGCGAGGTTTCGGGATCCAGCTGGTCATTGCCGCCGGTGGTGACCGAGATCTGCGAGTTGGCCTGCTGGAAGCCGGTGGGCACGCCGAGCGCGGCGCAGTTGGCCGCACTGCCACGCGGTGGCGTGCCGCCCAGGCCCACCGAGCACGGGTCGAACAGCTGCAGGTCGGCACGCGCGGCCGAGCCGTACAGTTCACCGATGGACGGTGCACGGAAGCCTTCGGCATAGCTGGTGCGCAGCACGAAGTCGTCGGTCACCTGCCAGCGCAGGCCGTACTTGGGCGTGAACTCGCCACCGAAGGTGGAATAGTCCGAATAGCGCCCCGCCAGGCTCAGGTCGAGCTTCTCACCGAGCGCGCTCTTGGCGAAGATCGGAATCGCCAGTTCCAGGTACATCTCGTTGACGTCATACGAACCGGAGGTGGGCAGCGACGGCACGCCGTTGTAGTGCCCGGCCACGGTGATCGGATCCGGCTGGTACTCGCCCTCGTACTTGCGGTACTCGTACCCGGTGGCGAACGACACCGGGCCGGCCGGCAGGGTGAACAGGTCGCTGCTCAGGTTCGCGGTGAACAGGCTCAGCTCGTTCTGGCTGCGGTCGTGCACCACCGGCTGGATCCAGTCCAGCATCGGCCGGGTGATCGTGCCCGGGCCGCCGAAGATGTTCAGCGGCACACAGCCCGGCGTGGCCGCGCAGATGGCCGGATCACCCAGCGCGATGTTGGCGTTGTAGATGTTGTAGCTGCCGTAGTTGGTCTGCTCGGCCTTGTTCTTGCTGTACATGCCGTTGATGTCCCACGACCAGCTGCGGTTGGCGGCCTGGAACAGGCCGACCAGACCGGTGGCGAAGTACGTGGTGTTCACTTCCTGCTCGAAGATGCGCGGGCCGCCTTCCACCGGGCGGCGGCCGATCATGCTCAGGTTGCTGGACGAATCCAGGTCGAAGCCGAACGGGTTGTACGGGTTGAGCGCGGAGATGACGATGTTGTCGGCGAGCGGATTGCCGGTAGCGCCGTCAGGCCCGAAGAACAGCGGCTCGGGACCGGCCTGGTTGGTCGATTCGCGGCGGTTGCCCAGCGCCTTGATGTACCACTGCAGGTTGTCGGTGATGTCGAAGCGGAACTGGCCGAAGATGCCCTTGCGCTCGGACGGGGTGAGCAGCAGGTTGTATTCGGCGAAGTTGAAGCGGTCTGCCGTGGTGAAGCAGTGGTAGTCGTCGGTGCGCGCGCACCCGCCAACGCCGTTGAAGGTGGGGTTGGTCGCGCCGTTGTTGGGCGTGATGTTGTAGGCGATGCCGGTATTCGGGTCGGTGAACATGAAGCGGCCGGTCGGCGTGGCCGAGCTGCCGAATGACAGGCCGGTGCCGGGGATCGGGTAACGCGACTGCTCGCGCGTGTTGGCATACACCGGATCCTGCTTGGTCCAGCTGGCGCCGAGGAACAGGCTGTAGCGGTCACCGCTGGTGCCCCAGGCCAGGTCCACGCCCTTCTGGGTGCCGTCGCCCTTGCTGTATTCACCGTAGTTCACGGTGACCTGGCCGCCATCGAACTCGCGGCGGGTGATGATGTTGACCACGCCGGCGATCGCGTCCGAGCCGTACAGCGACGACGCGCCATCTTCGAGCACTTCGATACGTTCGACGATGGCCAGCGGAATGGTGTTGAGGTCGGTGGCCGCGCCCACGCCGGAGGCGGAGGACTCGTTGACCCAACGGATGCCATCGACCAGCACCAGCACGCGTTTGGCGCCGAGATGGCGCAGGTCGACCTGCGCCGAACCGGCGCCCACGCCGCTGCCGTCGGGCGGGAAGCCGAAGTTGCCGGAGGAATTGAACTTGGCATTGAGGGCCGAACCGGACCCGGTGAGCTGCTGCAGCACCTCGCCGATGGAGTTCAGGCCGGTGCGTTCGATCTCACTCCGGGTCAGGGTCTGGATCGGCACCTGGCCTTCGACCTCGGCCCGCTTGATGCGGGTGCCGGTCACTTCCACCCGGTCGAGTTCGGTGGTGGTACGGGGAGTTTCCTGTGCGCTTGCAAGCGCGGGTACGGCCAACAGGCACAACGCTACGGCAACCGCCAGCGGGCGGTGGTGCAGGGTGTTCATTCGCTTCTCTCTCCAAAGGAATGTTGGTCTGGGACCGCCTCGTCTCCCCCTGAAACGCGGCAGCGTCTCCTTTGTAAACAACCTGTAAAGATGAAGGTGTGATGAAAATGCCTATTTCACCCGCACTTAACGAAAACGCCATTCGGCGGCGTATTCAGCCGACAAACGGAAGGCAAAGGCGGCGGATCTTGCGATCGCGGGAGGGGTAGAGCCACCCCATGGGTGGCTGCGCGGTGCCCATCGAAAAACAGCCACGCATGGCGTGGCTCTACAGCCGGGGGGATCCCCCCCGGCCGGGCAGCGGCGCGTTTATGGCTGCACGAACGCGATCTTTTCCATGTTCGCGTTGTTGGCCGCCGCCAGCACCTTGGCCATCACGTCGTATTCGGCGTTGGGGTCGGTGGCGATGCGCAGTTCCGGCAGGTTGCCGATGTTGGCCTGCGCCGCCTCCTGCATGCGTTGCTGCAGCGAGGCCACCGCGACCACCTGGCCATTCCAGCGGACCTGGTTGCTGGCATCCACGCGCAGCTCGATCGGCGGCGGGGGTTCGGTCGGCGGAACCACCGTGGTGGGTTGCGGCAGATTGACCGGGATGGGCATGGACACCATCGGGGCGGTCACGATGAAGATGATCAACAACACCAGCATGACATCCACCAACGGGGTGACGTTGATGTCGGCCAGTGGTCCCGAGCTGCCTGCTGCACTGAATGCCATGGTGTGGTCCCCTTGTCGAACGGTGATGGTTCACGGGTAGCCGGCCAGAGGCCGGCGCTACGCTGCTGCAATGCAGCCAGCCATGGGCTGGCGCTACGGTGCGATCCATTGCGCCGGCAGCTAGGACATTACGCCCGCAGGAGGGGCCTGTTCAGGAGGGCGACGGCTGCCGTTCATGATCGAGTCGGCTTGCCCTCACCGCCTTTCACCCTCGCCCGCTATCCTTTCGGCATGAAACGACTTCCCCTGCTTATCCTCGGTTCCGCCACCCTGCTGGCCTGCACCGCCGTCGTCGCCGACAGCGGCGCCCAGAGCCTGGACGCGCAGCGCGCGCAGATGAAGGCCGCCATCGAAAATGCCGAGCGCGGCCAGTTCGATCCGAGCCAGGCGGCGGCACTGGGCAAGCACCCGCTGTACGGCTGGCTGGAGTACGCCAACCTGCGCCGCAGCATCGATACCGTCAGCAACGCGCAGGCCCAGGACTTCCTTGCCCGTTACAACGGCCAGGCCGTGGCCAGCAGCTTCCGCAGCGTGTGGCTGCCGGCGGTGGCGCGCCGCCAGGACTGGCCCACCCTGCTGGCCAACTGGACGCCCACCGACAATGTCGGCCTGCGCTGCGCCCAGCTCAACGCCCGCCAGGCCACCGGCAAGGCCGATGCGCAGTGGATCAGCGAGGCGCAGGCGATCTGGCGCAGCACCGGCAAGTCGTTGCCCGACGCCTGCGATCCTGTCTTTGCCGTGCTGGACGCCAAGGGCGGGCTGAGCGCCGAGCTGCGCTGGGCGCGCATCGATGCCGCCGCCGACGCCCAGCAGCCCGCCGTGATGCGCAGCGCCGCCCGCGGCCTGCCCGCCGCCGATCTGGCGCTGGCCAATACCTACGCCGCGTTCGTGGACAAACCCAACGCCGGCGCCTTGAACTGGCCGCGCAACGAGCGCAGCCGGCGCATCGCGACCGATGGCCTGGCCAAGCTGGCCAAGGCCGACCCGGATGCCACCGAGCAACAGCTGCCGCAGTACGCCAACGCGCTGCAGCTGAGCCCGGCGCAGCAGGCCGACGTGCTGTACCAGATCGCCTTGTGGACGGTGGCCTCCTACGGCCCGGACTCCGCGCGCCGGCTCAATGCCGTGCCCGACTCGGCCTACGACGAGCGCCTGCACGAATGGCGCGCACGCGAGGCGATGTCGCGCGGCGACTGGCCGGCCACGTTGAGCGCCATCCGCAAGATGGGCCCGACCCAGCGCAGCGACTCGCGCTGGCGCTACTTCGAGGCGCGCATGCTGGACAAGACCGGCAAGCGCAGCGAAGCGCTGCCGCTGTACCGCGAGGCCGCACGCGCCGCCACGTTCCATGGCTTCCTGGCCGCCGACCAGCTGGGCCAGAGCACCTACACGCTGTGCCCGTGGGAACCCAACGACAGCAAGCAGGCGCAGGCCGCCGTGGCGCGTGACCCGGCCATCGTGCGTGCGATGGAGCTGTTCAAGATCGAACGCGCCGGTTGGGCCGTGGCCGAATGGAACGATGCGCTGACCCGCTTCGATACCACCCAGCGCCGCATCGCGGTGGAAGTGGCGCGTGACAACGGCTGGTTCGACCGCGCGGTGTTTTCGCTCGGCAAGACCCCGGACGAACAGCGCCTGTACAGCCTGCGCTTCCCCCTGCACCACGACGATGCGATCCGCCGCGAATCGGCACGCAATGCGATCGATCCGGCCTGGGTAGCGGCCGAAATCCGCGCCGAGAGCATCTTCAATCCGAAGGCGCGCTCGCCGGCCAATGCGATGGGCCTGATGCAGGTGCTGCCGGCCACCGGCGCGAGCGTGGCCAAGTCGGTCGGGCTGACCAACTATGGCGGCGCGGCCAGCCTGTACGACGCCGACACCAACATCGCCATCGGCACCGCTTACCTGCGGCAGCTGATGAACAAGTACGACAGCCTGCCCTACGTGACGATCGCCGCCTACAACGCGGGCCCCACCCCGACCGCACGCTGGCAGTCGCAGCGCCCGAACTTCGACCCGGACATCTGGATCGAGACGATCAGCTACAAGGAAACCCGCGAATACGTGGCGCGCGTGCTGGCCTTCAGCGTGATCTACGACTGGCGCTTGAACGGCAACGCGCTGCCGGTCACCGACCGCATGAACGGGCGACTGCAGGCCAAGCGCAAATCCTTCACCTGCCCGACCGACGCGGACAAGGGCGGCGATTGACCATCGCTGATCATGCAGGGCCGACGGGGGGAGCCGGCCAGAATTACCCGGCCATGGCATCATTCCCCCATGAAAATCTATCTGGTCGGCGGCGCGGTGCGCGACCGCCTGTTGCAGCGTACGCCCGGCGACCGCGACTGGGTGGTGGTCGGTGCCACCCAGCCTGAAATGGAAGCGCTGGGCTACAAAGCCGTGGGCAAGGACTTCCCGGTGTTCCTGCACCCCGACTCGGGCGAGGAATACGCGCTGGCGCGCACCGAACGCAAGTCCGGCCGCGGCTACCGCGGCTTCGTGGTCGATGCCGACCCGTCGGTGACGCTGGAACAGGACCTGCTGCGCCGCGACTTCACCATCAACGCCATCGCCTGCGACGAGGCCACCGGTACGCTGGTGGACCCGTATGGCGGCGTGCGCGACATCGAACAGCGCGTGCTGCGCCACGTGGGCCCCGCCTTCGTTGAAGATCCCCTGCGGGTGCTGCGCGCGGCGCGCTTCATGGCGCGCTTCGCACCGCTCGGCTTCACCGTCGCGCCCGAGACCCTGCAGCTGATGCGGCAGATCGCCGAGAGTGGCGAGCTGGACGCGCTGGTGCCCGAACGCGTGTGGCAGGAACTGCGCCGTGCGCTGGGGTCGGCGCAGCCCTCGGCGTTCCTGCGCACCTTGCACGACGCCGGTGCGCTGCGCGCGGTGCTGCCCGAGCTGGACGCACTGTACGGCGTGCCGCAGCGCGCCGAGTTCCATCCGGAAGTGGATACCGGCGTGCATCAGGAAATGGTCAGCGACATGGCCGCGCGGCTCGCCCCGGGCGACGACCTGGTCGGCTTCGCCGCGCTCACCCACGACCTGGGCAAGGGGCTCACCCCCGAGTCGGAGTGGCCGCGCCATCTCATGCACGAACAGCGCGGCCTCGAACCGCTGCAGGCGCTGTGCGAGCGCATGAAGGTGCCGCTGGAACACCGCCAGCTGGCCGAGGCCGTCTGCCGCGACCACCTCAACGTGCACCGCATCGACGAACTGCGTGACGCCACGGTGCTGGAACTGCTGGGTCGCTTCGACGGCTTCCGCCGCCCCGAGCGCATCGCCCGTATCGCACTCTGCTGCGAGGCGGACAAGCGCGGCCGGCTCGGCTTCGAAGACAGCGAGTACCCGCAGGGCGAGACGCTCAAGCGCGTGCACCAGGCGGCGCTGGCCGTGCAGGCCCGCGACCTGGACCTGACCCACCTGAAGGGCCCGGCCGTTGGCGATGCGCTGGCCCGCGCCCGGATCACGGCAATCGCTGCAGCGCGTGGGCGGTCGTTGCGCTAGAAATCGAACCGCAACCCGAGGCTGCCCTCCAGCACCGTGCGCTCCTTCTGCCGGCTGCTTTCCAGGTCGCGCGTGTAGTCGGCCACGGCAAACGCGCTGACGTTGGCGTTGAAGCGCGCTACCACACCCACGCCCGCTTCCAGCGCGCGGTAGGCCTGCTGGCTCACCAGCGGGTCGCCGCCGATGTCGATGCGGTCTTCGCCGCTCAGCGCCTGCCAGTAGTTGAGCTTGAGGTAGGGCTGCCAGCCGGTGTCGGCGAGGCTGTAGTCGCCCATGAGGCGCAGGCCGGCGCGGCCGGTCCAGGCGTTGTCGGTGTCGATCTTCAGTGTGGATACCGCGTCGGCGGTGTCGTCCATGGCGGTGCGCTGCCAGATCACCTGCAGCTGCGGCTCCAGCCACCAGTTCGACTGGCCGAAGCGCAGCAGCGGCTTGCCGATCTCCAGCGACGCGGTGGTGCCGTCGCCCTTCAGGTCCACACCGATGCCGCGGTTGGACACGCTGTCGCCGTCGTAGCGGCTGCGCATCAGCACCGCATCCAGATAGCCGTTGGCGGCACCCACGCGGGTCCAATACAGGCCCACATGCTTGTCGTCCAGGCTGGCGCGACCGGCGGCGACGTTCTCCCACCCCAGCGCGAAGCCGGTGACGTTGCCGCGCGCACGGGTGCGGCCGACGAACACGCCGATCTGGTCGCGGCTGTCGCCGGCATGTGCGTACAGATCCGCGCCGGCCTGCACGCCCACGAAATCGCCATCGAAGCCGGGCTGCGCATCGCCTTCCCAATGCTGTTCGTGGCTCTGGCCGATCATGCGGCCCCATGCCGTGCGGAACCCACCCTCCCCGCGCAGCAGGCGCTGTTCACCCTGCCGCTCATGGAACGTGCCCAGGCTGGCCAGGCTCGCTTCGCGGACCAGCGGTGGCACCACCGCATAAGGCGGGGTCTCCACGCGGTAGATGGGAATGACCGCCAGCTCCGAGGGCCGCGCGTTGGGCGTCGGCGGCACCAGCAGCGGGCTCACCGTCGGCGCGGGTGTGGGGTCGCCGGGCGTCGCCACCACAACGGGCGCGGGCACCGGCCCGGGAACAATGGTGGAACGCAGGTACCAGCTCTCACCGGTACCTGCGTTCACACCCCCCTTGAAGAGAAAATAGTCGTACGCGCCGGCCGATACCGAGCCGCCGAGCGCGAAGGCGGTGGGGCTGGTGGTGGCGCCATCCACCGCCTGCACCACCAGGATGCCGTCGGCCACGGTACTGCCGCCGGCGCCGCCCACGTTGAGGATGTTCATCACGGTGCTGCCGCTGGCGGTTCCCCCCGCGATCACCAGCCGGTCGGACGCCGACGCATCGCCGCCCAGCACCGTCTGCAGCCGCAGCGAGCCGCCGCTGCCCACGTAGTTGCCCACGATGGTGAAGGCATCGCCGGGCGCGCTCGCGCCGTTGCCCAGATCGATGCGCCCGGCATTGGTGACGGTGACGCGCTGGCCGGCGCCGAACGGCGCGACGCGACCCTGGCCACCGCCGGCGAGCAGCGTACTGTTGGCGTCAACGGTCAGCGTACCGGTGCCGCTGGCCGCATCGCCGAGCGTCAGCGTGCCGTCCATGTCGAGCTCGGTCCCGCCGGTGGCGTTGACCTGCTCCCAGTTGCTGAAACGCGCCACGCCGCCGGTCTTTACGTTGCCCATGTCGAGGCGGTCGGTGCCCGCGCCGCCGTCGAATGCCGACAGCACGCCCAGCTGGGCAGGCGTCAGGTTGGCCAGGCTGGCGCTGTCGTTGCCCTCGCCGAAATCCAGCAGGCCGCGCACCACGCCGCCGCCGCTCCATTCCAGGCGATCGTTGCCCACGCTGAGCAGCACGTTGCCACCGACGCTGCCGCCGGTGATCCTCACCACGTCGTCGCCGCCGCTGACGCTGATGTTGCCGCCGATATCGCCGCCGGACAACTCCACAAGGTCCTTGCCAAGACCGGTGACCAGATTCACGTCGATGCTGCCGCCCGACATCCGGAACACGTTGTCGTCCAGCTTCATGTTGACCCGTCCGATCCGGCCGCCGCTCATCTCGGCGAAATCGCCGTCGTCGAAGCCGCCGACGATGTGCCCGGCGGTCATGTGGAAACTGTCGTAGCCGTCGCCCTGCACCAGCGAGCCGATCGTGCCCCCGGTCATCACGAACGTATCGGGATCGCGGCTCTGGTTCACTTCACCGGTCACGGTACCGCCGCTGATTTCCAGGCTGTCCTGGCCATCGCCCTGGTCGGTACGGTCGATCACCCCGTCGCGCATCACCAGCGTATCGGTGCCTGCGCCCTGCAGCACGCCGCCGGTGATCGTACCGCCCAGCATCTCCACGCGGTCGGCACCGGCACCGAGGAACAGCGCGCCGCTACTGCCGCTGATGACGCCGCGATTGACCACGGTGGTGGCGGTGTTGCTAAGGATCGCGAAGCCGCCCGTGTTGACGATGCTGCCGCTGTTGTTGATCTGCTGCCCGCCGCCGCCGTCCAGCGCGATGGCCACGCCGCTGGCCAGCGCCAGTTGCGCGCCGCTCTGTACGTTGAGGGTGACGTTGGCCGACCCGACCTGGCTGGCGACCGGCGTAGTGTCCGGATTGGGCGCGGCGGTGCTGCAGGTGACGGTCTGTCCGCTGGTGGGCGAAGCGTTGTCGCAGCCAGCCCAGGCCGGGGCCACGGTGCCCAACAGCAGGGTCCCCAATGCGCCCCGCCAGCCGAAGCCGAGGCAGCGCGCGACAGCAGAGGCCAGCCCATTGCGGGCGGGCAGGGAGGCATGGTGTTGCATACACCCTTCCTTTCATCGAGTGAGGAGGCGTACTGCAACGGACCTTTGGTTCCCCCCGTAGGGCCGGCGGGGTTACTGTCTGCCGGCCGCCGTGACGGCCAGGTCAAGATCGGGGGGCGGATAGGCGGCTACCAGTCGAAGCGCAGCCCGAGGTTGCCTTCGATCACCCTGCGTTCCTTCAATGCGCTGCTTTCCAGGTCGCGCGTGTAGTCCGCCACCGCGAAGGCGCTCACATTGGCATTGAAGCGCGCCACCACGCCCACGCCAACTTCCAGCGCGCGCGAGGCCTGCTGGTTGATGATGCGGTTGCTGTCGAAGTCGATGTGGTCTTCGCCCGTCAACGTCTGCCAGTAGTTGAGCTTCAGGTAAGGCTGCCAGCCGTTGCCGGCGATGTCGTAGTCGCCCGCCAGGCGCAGCCCGATGCGGCCGGTCCAGGCATCGTCACCGCCGAAGCGCAGCGGCGCGATGCGGTCGGCCGCATCATCGATCGCAGTGCGTTGCCAGATCACCTGCAGCTGCGGTTCCAGCCACCATGCGGACTGCCCGACGCGCAGCAGCGGCTTGCCGATTTCCAGCGAGGCCGTGGTGCCGTCGCCCTTTACATCAATGCCCAGCCCGCGCGACGAGGTGGCGTCACCGTCGTAGCGGCTCTGCATCAGCACCGCATCGAGGTAGCCGCCGGCACTGCCGACGCGGGTCCAGTACAGGCCCACATGTTTGTCGTCCAGGCGTGTGCGCCCTACCGCCACGTTCTCCCAGCCGATCGCGAAGCCGCTCACGTTGCCCTGCGCGCGGGTGCGCCCGACGAATACGCCGGCCTGGATGCCCTGGATATCGCCATCGAACCCGGGCTCTGCGTCGCCGTCCCAGTGCTGTTCATGGCTCTGCCCGATCAGCCGCGCCCAGGCCGCGCGCACGCCGCCTTGCCCGGCCAGCACGCGCTGTTCCCCCTGGCGCTCATGGAACGTGCCCAGGCTGGCCAGGCTCGTCTCGCGCAGCAAGGGCGGCACCACCGAATACAGGCCGGTTTCGAGGCGATACAGCGGAATGATGTCGCCCTGCGCCGGCGTGGCATCCGGCGAGGGGGGCACCGACAGTGGACCGGGAACGGCCGCAGCGGCCGTGGGCACCGCCGGTGGCGGTTCTTCCGCGGCGGCGGCAACCGGGGCAGGTTCCGGCGGCGGCGGCGGCGGCGCCGGTTCGGCAGCCACGGGGTTGGGGTTCTCCGGAACGTCCGGCGAGGGCGGGGGTGGCAGCGGCGGCGGCGGTGCGCCCAAGGCATCCGGCGGCGGCGGTTCGGGGGTGACCGATGCCACGCCGGTGGGTGGCGCGGCGGCGGCCGCCGCTGCCCCGCCCACCAGGGTGGAGCGCAGGTACCAGTTTTCACCGCTGCCGGCGCTGACGCCGCCCTTGAACAGGAAATACTCGAACGCGCCGGCCGCCAGCGGGTTGTACAGCGCGAACGCCGTCGGGGTGGTGCTGGCGCCGTTGATGGACTGCACCACCAGGATGCCGTCGGCGGCGGTCGCCGCGCCCTGCCCGCCCACGTTGAGAATGCCGATACCGGTCGTGCCACTGGCCACGCCATTGGAAATGACCAGCCGGTCCGACGGTGAATCGTCCGCGCCCAGCACGCTCTGCAGGTACAGCGCGCCACCGTTGCCGGTGTAGTTGCCGGCGATGGTGAACACATCGCCCGCGCCGGTGCCGCCGTTGCTCAGATCGATGCGGCCGGCATTGGCCACCGTCACCGGCAGTGCGCTGTTGAACGCCACGATGCCGGCGCTGACGCCGCCCGCGAACAGCGTACTGGTGGCATCGACATCCAGACTCCCGGTGCCGCTGCCCGCGTCGCCGAGGCGCAGGGGGCCGTCGAACATCATCTGGCTGTCGTTGCGCAGCGCGATCGATTCCCACCCGGTGAAGCGCGCCACGCCGCTGGTCTTGACGTTGTCCATCAGCAGGGTGTCGTTGCCCAGCCCACCGTCGAAGCCGGGCAGCGCGCCCAGGTGGGCCGCATTGAGGCTGGACAGGCTGGCCACATCGTTGCCTTCACCGAAATCCACCAGGCCATACACCACCCCGCCGCCCGCCCAGTCCAGCCGATCGTTGCCCAGGCTGAGGCGGATCTCACCGCGCACGGTGCCACCGGAAATGGTCACGGCATCATCGCCACCGCTGACGCTGATGTTGCCGCCGATGTAGCCATCGGACAGGACGATGGTGTCGCGCCCGAAGCCGGTCACGAGATTGCCGTCGATGGTGCCGCCGGACATGAGGAAGACGTTGTCATCCAGCTTCATGTTGACCCGGCCGATCTGCCCGCCGGTCATCTCGGCGTAATCGCCATCGTCGAACGCGCCAACAATGCGCCCGCCGGTCATGCGGAAGCGGTCATACGCATCGCCCTGCAGCAACGCACCGATGCTGCCGCCGGTCATCAGGAACGTGTCGATGCCGTTGCCCTGCTGGACGGTGCCGGTGATGGTGCCGCCGCTGATTTCCAGGCTGTCCTGGCCATCGCCCTGATCGACGCCGCTGACGGTGCCGGCACGCATCACCATCGCGTCGTTGCCTGCGCCCTGCAGCACGCCACCAGAGATGCTGCCGCCGAGCATGTCCAGGCGGTCATCGCCGGCGCCGAACACGATGCCGCCGGCGCTGCCACTGATCACGCCGCGGTTGACCACCGTGGCGGCGCCACTCAGGAACAACCCGGCCCCCGCCGTGGCGAGAATGCTGCCATCGTTGGTGAGCACATGCCCGCTGCCGCCCTGCAGCGTGATGGCATTGCCGCTGGCGACACTGAGCTGCGCACGGGGCACGATGTTGACGGTGATGGCATTCGCACCGGCCACGCTGGTGACGGCCGTGGTGCCGGGATTGGGCGCTGCAGTGCTGCAGGTGACCGTTTGTCCCGTCGTGGGTGCGGTGTTGTCGCAACCGGCCCAGGCCGGTGCGCTGGCGGCGATCAGCGCGCCGCTGCAGGCGAGCCGGAGGCTGCGGGAGATGCGTTCGCCCAGCAACGAGCGAACCGGCAGGCGGTTCATCGAATGCATACAGCGTTTCCTTGCAGAAGAGGAAGTACCGCAGATGCGACCACCGGAATACACAGGCGGTCGCAGCTACTTTCGCTGCTGCGGTGTGACGCCGCGGTCAACAACAGCGCGCACGGGCGCGCTGCAGGTCACTGAATCAATTCAGATTTTGAAGTACACGCGACGCCGGTCGAGGATCCACACCACGCCCCACCAGAAGGCGACGAAGCCTGCCGCGCACACCAGCGACGCCAGCCTCGGCGCGTCGGGCAACGCCGACAGCAGCAGCGCGTAGCAGGCGGCCCACGCGCCGCTGGAGATCAGCACGAGTGCCATCACCGACGAGCCCAGGTACGCCGCGATCGCATTGACACCGAAGCGGCGACCGATGGCAGGCCAACCCATGCGGTCGATGAGCAGGTGCGCCAGCAGCAACGCCGCAATCGACAACCCACCGCTCCACAGCACGTAGCTGGGCGTCCACAGGTTCTTGTTGAACGGCAGCATCGGCGCCAGCAGCAGGCCGGCGCCGAGCAGCGCCAGCGCAAGCCCGGCCAGCGCGCCCAGGCTGCCGGCGCGCAGCCAGCGCCCGGCGATCAACCCCAGCAGCGTGGTGGCAATGGCCCCGGCACTGCTGAGCAGGCCTTCGGGATCATGACCAAGCCTGGTGATGGCGTCGTACTTGTACAGGAACGGCGCGAACAACGCGGTGTCCACCCGGCTGACCGGATTGAGCCAGGGCTCGAGCGTGTCGGCACCGAGCAGCAACACCGCATAGCCCAGCAGCAGGCCCCACAGCACCCCCCACTGCGTGCGTTGCCGCGTGTGGATGGCCAGCAGACCCACCACCGCCACGCACAGCGCGATGCGCTGCAGGACGCCCCACAGCCGATACGCCGGCAGCTCGAACAACCACCACGCCAGCACGTGCAGCAACGCGCCGGCAATGAGAATGCGCAGCGCGCGGTGCAGCAGCGTGCGGCTCAACGCCGGGCGCGCCGTGGGATCGATGGCGCGCGGTGCGAGGCTGAAGGCCATCGACACACCGGCAATGAACAGGAACAGCGGGAAGATCAGGTCGGTTGGCGTGAACCCGTGCCACTCCGCGTGCAGCAACGGTGCATACACGTGGCTCCAGTCGCCCGGATTGTTGACCAGCAGCATGGCGGCCACGGTGAGTCCGCGCAGGGCATCAATCGAGCCCATCCGCGATGACAGAGGCGTGCTCATGCGTCCTCGCGCTGTCCGGCAATCCAGGTGCTGCGAACCTGCAGCGCATCGTCGAGCAGCACCAGGTCGGCCTGGTAGCCTTCGGCGATCTCGCCCAGGCGATCATCCACGTTGAGGAACTGCGCGGGGTAGCGGGCGGCCATGCGTGCGGCCTCATCCAGCGGCACGCCCAGCAGTTGCACCGCGTTGCGCACGGCGGTAGCCATATCCAGCGCGGAGCCGGCCAGCGAACCGGCGGCGTTGCGCACCACCCCATCGACGGCGGTGATCACCTCGCCATAGAGTTCGTAGCTGGGGCTGTCGGCGCCTACCGGCGGCATCGCGTCGGTCACCAGCATGACCTTGCCGCGCGGCTTGGCCGCCAGCGCCACGCGCAGGCTGGCCGGGTGCACGTGCACGCCGTCGGCGATGATGCCGATCCAGCTGTCGCGGTCTTCCAGTGCGGCGCCCACCGCGCCCGGCTCGCGCCCGGTCAGTGGGGACATCGCGTTGTACAGATGGGTGAAGCCGCGGATGCCGGCGTCCAGCCCGGCACGTGCTTCTTCGTATGTTGCCGCGGTATGCCCGGCGGCAACGATCACGCCGCGCTCGACCAGCGCGCGGATGCTTTCCAGTGGTACCCGTTCCGGTGCCAGGGTCAGCAGGGTCACGCCGTTGTCGAGCGAGGCGGCCAGCGCGATCTCCTCGGCATCGGGCACGCGGAACTTGTTGGCGTCGTGGGTGCCCTTGCGCGCGGGCGCGATATACGGGCCTTCCAGATGGATGCCGATCACGCCGGGCACGCCCTCACGGATCGCCTCACGGGTGGCATCGATCGCCTTGCGCATCACCTGCACGTCGTCGCTGATCAGCGTCGGCAACAGCGCGGTGGTACCGAAGCGGCGGTGCGCGGCGGCCAGCGTGCGCAGGCTCGCCACGTCGGGGGTGTTGTTGAACAGCACTCCGCCGCCGCCATTGACCTGCGCATCGATGAAGCCGGGCAGCAGCCAGCCGCCGCCCAGGTCGACCTGCTCGTCGGCCAGCCCCAGCTGCGGCGCGGCGTCGGAGACCAGCGCGGTGATGCGCCCGTCCTCGATCACCACGGCCAGGTCGTCGCGGAACTCGTCGCCGGCCAGGATGCGGGCGTTGCGCAGGACGGTCTTCATCAGACGGTCTCCGTCACCTTGTTCAGGTGCGGCGGCAGGTCCGGGTTGTGCCCGCGTCGCAGCGCCAGCGCGTTGATGGCCTTGTAGAAGGCCTGCACGGTCAGCAGCGGCGCGCATGCGGGGTGCGGTGCCTGCGGCAGCGGCAGGTCACCGTCCGGCGCGGCCAGCCACACCTGCGCGTCGCGCGCGGCGAACTCGGCGGCCACCGCGCGGGTGCCGGCGCCGGTTTCATCCGGCTGGGCGAAGGCCAGCACCGGGAAGCCCGGGCCGACCAGCGCCATCGGGCCGTGCTTGACCTCGGCCGAGCTGTAGGCCTCGGCGTGCAGGCCGCAGGTTTCCTTGAACTTCAGCGCCGCTTCCTGCGCCGCGCCCAGGCCCAGGCCACGGCCGACCACGAACAGGTTGTGGGCGGGCACCAGGCCGTCGGTCAGTGCCGACCAGTCGCTGTTCCAGGCCTGGCGCAGCGCGTCGGGCAGCGTGCGCAGCGACGCGATCAGCCCGGCATCCTGGCTCCAGTAGGCCACCAGTTGCAGGATCGCCGACAGCGAGGCCAGGTAGCTCTTGGTCGCCGCCACGCTGCGCTCGGCGCCCGCACCCAGCGGAATCACCGTTTCGGCCAGCTGCGCCAGCGGCGAATCTTCCACGTTCACCAGCGCCACCACGCGTGCACCGGCCGCACGCGCGGCCTCGGCATTGCGCAGCAGGTCCGGGCTCTTGCCGGACTGCGAAATGACGATGTACAGCGCGCCGCGCAGTTGCAGCGGCGATTCGTACACCGAACCCACCGACGGTGACGCCGACGCGGTGACCAGACCCAGCTTGGTTTCCAGCAGGTACTTGGCGTAGGTCGCGGCATGGTCGGAACTGCCACGCGCACAGGTCACCACGAACGGCGGCGGCGCCGCGCGCAGGGTCGCGGCCAGCGTCTGCACCGTCGCTTCGTTGCGCGCGAACTGCGCGGCGATCACGTCGGCCGCTTCGGCGGCTTCGCGGAACATCAGGGTGTCGTGCGGGGCTGGCAGGGACATGCGGGACTCAGGTGGTTTCAGGAGTGGGGGGCCGCGACGCGAGCGGCCGCATCGGCGCGGTGGAACCGCGCACGACCAGCTGCGGGACGAAGCCCTGGTTCTGCAGCTGCAGCGGCACATCGTCGTACGCGTCGCTGCGCAGCTGCGCGATCAACAGGCGCGCGGCGTGGCGCGCGATGTCCTCGGTGGCCTGCTTGGCGGTGGTCAGCGGCGGCCACGACTGGCGCGAGAACGGGCTGTCCTCGAAGCCGGCGATGGACAGGTCATACGGCACGTTCATGCCCGCGGACTTGGCCGCCGCCAGCACGCCGGCGGCGATCTCGTCGTTGGAGCCGAAGATCGCAGTGGGCGGCTCGCGCAGCGCCAGCAGGCGGCGCGCGCCACGGAAGCCATCGTCGAAGGTGTAGTCGCCCTGCACCACCAGGTGCTTGTCGACCGTCATGCCGTAGTCGCGCAATGCGGCCTCGTAGCCGGCATGGCGTTCGCCGCTGGAGCGGTGCGACGAGCCACCCCAGAGGAAACCGATGCGCTGGTGGCCGAGCTGGATCAGGTGTTCGGTGATTTCGTAGGCGGCCTCGCGGTCGTCGACGAACACGCAGGCACCGTCCTGCGGATCGGCGGTGGCGGCGATGATGCGCACCAGCTTGATGCCGCGTGCGCTCAGTGCCGCGACCAGGTCGCGGCGTTCGGACATCGGCGCGGTCAGCACCAGCCCGGCCAGGCGCGAGCGCTGCACCCAATCGGCCAGTTCCTCGGCCAGCATCGGCGAGCTGGAATCACAGGGATGGATCTGCAGCCCGAAGCCGGTCTCGCGGCAGGCCGCCAGCACGCCGTTCTGCACGCCGATGATGTGGTACGGGTTGGGGTTGTCGTAGACCAGCCCGATCACCAGCGTGGTACCCGTGCGCAGGTTGCGCGCGGCGGGATCGGGCTCGTAGTCCAGCTCGGCAATGGCGCGGAGCACGCGCGCACGCGTGGCCTGCATGACCGACGGTTCGTTGTTGATGACCCGCGACACGGTCTTCAACGACACCTTGGCCCGTTCGGCGACATCCTTGATGGTCGCTCTGCGCATGCTCTTTTCCTGGCTCACCGGTTGAGCGTCCATGATCGCCGATCACTGCCCGTCGCGGGGCAGTCCGATCCGGTAGCCCCGCAGGGAGTAGAACAGGATGTACAGGTAGCACGGCACCATCAGCCCGGCGAACACCCATTGAAAGTCGAAATGCTGCTTCAGTACCGCGAACGCCTGCGGGATGATCGCGCCACCGGCGATGGCCATCACCAGCAGTGCCGAGCCGGTTTCGGTGAAACGGCCCAGCCCACGGATCGCCAGCGGGAAGATGGCCGGCCACATCATGGCGTTGGCAAAGCCCAGCGCGGCCACGAAGCCCACCGACACATAGCCGTGGGTCAGCAGCGCGCCGATGCAGAACAGCACGCCCAGGCTGGCCGAAATGCTCAGGTAGCGCGACTGCGAGACCAGGTGCGGGATCAGCGCCAGGCCGGCCAGGTAGCCCACCAGCATGGCGAACAGGGTGATGGAGGTGAACAGCTTGGTCTGGTCCAGCGGCAGGCCGAAGCCGTGGCCGTAGGTGCCGATGGCATCGCCGGCCATCACCTCCACGCCCACGTAGACGAACAGGCACAGCACGCCCAGCCACAGATGCGGGAACTGGAAGATGCTGGTGCGCTCGGCCAGGCCGGGCGCACGCGCCGGGGTGGCATTGGCCTCGGAGGTCTTGAGTTCCGGCAACGGCGAGAACAGCACGCCCACCGCCAGCACCACCAGCAGGCCGGCCATGGCCATGTACGGCATCTGGATCTTGGCGGCGAAGGTGTCCAGCAGCGCGTTGCGGGTCACCGGGTCGGCGCTGGCCACCTGTTCGGACAGGTCGCCGATGCCGTGCAGCACCAGCGTGCCGATCAGGAACGGGGCGATCATGCCGGCGATCTTGTTGCAGATGCCCATCAGTGCGATGCGCCGCGCGGCGGTCTCGATCGGGCCGAGGATGCTGATGTACGGGTTGACCGCCGTCTGCAGCAGGGCCAGGCCGCTGCCGATGATGAACAGGCCACTGAGCGCGCCCGGGTACCAGCGCTGCTGCGCGAAGTGCGCAAACACCACCGCGCCGGCCGCCATCACCAGCAGGCTCAGGCTCAGGCCCTTCTTCATGCCGGTGCGCTTGAGGATCCACGAGGCCGGCAGCGCCAGGAAGAAGTACGAGAGGTAGAAGACCATCAGCACCAGGAAGGCGCCCACCTCGTCCAGCTCGAAGGCCAGTTTGACGAAGGTGATCAACGGACCGTTGAGCCAGGTGAAGAAGCCGATCAGGAAGAACAGCACCCCGATGATCATGATCGAGGTGACCACGCTGGAACGCGCGGAGGCAGCAGGCACTGCAGACATCTGGAAGGCTCCTGCATCGACGGCGCGCGGGCGGCGTCGGAAGAGTGGCTGGGAACAACGTTGTCACATTTATTCGATGGGCCACCCGGCTTTGTCAACAATTGGTTTCTGCGCACATCGCGAAAAACCGCATGCTGCACCTGCGCAAAGACACCGCAACGCCCCGCCACGCCTTCACGCGGCCACTGATTGCAACGGCTTTACGAAATCTTGACGGGAGTGGACTGAAAACGTTTTCTTGTGACGCAGGTCGCTGCGGCGCAGCATCGAAAGTGTGAGGTTATCGTTGACATCGTTGTCAGAACGATTACAGACTCCGCTCAATCGCCGGGTCCAGACCTGGCCGTACGTATCCCAAGGGAGCCCGTGTGACCGCAGCCGCCCACGCCGTATCGGCCCATGCCCCCGCCGCGATGCCGCCGCCGTTCCTGGCCGCCGACGTGGGGGGCACGCATGTCCGCGTGGCCCGTGTGCAGGCCAGCCAGGACCCGGCCCACCCGGTCCAGCTGCTGGAATACCGCAAGTTCCGCAACGCCGATTACCCCGGCCTGAGCGCCATCCTGCAGGCGTTCATCGCCGACGGCGAACGCCCCGCGCACTGCGTCGTGGCCACCGCCGGGTATGCCCGTGAAGACGGCACGGTGATCACCGCCAATGTGCCGTGGCCGCTGTCGGCACGCCGGATCGAAGCCGATCTGGGCCTGGAAGCGGTCTACATCGTCAACGACTTCGAGGCCGTGGCCTACGCCGCCGCCCAGGTGGATGCCAGCGGCGTGCTGCAGCTGACCGGCCCGGCCACCGCCCCGCGCGGCCCGACCCTGGTGGTCGGCCCGGGCACGGGCCTGGGCGCGGCGCTGTGGATCCCCACCGCGCATGGCGCGGTGGTGCTGGCCACCGAAGCCGGGCAGCCGACGCTGGCGGTCAGCACCGAACTGGAAATGGCGATCGTGCGGCAGATGCAGACCGAGCACGCGCACGTGTCGGTCGAACATGCGCTGTCCGGCCCCGGCCTGATGAATCTTTATCGCGCGCTGTGCGCCATCGAAGGCCAGCCGGCCGTGCTGGCCACGCCCGATGCGATCACCGCCGCGGCGATGGGCAACCAGGACGTGCTGGCACGCCAGAGCCTGGACGTGTTCTGCGGCCTGCTGGGCAGCACCATCGGCGACATGGCGCTGCAGTACGGCGCACACGGTGGTGTGTACCTGGCCGGCGGCATCCTGCCGCAGATCCGCGAATTCCTGTTGAACAGCAGCTTCGTCACCCGCTACCTCAACAAGGGGCCGATGCGTGAGGCGCTGGAACGTATTCCCGTGAAGGTGGTCGAGCACGGGCAGCTGGGCGTCATCGGCGCCGCCAGCTGGTACCTCGGCCGCACGGACGCTTGATTCACCGCGCCGCCCCTCCCGGGCAGACGGCAATGCAACACGCAGTACGTGGAAGGTAAGTCGCGCACCGGCAACGGTCGCTGGGCAAGGTCGTACGCATCGCAAACCGCACGCCGTCGCTGGCGCACAAACGATTGATGAGGAGAGACATCATGAACCACCGCAAGAGCCTGCTTTCGGCAGCCATTTTCAGCTGTATCGCCTTCGGCGCCCACGCGCAGGACGCACAGCCCACCGCCACCGACCTGGACACCGTGGTTGTTACCGGCATCCGCGGTTCGATGGAGAAGTCCCTCGACACCAAGCGTGAAGCCAATGCGCGCCTGGAAGTGGTGACCGCCGAAGACGTCGGCAAGCTGCCGGCGCACAACGTGGCCGACACCCTGCAGCGCCTGCCCGGCGTGAACATCAGCTCGGCCAGCGCCGACGAAGGCGGCTTCGACGAAGCCGACCGCGTCAGCCTGCGCGGCACCAGCCCGAGCCTGACCCAGACCCTGATCGACGGCCACAGCGTTGGCTCGGCCGACTGGTTCGTGCTCAGCCAGGGCAACAACGTGGGCCGCAGCGTCAGCTACTCGCTGCTGCCGTCCGAGCTGGTCAGCTCGGTGGAAGTGAACAAGTCCTCGCAGGCCAAGCTGCAGGACGGCGGCACCACCGGTACCGTCAACATCATCACCCGCAAGCCGCTGCAGTTCGCCAAGCCGTTCAGCGCCGAAGCGTCCCTGGGCGCGGTGCGCTCGGACCAGGCCGATTCGACCGATCCGCAGTTCTCGGGCCTGGTCAACTGGAAGAACGACAGCGACACCTTCGGCGTGATGCTGCAGGCCTTCTACCAGAAGCGTGAGCTGCGCCGCGAGGCGCAGGAAATCCCGGGCGGCTTCTTCAAGATCGCAGCGACCGATCCGGTCGCCGCGACCAACCCGGACCTGATCGGCGTGAACGTGCCGGGCCTGCTGGGCTCGACGCTGTTCGAACAGACCCGTGAGCGCAAGGGCGGGTTGCTGACGTTCCAGTGGAAGCCGATGGACAACCTGACGCTCGGTCTGAGCGGCTTCACCTCGGAACTGGAAGCGAACAACTACAACCGCAACTACATGATGTGGGGCGGCAACTTCGCCAAGACCCAGGCGCCGAACCCGGGCTACACCATCACCGACGGCGTGTTGAGCAATGCCACCTACGCGGGCGTACCGGGCACCAACTACGCCGTGTACGACATGATCTACCGTGAAGCCACGGCCAAGACCAGCTACGTCACCTTCGACGCCGACTGGCAGATCAACGACAACCTGGGCGCCAAGTTCCAGGCCGGCACCACCAAGGGCACCGGCGAAACGCCGCGCCAGTTCATCGCCGAAGTCACCCTGGGCCAGGGCGGCGGCGCCAGCTGGGCCACCCATGGGGCAGGTTCGCCGGTGGATTGGAACGTGGGCGGTGACACCAGCCCGAGCGGCGTAAGCAGCTTCGGCACCTGGGGCAACCAGCTGGTCCGGGCCGAGGACAAGGAAGACTGGGCCTCGCTCGACTTCAACCAGTACTTCAGCGATGGCGGTGCACTGAGCTCGCTGGACTTCGGCCTGCGTTTCGCCGACCACGAGCGTGAAGCGCTGTCTCCGGAAGGTGCCAGCCCGGGCGACATCTGGTCCGCCCTGCGCGGCAGCGCCACCGGCAACTACCCGGGCAACTTCGCCAGCGGCATCGGCGGCAACTTCCCGCGCGACGTCTGGTATTACACCCCCGGCGCGCTGCAGAACGCGATCGTCAACAACTCCACCTGGCTGTACAACAATGACGGCCCGACCGGCCGCCACAACTACGGCGCCGAGTGGAAGGTGAAGGAAAAGAACTTCGCCGGTTACGTGCAGGCCAACTTCACCGGTGACTGGTGGAGCGGCAACATCGGCCTGCGGTACGTGGACATCAAGCAGGACATCGACACCTACCTGGCGGTCAGCGACGCGGCCCGTGCCGACGTGAGCAGCCTGTTCGGCATGTGGCAGCGCCAGGCGTTCCAGAACAAGTACGACCGCGTGCTGCCCAGCGCCAACATCAAGTTCGACCTGGACGACAACCTGGTGCTGCGCGTCGCCGCGTCGCAGACCCAGACCCTGCCGGACTACTCGGCACTGGGTGCGTCCGCGTGGGGTTCGGACCTGAACAAGACCGGCGGTGGCGGCAACCCGGAACTGAAGCCGACCATCGGCAGCAACCTGGATGCCAACCTGGAGTGGTACTTCATGCCGCGCGGCCTGCTGTCGGTCGGTGCGTACCATATCGACCTGAAGGACTACGTTGCGTTCGACGTGATCAACAAGCAGCTCTTCAGCGAACTGACCAACCAGCTTGAAACCTACGCGGTGTCCACCCCGATCAATGCCGACGGCAAGGTCACCGGCGTGGAAGTGGCCTACGAACAGCCGATCGGCGAGAACTTCGGCATCAACGCCAACTACACCTACGCCAACGGCACCTCGGCGCACACCTGGGCCGACGGCAGCCACAACCTGCTGGGCACCTCGAAGAACACCTACAACGTGGGCGCCTTCTTCGAGAACGACACCTTCGGTGCACGCGTCAGCTACACCCACCGCTCGTCGTTCCTGATCAGCCTGTCCGGTGCCAACCCGTACTACCAGGATGATTTCGGCACGCTGTCGGCGTCGCTGAGCTACAAGGCCACCGACTGGCTGAGCATCACGCTGGACGGCCTGAACCTCAACAACCCGACCTACAAGTACTACCAGAGCGCGGCCATTCCGACCTCGTTCTACTCCAACGGTCGCCAGTACTACCTGAACTTCCGCGTCAAGTATTAAGGTATGCCGGGCAGAGCCCGGCACTACCGTGAGCCGTAAAGGCCCACGAAAAACGGGCCCGGAACCGGGCCCGTTTTTTTTTCACCAACGCACCAAAGGAATGACCCGATGCATACCCGCACCCGTCGTACCTCGCTGTCGCTGCTGTCCTTCGCACTGGCACTTTCCCTGGCCCCGCTGGCGCATGCCGCCGATACCGCGGCCGCGCCCGGCCCGCGCGCCCTGCCCGGTTCGCTCCCCCTGATTCCCGCACCGGCCCATCTCGAACGCATCGATGGCGCCGGCTACACCGTGACCGCCAGCACCGCGCTGCGCGCGCAGGGCGACACCGCCCGCCGCGTGGCCGGCCAGTTCGCCGGCGTGCTGCGCAGCAGCGGCGGCCCGGCGCTGCAGTTGTCCAGCGCGCGCGGCACCGACGGCGTGCGCTTCGTGCTCGACGGCAGCCTCTCCACCGGCGCCGAGGGCTACCAGCTGCGCAGCGATGCGCGCGGCATCACCGTGCAGGCCGCCACCGAGGCCGGCCTGTTCTACGGCGCCGCCACGTTGTCGCAGCTGCTTACCGGTGGCAGCAAGGGCGCCGTGCCCGCGCTGCGCATCGACGATGCGCCCCGCTTCAGCTGGCGCGGCCTGATGCTCGATTCGGCGCGCCACTTCCAGAGCCTGGACGAGATCAAGCAGGTGCTCGACGCCATGGCCGAGCAGAAGCTCAACACCTTCCACTGGCATCTCACCGATGACCAGGGCTGGCGCATGGAGATCAAGCGCTACCCGAAGCTCACCGGCGTGGGCAGCTGCCGCATTCCCGCCGGTGACGGCGGCCGCGACCCGGCCACCGGCGCGCCGCGCCCGTACTGCGGCTTCTACACGCAGGACCAGATCCGCGAGGTCATCGCCTATGCGGCGGCACGCCACATCCAGGTCATTCCCGAGATCGACGTGCCCGGCCACGCCACCGCCGCGATCGCCGCGTATCCCCAGCTGGGTACGATCGACACGCCGCTGCAGCCGCTGAGCGAATGGGGCGTGTTCCCGAACCTGTTCAACACCGAAGAGAGCACGTTCCAGTTCCTGGAGAACGTGCTGGACGAAGTGATCGAGCTGTTCCCCGCCAAGTACGTGCATGTCGGCGGCGACGAGGCGGTCAAGGACCAGTGGGAGGCCTCGGCACGCGTGCAGGCGCGCATGCGCGAGGTAGGCGCGAGCAATGAAATGGAAATGCAGAGCCACCTGATCAAGCGCCTGGAGAAATACCTGGAGCAGCACGACCGGCGCCTGATCGGCTGGGACGAGATTCTCGAGGGCGGCCTGCCGCCCGAGGCCACGGTGATGTCCTGGCGCGGTACCGAAGGCGGGCTCAAGGCCGCCAGCGAAGGGCACGACGTGGTGATGTCGCCCGTCACCGACATGTACATGGACTACCTGCAGACCAATTCGCCCAACGAGCCGCCGGGCCGGCCGCTCAGCACCCCGCTCGGCCGCGTCTATGGCTTCGAGCCGGTGCCCGACACGCTGGCCAAAGACAAGCAGCAGCACATCCTCGGGCTGCAGGCCAACATGTTCACCGAGCACACGCGCAGCTACGCGCGCCTGCAGCACAACCTGTTCCCGCGCCTGGCCGCCGTGGCCGAAACCGGCTGGTCGCCGCGCGAGCGCCGTGACTTCGCCGACTTCCTGGCCCGCCTGCCCACGCAGCTGCAGCGCTGGCAGGCGATGGGCATCGCGTATGCGCAGACCCCGTTCGAGGTGGAGGCCGATATCAGTGACGACCGCAAGGCCGGCACCGCCACCGTGGCGCTGCGCACGCCGCTGGGCTACGACATCCGCTACAGCGTGGACGGCAGCCCGGTCACCGCGCAGTCGCCGCAGTACACCGCGCCACTCACCCAGCCGCTGCCGGTGGGCCTGCAGGCGGCCACGTTCTTCGATGGGCAGGCACTGGCCAGGGCGGCGAGCCGTTTCGATGTCACCGCCGCCTCGCTGCTCCGCCGCACCGACGAGCAACTGGCCATGTGCCCCGGCGAGGGCAAGCTGCTGCTACGGCTGGAAGACGACGGCCCGGCGGACGGTGCGCGCGCGATCTTCAACGTCAACATCTTCAACCCGTGCTGGCTGTGGCAGGGCGCGAACGTGGACGGCATCGCCACGCTGCGCGTGCGTGCCGGCCAGATTCCGTACTACTTCCAGCTGGCCCATGACGAACCGCAGCGCCGCTTCGTCAAGGCACGCAGCGCACACGGCGAGATGGACATCCTCAACGCGCAGTGCGATGGCAAGCCGCTGGCCACGGTGCCGCTGCCGGCCAACCCGGGCGCAGATGGATTCATCACGCTGGAAGCCGCGCTGCCGCGCACGCTGAAGGGAACGCAGGACCTGTGCGTGCGCTTCACCGGCGACACCCGCCCGACGATGTGGGTGCTGGACACCCTGGAGCTGGTGCCGCGCTGACCGCAACACGGTGCCGGCCAATGGCCGGCACCGTGCAGATGGAGCTCCACGCACGGTAACCGCAGTTCGCGAACGAAATCGGGCAACCTGCTCCCGCACTCCGGGATCAGCCCTTCAGGCGCAGCAACACATCGCGCAACGGCGTGAACACCAGCGCCATGCCGGCCAGCACGCCCATGCTGTTGGCCAGCGCATCCATCGGGTCGGCCATGCGGTTGACGGTCAACGCCCCCTGCAGGAATTCGATGCCGACGCCCAGGCCGACCAAGCCGACGCACGCCCACAGCAGCGCCGCACGCGTGCGGTAGATCTGCACCGCCGAACCGGCCAGCAGGAAGTACGCCAGGAAATGCTCGACCTTGTCGCTGTTCGGCGGCAGATCCAGCGGCGGCGGCGGAATCAGGCAGACGGTGATGGTCAGCGCGATCGCCAACCACCACAGGCCCAGCCAGAAGCGCGGGAAGCGCAGCGGTTTCAACATCCCTGTCGTGGCCACTCAGAGCCGCCAGGTCAGATCGCCGAGCTGGAACGCAGCCTCGAAATCGACATCACGCTGGAACCCCATCACCTGGAAGCGCTCGCCCATCCCACTGGGCAGGGTGAGCTTCTTGACCTGCTCGCGCAGGCGCAGCCTGCCGACCTCGTCGGAGCGTGATTCGGCCAACGCCAGCAGTGCATCCAGCCCGTTGCCGAGCAGGAAGCTGGACTGCGTGGCGTAACCGGCCAGCTCGAAGCCGGCGTGGGTGCCGGCCTCGGCCAGCGCGGTGAAGTCCACCGACGCGGTCAGGTCCTGCAGGCCGGGCCAGCGGAAGACATCGTTGTGCACGTGATGGCGGTAGAACGCGCGCACGGTGCCGTCGTCGCGGTCATCCTGGTAATACTCGTTGCGCGGGTAGCCGTAGTCGACAAACAGCATCGCGCCGCGCTTCAGGCCACCCGCCACCGCCTGGATCCAGTACGGCAGATGCGGCAGCAGCTCGGAACGGTAGCCATCGGCAAAGGGTTTCTCGCGGTAGCGTTCGAGATGACGCACCGCTGCGGTGAGCATGGCATCGGCCGGCTGCGCGCCGCGCATGAACTGCCCCTCGGCATCGAGCTCCACGGTCTCTTCGTAGACCATGCCATCGCGGGCGAGGAAGCGCGGGGTCGGCAGCGCGTCGATCACCTCGTTGGCGAACACCATGCCGTCCCAGTCGTCGTCGAACGGGCCGTCCAGCCACTCCACCAGGGCGAACAGCGGCGGAATCAGGGCCTGTTCCAGACGCTCGCGTTGGCGTTCGCGCAGGTCGGCGCTGGGCTCCAGGATCGCGTAGCGCTCAGGCAGCGCATCCAGTTCCAGCAACCGCTTGAGCAGGATCTCGGCGAAGGCGCCGCTGCCGCCGCCCAGCTCGAGGAACCGCGCCGTCGGGCCGAGCTGCTGCATGACCGGGGCGATGGCGTTGGCCAGGGTGGCGGTGAACAGCGGCCCCATTTCAGGCGCGGTGGTGAAATCGCCGGCCTCCCCGAACTTGCTGGCACCGGCGCTGTAGTAGCCGAAGCCGGGCGCATACAGGCTGAGTTCCATGAACCGCGCGAACGGCATGGCGCCGCCGTTGGCGAGGATCTCCGCGCGCAGCGCGTCGGCCAGCTGGTCGCTGTGGGCCAGGGCGTCGGTATCGGGGGTGGGCAGTGAGGAATGCATGGCGCAGGCAATTGCGGTGACAATGCACAGCATAGCCGAGCAGGAAGGAGCCCCGATGACCGCCACCACACCCGTCGTGCTGATCACCGGCAGCGCGCGCCGCATCGGCGCGGCCATTGCCCGCCAGTTCCACGCCTGTGGCTGGTCGCTGGTGCTGCACGCGCATACCTCCACCACCGAGCTGCAGCAGATGGCCTTCGACCTGGACATGCTGCGCCCGGGCAGCGTGCTGGCGCTGCAGGCCGACCTGCGCGATGCCGACGCCCTGCCCGACCTGGTGGAACAGACCGTGGCCCAGTTCGGCCGGCTGGACGCCCTGGTCAACAACGCCTCCAACTTCTACCCCACTCTGCTGGGCCAGATCACCGCCGCCCAGTGGGACGACCTGTTCGCGGTCAATGCCCGCGCCCCGCTGCTGCTGGCCCAGGCGGCCGCGCCGCAGCTGCGCCGCCACCAGGGCTGCATCGTCAACCTGACCGATTTCCACGGCACCCAGCCGATGCGCGACCATCCGGTATATGCCTCCGCCAAGGCCGCGCTGGAAATGATCACCCGCTCCCTGGCGCTGGAGCTGGCGCCCAAGGTGCGGGTGAATGCCGTGGCCCCCGGCGCGATCCTGTGGCCGGAACAGGGCAAGGACGACTACGCCCAGCAGGCACTGCTGGCGCGTACGCCGCTGGCCCGTACGGGTACGGTGGAAGAGATCGCCGAGGCCGTCTATTGGCTGGTGAATGACGCCCCGTTCGTGACCGGCCATACCCTGCGGGTGGATGGCGGGCGGATGTTGTCGTAACCGATCAACCCAGTTCGACGACCTCGAAGACGTCGTCGTGCTGCGCATGCGCCCGCCACAATGCGGCCAGGGGCAGGCCGCTGACCGGGTCGATGAAGGTCGGCGCGATGTCTGCCAGCGGCTTCAGCACGAACGCATGCTTGAGCTCGGGCCGCGGAATGCGCAGATGGCCGGGGCCCTCCACGATCAGGTCGCCGTAGAACACCACATCGATGTCCAGCGTACGGTCGCTGAAACGCGGCCCGCTGCGGTCGCGCCCGTGGGCGTCTTCCAGCGCGTGCAGCCACGGGTCCAGCGCCTCCAGCGGCATATCGGTCTCGAGCGCCACCGCGTTGTTGAGGAAGGCCGGGCCGTCGAAGCCCACGGCGGCGGTACGGTAGGCCGGCGACACCCGGATCGCACCGAAACGCTCGCGCAGCGCGGCCACCGCGGCGTGAAGATGCTGTTGCGGCTGCAGATTGCTGCCCAGGCTCAGGAGCACAGTGGTCATGATATTCAGCGTACGTGGGGGCGAATCCACACGGGGCCAACATGGCCAGCGCATAGAATCGGGGTGCACATCATAGGACACCGACATGACCTATTGCGTCGGCATTGCGGTGGATGAGGGCCTGGTCTTCGCCGCCGATACCCGTACCAACGCGTCGCTGGACGACGTACGCGTGCACCGCAAGCTGCACGAATTCGAGTTCCCGGGGGAGGCCGCCTTCGTGATCATGGCGGCCGGCAACCTGGCCACCACCCAGCTGCTGATCTCGCGCCTGCACCGCGACGTGGAAGAGCAGCGGCCGGAGAACCTGCGCAGCTACCGCCACCTGTTCGAGGTGGCCGAGTACGTGGGCCGGGTGCTGGTGGACAGCCAGGTCAAATCCAGCACCCCCGAGCACGGCCACGATGGGGTCAATACCCAGGCCACGCTGATCCTGGGCGGCCAGGTCGGCGGCGAGCACCCCGGCATGTACATGATCTACCCGCTGGGCAATGCCATCGCCGCCTCGCCGGAGACGCCGTTCCTGCAGATCGGCGAGTCCAAGTACGGCAAGCCGATCCTGGACCGCATCATCCGCCCGCAGACCCGGCTGGACGACGCGGCGCGCACCGCGATCGTGTCGCTGGACTCGACCATCCGCTCCAACCTGTCGGTCGGCCTGCCGGTGGACCTGGTACTGCTGCGCGCGGGCGACCTGCGCATCAGCCAGCGCATGCGCCTGGCCGGCGACAGCCCCCTGTACGCCGAAATCCACGGCAACTGGTCACGGCGATTGGAACAGGCTGTGGCCAGCCTACCCCGCTTCCCTTGGGAAGCGGGGTAGCTCGCGACCTACCCCGCCAACGCCTCCGCCACCGAACGGAAGACCTGCTGCATTTCCAGCGGCTTGCGCAGCACGTGCACGCTGATGCCGGCCGGGAAGCGCGCCCGCGACACCGTGACGTCGGCCTCCTCCAGCACCAGCGCCGGGCCGCGATAGCCCAGCGCCGCCATTTCACGCAGCAGGTGGCTGGCCGACAGCAGCTTCGCGCCGGCGTCGGCGATCACCAGCGCCGGCATTGCCTCCTGCTGCATCCAGCGCAGCGCGGCGCCGCCGTCGGAGGCCAACTGCAGGTGGTACCCCTGGCTGGACAACGCATTGCCCAGCAGCGACAGCCGCGTCGCCTCGCCATCCACCACCAGGATCGATTGGCCGGTACCGGCGGCCACCGGCAGCTCCAGCGGCGCAACTTCGGCAGGCAGTGCGCGCATCGGCAGCAACAGGTCGAAGCGCGTGCCCACGCCCGGCGAACTGTCCACCCGGATGCTGCCCTGCGCGCCTTCGATGATGCGCTTGCACGACACCAGGCCCAAGCCGGTGCCGTTGGGCTTGGTGGTGAAGAAGGGATTGAACAGATGCGACAGCACTTCGGCGTTCATGCCCACGCCTTCGTCGGCGACCGAGAGGTGCAGCCATTCCTGGCCCTGCAGGTCGCGTTCGCCAAACGCGCGCAGGCTCAGCCGCCCGCCGGACGGCATCGCCTGGATCGCATTCAACGCCAGGTTCAACAGCACCTGCTGCAGTTCGGTGTAGTTCGCATCCACCGCCAGGGTCGGTTCGGCCACCTCCAGGTGCAGGCTGACCTTGGGCGGCAGGTTGCTGCGCAACAGCAGCTCCATCGCCTCGAACAAGTGCGCGATCTGGATCCGCTCGCTCGGGTTGCGCGAACCGCGCACGAACGACAGCATCGACTCGGCCATCTCATGGCCGCGTCGCCCGCACTCGGCAATCACGTCGGCCAGGTGGTGCAGATGCGGGTCGTCGGTCCGCGCCTTGAGCAGCTCGGGCATGATCAGCAGCGGCTGCAGGATGTTGCGCAGGTCGTGACTCAGTCCGGCGGCAAGCAGCGACAGGCTCTCCAGCCGCTGCGCGCGCATCAGCTCGGCCTCCACCCGCTGGCGGTCGATCGTGCCGCGCGATTCACGCACCGCACGTGCCACCGCCGAGGGCAGCCGCGCCGGCTGGTGCTTGATGATGTAGTCGTTGGCGCCCTGGTGCAGCGCGGCCACGGCATTCTCTTCGCCGATCGTGCCCGACACGAAGATGAAGGGCACGTCCGGATGCCAGCCGCGCACGATCTCCAGCGCCTGGTTGCCGGAGAAGCCCGGCATGGCCAGGTCCGAGAGCACGATGTCCGGCGCGAAACGCAGCAGCGCCTCGCGCAGCTCGGCCGAGGTCTCCACCCGCTCGAAGCTGGCCTCCAGCCCCGCCTCGAGCATCTGCTCACACATGAGTTCGGCGTCTTCCGGCGAATCCTCCACCAGCAGGATGCGCAGATGTCCCAGCGAGGGCCCGGTCAGCGGCATGGGATCACTCGACCTCGGGTGCCTGGTTGATGAGGGCCCAGAACTTGCCCAGGGTCTGCACGGCGCCGAAGAACTGCTCCACATCCACCGGCTTGACCACATAGGCGTTCACGCCCAGGTCCCAGCTGCGGGCCAGGTCGCTCTCTTCGCGTGAGGAGGACAGGATCACCACCGGCAACCGCTTGAGTTCCTCGGTGGTACGGATCTCGCGCAGCACTTCCAGCCCGTCCATGCGCGGCATCTTGATGTCCAGCAGCAGCACCGCCGGCAGCCCTTCCTCACGGTTGGCGAAGGCGCCACGGCGCAGCAGGTAGTCCATCGCCTCCACGCCGTCCTCGACGTGCACGATCGGATTGGCCAGGCGCGCCTCCTCCAGCGCATCGATGGCCATCTCGGCGTCGGCAGGGCTGTCTTCGGCAAGCAGGATGGTTCGAAGTGCGGTCATGCGACGGGGCCTTTGTTGAGTGCATCAAGGGAGGAAGGAAGCAGGAAGTGGAAGGTGGCGCCCTCGCCCACTGCCGAGGCGGCCCAGATGCGGCCGTTGTGGCGGGCCAGTACCCGGCGCGCGCTGGCCAGGCCGATACCGGTGCCGGGGTACTCGCTCGCCTTGTGCAGGCGCTGGAAAACACCAAACAACTTGTCGGCGTAGGCCATGTCGAAGCCGGCGCCGTTGTCGCGCACACTGAACAGGTGGCTTCCATCGGGCTGGCGCTCGTGCTCCACCTCGATCCGGGCCGGGTTGACGTTGGCCGAGTACTTCACTGCATTGCCCAGCAGGTTGAGCCACAGCTGACGCATCATGTTTTCGTCCGCCACCAGGATCGGCAGCGCGGCGATGTTCCACTCCACCCGGCGCGCCGTGCCGCCGTCTTCGGCGTCGCTCTGCAGGTTGGCATCTAGCAGCGCGCGGGTGTCGGCCACCAGCGACTGCATGTCCACCGCCTGCAGGCGCATCGCGGCGCGCCCCAGCCGTGAATAGACCAGCAGGTCGTCGATCAGGGCGGCCATGCGCCGCGCCGAGCCGGCGATCACATCCAGATAGTGGCGCGACTTCTCATCGGCGCCCTCGCCCAGGTGCCGCGCCAGCTTGTCCGAGAACCCGGCCACGTGCCGCAGCGGCGCACGCAGGTCGTGCGAGACCGAGTAGCTGAAGGCTTCCAGCTCGCGGTTGACCTCCGATACCTGCTCCACCTTGCCTTCGAGCTGGCGGTTGAGCTCTTCCACATGCTGCTGCACGGCACGCTGCACGGTGACATCGCTGACCGTCATCAGCACCACTTCGTCATCGCGGTCGGGCAGCGGCATGCGCCGCGCGTTGATCAGCATGGTGCGCACCTGGTCGTCGTCGGTGCGTTGCTCGTGCTCGAAGTCCCACAGTTCGCGACCGCGCAGCAGCACGTCCATCAAGCGCTGGCGCACGGCCGGATCACTCCAGGCGCCCGCGCCCAACGTATCGAGGACGCGGCCGTCGGTGCTCTCGTCATCGGGCAGGCCATACAGCTCGGCGAAGGCCGGGTTGTGCAGCTGCACCCGGAGTTCGCGATCCAGCAGCACGATCGGCTCACGCACGGTATGCAGCACCGATGCCGCGCGTGCGGAGGCGCGGCGGGTGGCGCGCTCGGCCGTGGCGCGGTGCAGGATCTGCCGGTGCAGCAGCCACAGCACCAGGCTGAGCAGCAGCAGCTGCACCACCAGCGCGCTCCAGGACACGAGTTCGCTTTGCCGCTGCTGTTGGGCGAAGAGCGCAGAACGCTGGGCCAACAGCTGCTCTTCGCGCTTCTGCAGTTCCTCGATCAATCCGCGGATGGGATAGCGGGTGGTGAGGTCCTGTACCAGCTGGCGCTGATCGTCGTCCGGCTTGGATCGCGCCAGCTGCGTGGCCAGCTCCATGCGCCGGTCGAGCAGCGACTGGATGCGCCCGACGCGCACCAGCTGCTCGGGATTGTCGCGGGTCAGTTCGGTCAGCCGGGCCAAGCGCTGCGGAATGTAGCGGGCCTGGCCCAGGCGCTCGCGCAGGCCGGGGGCGTCGATGCCCTTGGACATCGTCAGCGCGGCCGATTCCACGTCGCGCACGTCGGCCTGCAGCTGGTAGACCGCCACACCGACGTCCTGGGTGTGGGTCACCCAGCGCATCGCGTCCAGGTTCTCGTCGGCAAGTTTGCGCAGGGTCAGCCATGGCACCACGATGATGGCAACAGCCGCCAGCCCGAGAGCCGGCAACCGCCAGCGGTCCCAGAGTTCATCACTGAAAACCAGTGCCATAGACCCTCGTCAGCTCGCATGTCCCCCTCCCTGCCTGCAGCGCCCCGGTTCCGGAACGACGCCCGCAGGGGCGAAGTCCTGAATATACTCCAGGCGACCGTGAATACGGGACGAGACCGGACAGCCTCCGGGCGCAACGAAAAGGGCGCGCCCTGCGGCGCGCCCCCTGGTGTTCCGGTGCTGCGTCGATCAGCGCTTGGCAGCCGCGGGGGCGACCTTCAGCATGCTGGCATCGACACTCTTGACGCCCTTGATGGCCTTCGCCTTGGCGATGGCGTTGTCGTGCTCGGCCTTGGTGGCCACGGTGCCGGACAGCGAAACCACGCCGTTCACGGTTTCAACCTTTACTTCGGTGCCGGGAACGCCCTTGCTGGTGACCAGGTCGCTCTTGACCTTGGTGGTGATCCAGGTGTCGGTGACCGGCTCGGCCGACTCATGCGTGTCGGCATGGGTCATGGCGCTGTGATCGGTGGTCTTCGGCGGATCCTTTGCCATCGCCGCCGAGGTGCCAAACAGCATGCCGAAGGCGAGCGAAGCAGCAAGCAGATTACGGGTGGTGTTGGTCATGTGCGGTGTCTCCTGGTGTGTGTCGCCAGTGTCCGGGTAAAGGTGTACAGGGCGCGTCGCCGCCGCATCACGCTGCCGTGAACCTTTAGGAGTTGTCCGAAAACCGTTCATATTTCCGCACTGCATCATTCGCGTTTACCCTTAGGGCAGGCTCCGCAACAGGCACATGACATGACCACGATCGCGCAGGTGGGATTGATCGGCTACGGGCTGGCCGGCAGCGTATTCCATGCGCCGCTGATCCAGCACACCCCGGGGCTGGCATTGCACAGCATCGTCAGTTCGCAGCGCGACCGGTTGCTGCGCAGCTTCACCGATGTGCACGTGCATGCCGACGTGGCGCCGCTGCTGGCCGACCCGGCGGTGGACGCGGTGGTGATCGCCACGCCCAACGCGCAGCACGCGCCGCTGGCGCTGGCCGCGCTGCAGGCGGGCAAGCATGTGCTGGTGGATAAGCCCTTCGCGCTGAGCAGCGCCGAGGCTCGCGCCGTAGTCGACGCCGCGCGTGACGCCGACCGCGTGGTCAGCGTGTTCCAGAACCGACGCTTCGACGCCGATTTCCTCAGCCTGCGCAGCGTCGTTGAACAGGGCACGCTGGGCCGCATTGCCGAATGCCATTCGCACTTCGACCGCTTCCGCCCGCAGGTGCGCGACCGTTGGCGGGAAAGTGACGCACCGGGTGGCGGCCTGTGGATGGACCTCGGCCCGCACCTGCTCGACCAGATGCTGCAGCTGTTCGGCTGGCCCGAGGCGATCAGCGCCGACATCGCCGCACAGCGCGAGGGGGCGCGCAGCGACGACTACTTCCATGCGGTGCTGCATTACCCGGGCCTGCGCGCGATCGTGCATGCCGGTTCGCTGGTAGCGGCATCGGCACCGCGCTTTGCGGTGCATGGCAGCCTGGGCAGCTATCTGAAGGACGGCCGTGACGTGCAGGAAGACCAGCTGCGCCAGGGCACCGCGCCCGGCGCACCGGGCTGGGGCTTGGACCCGGTGCATGGGCAGATCGTACGGGCCGATGCGGAGGGGCATGTGCAACGCCATAGCGTGGACAACGCGCTGGGCGATTACCGGCGGTTCTATGCCGCGTTCCGCGATGCGATGCTGGGGGTCGGCGACGCGCCGGTCAGCACGGAGGAGGCATTGCAGTTGATGCGACTGCTCGAAGTGGGCCGCGAAAGCGCCGACAGTGGCCGGCGCGTGGCATTGGCGTAGAGCCACGCCGCGCGTGGCTACGCCGTGCCGGTTGAATCCAGATTGCCTCAGTCGGTTTTCATCGCGTGGCCGCCGAATTGATTGCGTAGCGCCGACAGCATGCGGTCGCTGTACGAATTCTTTTCGCGTGAGCGCAGGCGCTCCAGCAGCGACAGGGTGATGACCGGGGCGGAGACGTCCAGGTCGATCGCCTCGGCCACGGTCCAGCGGCCCTCGCCCGAATCGGACACGAACGGGGCAATGCCGTCGAGCTGCGGGTTCTGCTCCAGCGCCTCCACGCTGAGGTCGAGCAACCACGAACGCACCACGCTGCCGTGCTGCCACGCCTGCGCGACCTTGCCCAGGTCAAGGTCGAACCCGGTCTTGCGCTGCATGATCGCGAAACCCTCGGCGTAGGCCTGCATCATGCCGTACTCGATGCCGTTGTGGACCATCTTGCAGAAGTGCCCCGCCCCGCTCGGCCCCACGTGCGCCCAGCCACGGTCCTCGGCCGGCGCCAGCGTGCGGAAGATCGCCTCGACCTGCCCCACCGCAGCGGCATCGCCGCCGATCATCAGGCTGTAGCCTTCCTGCAGGCCCCACACGCCGCCACTGGTCCCGCAATCCAGGTAGGCCACGTCCTCTTCAAGCAACTGCGCGGCGCGGCGCATCGAGTCCTTGTAGTACGAGTTGCCGCCATCGATCACGACATCGCCTTCGGACAGGTGCGGCGACAGCGCGGCCAGGGTCTGGTCCACGACTTCACCGGCCGGCACCATCAGCCACACCACGCGCGGCACCGGCAGCGCGGCCAGCGCCTCGGCAGCGGTCGCGCTGACCTGGAAGCCACGCGCGGCGGCGCTGGTACGTGCCGCCTCACCGGGATCCACGCCGATGACGCGGTGGCCGCCGCGGTGCAGCCGCTCGGCCATGTTGGCGCCCATGCGCCCCAGTCCAATCATTGCAATGTCCATGACTCACCTTTGCTCGGTTTGCGAATAGGTCGTTGCTGCCGCGCACTGCCGAAGCTGCGTGTCGATCCAGCGGCGGTACAGCGTGGTATGCAGGTTGTGCAGGCCCAGCTCGAACGCGAACGGCGTGCGCGGATTGCGGTCGAGCAGGCGTGCGATGTAATAGCCCACGGGACGTATACCGCGTGGGTGCACATAAATCACGAACTCCCGGTAGAACGGATCGTCCAGCAGCCGGTCCAGTTCAGCCAGCAGCGGCTGCTGGTCGGCCGGCAACCCGGCGCGCAGTTCGGGGTCGCGCTCGGCCAGCAGCCGCTCGAAGCGGCGCAGGCCCGGGCCGGGCATGCGGCTGGCCAGCTCCCAGATGCGATGGTTGACGCCGTCGTAATGCGCGAAACCGCCATGCGTGCGCAGTGCATCAGCCGCTGCGGCGCTGACGTCGACGATGACGAAGTTCTCGGCCTGGTTGTTGATGTCATCGAGATACACGCGGTCGAACACGTGTTCGATGAAACCCGGCGCGCCCACGAACGCCTGGCGGCCGCGCTGCGCCGTGCGCACCGCCTTGCCGTCGGCAAGGAACTCCCCCGCGTGGTGGCCGAGCAGGATGCTGTCGGTGTCGTGCAGGGTGAGGAAGGTGCCGATGGACAGCTCGCCCGGGGTGAACGCCGTATCGAAGGCTGCATCCCCATACAGTTCGCGCTGCGTCGCGAGCTGCGCGACCTGGCGGCCCACGCCGCACTCGCTACGCACCCGGCCGTCGTAGAACGCCTGCAGGGCCTCGCTGTTGCGGCCCGCCGGCTGGTAGCCGCGGCCCAGGCTGCGGAAGCCCTCCCACCCCTGTGCACGCGAACCCGCCGCACCAAACCCGATCCAGCCCAGTTGCAGGGCGGAGAAGCGGTAGCCCGGGTTGTCCTGCAGCCGGGTGGCGGCGCGCCGGGTCGCCTCACCCAGGACGAATGCATACGCGCAGACCGTGGCCGGATCGTCCACCAGCGTCTGCAGGAAGCGCTGGCGCTGGTCGGCCGCCCATGCGCGCGGCAGTTCCACCCGCAGGTCACCTGCGGCCTGTGCCTCGCGCCGGTCGGCGCGTTTGCAGACCGGACCACCGTGCACACGCGGTGCATCGATGGCGGCAATGTCTATTTGCCAGCCCAGGCGCTCCAGCAGTGGCTGCAGGCAATCGCCCGTACCTGCCTCAGTGCCCGCGACTGACCCGACGCAAAGCAACGCGGCCAGCGCCACGCCTGCGGCATGCGCACGGCACAACGAACGGAGACGCGCCCGTGGCACGCTGCGCGCCTGCTCAGTTCGCCGGGATCGGCGTATCGGCCGTCGGCGCAGGCGTTGGCGCGGGGACAGGAACGGGCGCGGGTTCGGAGACGGTCGGCTGCGGCTGCGGCTGCGGTTGCGGCACCACCGCCGCCGGTGCCGGCGCCACCGGCTCGGGCGTACCGGCCTTCGCGGCCGGGAGGTACTGCTGCAGGCGGGCGAAGAAGCGGCGATAGAAGTCCGCATCCTGCACCGTGCTGCTGGCCACCTTCACCAGCGAATCGTCGTTGCTGCCGAACGGCAGCGACACCGAGCCCAGCGCACCCACGCCAACACTGGCCGAAGTCGGGCTCTTCTTCAGCGCATAGCGGTCCTGCACCGCGCTGATGAACACCAGCGCCTCATCGCCGCGTGGCGCACAGGAGATGCGCAGCACCAGCTGCTCATGTTCGTCCTCGCGCGGCTGGAAGTTCTTGTTGCCTTCCACGGCATCCGGATCGGCACGCGCGATGGCGTAGCCCTGGCTGAGCAGCGTACGCCGCGCCGCTTCGCAGGCTTGGGCGGGGGTGCCCGGAACAGTGCGCGAATAGGTATCCCCCGAATCGAAGGACTCGCGGAGCAGCGTGCTGTCGGCCGCGCGGCCGCCGCAGGCGCTGAGGGATACGGCCAGCAGGCTGGCCGCCAGTGCATGGGAAGGCCGCATGGGCGCTCCTGCAGGAGGGGATCGCCCCAGCATAGGCCCGGCCGCGTATGCGCGGGGTCTAAACGCGAAGGGCCGGCGTTTCCGCCGGCCCTTCGTTTTCTGTTGGTTCACGCCGGTCAATCGGCCCAGCGGCCCGCCGCGGTCGACTGCGGCAGCACCTGCGCCGACAGCGGGCGGTCCTGCTCCAGCAGGTTCACCGCATCGGCCAGGATCGCGGCCGACTCACGCAACAGCGGGTCCGGGCGCTTCTCGGCGGCCTTCTCGCGCGCGGCGTCCTTGACGATGTCGCGCTCGTTGCCGGTCAGGCCGTCGTCATTGCTGTCGTCGGCCAGCGGGTCCAGGTCCAGGCCCAGTTCCTTGCGGATGGCCTGGCGCTGCTTGCGCTGGGTGTCCTGACGCTCGCGCTCGGCACGGCGCTCGCCCTCGTTGAGCGAGATGTACTTCTTGGCGGCTTCGGTGCGGAACTGCTGCACGTCTTCATTCCACCACTGGAATTCCTTGTCCGCCGCGATGCGCGAGGCATGCCGCGTTTCCAGCTTGGGTAGCAGCGGGCCGAAGTTGCCGTACTGAGTGTGCGGCACGGCGGCGATGCGGGTCCACGGCAGCGCGTTGTCGTAGGTGCTTTCGCCGAACTCGCTGGCATCCACGCTGGCCGGGAACGCCAGGTCGGGCACCACGCCCTTGTGCTGGGTGCTGCTGCCGCTGACGCGGAAGAACTGCGCGATGGTCAGCTTGACCTGGCCGTAGCGCTGGGTCTCGCCGCTCGGCCAGCGGTCCAGGTCGACGATGTTCTGCACCGTGCCCTTGCCGAAGGTGGTCTCACCAATCACCAGCCCGCGACCGTAGTCCTGGATGGCGCCGGCAAAGATCTCCGAGGCCGACGCCGAACCACGGTTGATCAGCACCGCCAGCGGACCGTCCCAGGCCACCGCTTCGCTGCGATCGTTGTTGACCGTGACCCGGCCACCGGATTCGCGCACCTGCACCACCGGGCCCTGTTCGATGAACAGCCCGGTCAGCTCGATCGCCTCGTCCAGCGAACCGCCGCCGTTGTTGCGCAGGTCCAGCACCACGCCGTCCAGCTTGTCATTCTTGAAGCCGGCCAGCAGCTTGGCCACGTCACGGGTTGCCGACGCGTAGTCGGTGGCGTTGCGGCGGCGGCCCTCGAAGTCCTGGTAGAACGTCGGCAGCTTGATCACGCCCACCCGGCGCTCCGGCTCACCGTCCTTGGCCGGGATGGTCAGCGTTTCGCCCTTGGCAGCCTGTTCGGCCAGGCGCACCTTCTGCCGGGTCAGCACCAGCATGTGGTGCTTGCCGTCCACGCCTTCCTCGGCCGGAATGAATTCCAGCCGCACCTGGGTGTCCTTCTTGCCGCGGATCTTGGCCACCACATCGTCGATGCGCCAGCCGATCACGTCCTCGACCGGGCCCGACTTGCCCTGGCCCACGCCGACGATGCGGTCGCCCGGCTTGAGCGTGCCATTGACCGCGGCCGGGCCGCCGGCGATGACCTCACGGATCACCACCATGTCGTCCTGGCGCTGCAGCTGCGCGCCGATGCCTTCCAGCGACAGCGACATCGCCTGGTTGAAGTTCTCCGCCGTGCGCGGGGTGAAGTAATCCGTATGCGGATCCACCGCGCTGGTATAGGCGTTGAGGAAGAACTGGAACACGTCCTCGCCCTTCAACTCGTTGACCGACTTCTCCAGCTGCGCATAGCGCTTGTCGAGCGTCTTGCGGATCTCGGCCGGCTGCTTGCCGGCCAGCTTCAGCCGCAGCCAGTCGTTCTTCACCGACTTGCGCCACAGGTCGTCCAGCTCGGCGCTGCTCGCGGCCCACGGCACGTCCTTGCGGTCGTACTCGAAGCGCTCGTCGGTGCTGAAATCGAAGTCCTGCTTGAGCACCTTGCGCGCGTAACCCACCCGCTCGCCGACCCGCTGCTTGTAGACCGCAAACACCTGGAAGGCCGGCTCCAGCTCACCGCCGCGGATCGCCGAGGAGATATTGGCCTCGAACGGCGCGAACTTGGTGATGTCGGCCTGGGTGAAGAACTGTTTGCTGCCGTCCAGCGATTCCAGGTAACGCTTGAACACGTCCTTGGAGGTCGCCGCGTCGAGCGCGCGCGGCCGGTAGGCATAGCGGCTGTCCGAGAGCAGGCCGTAGACCAGCTTGGAGGTCGTCACCTGGTCGGGCGTCGCCGCCGACGGCAATGCCGGCGAATCGGCGTAGGCAGCCAGCGCCAGCGGCGCGGTCAGCGCCAGGGCCATCAGGAATGCGGGAACTTTGAGTTTCATCGACTTGCTCATGGCACCTTGCCAACGGGGAGACTGCGTGCGGATCAGACCACACGACAGTGCCGAAAGTTGCGGGGTTTGTCATCCACCGCGTCAGAACGCGGATTTCCAGCCTAAACGCGGCGCTGTATCAAATTGTGAATGACGCGCGGAGCGTTGGAAAAATGGGGTTTCCGGGAGAAACCGCGCAGAACCCCCAACCGTCCGGCGGTCGGCAGGCATTCAGGCCGGGAGCGGTCGCTGACCGCTTTTCCAACCGCTCGAATGGGATTCAACGGGGCCGGGGGCGGGTGGCCCTGGCCGGGACCGTGAGCGGCATGGATGCCGCGACCGAGCCCCCATGGACGGGTTTACGGCGTGTCCCGGACAGGGCCACCCGTCCCCGGCCCAGCCGACAATACGGAGGCGCCGCGCTGTTCGCGGTGCCCGAACGTCAGGCGACGCCTGCCCCCTTGGCCTGCACATCCGCATGGTACGAAGAACGCACCATCGGGCCGGAGGCCACATGGCTGAAGCCCAGCTCGTAGCCGTAGACCTCCAGCTCCTTGTATTCCTCGGGCGTCCAGTAACGCAGCACCGGGTGGTGATGCGCGGTCGGCTGCAGGTACTGGCCGATCGTGATCATGTCCACGTCGTGCGCGCGCAGGTCGCGCATCGTCGCACGCACCTGGTCCATCTCCTCGCCCAGCCCCAGCATGATGCCGGACTTGGTGGCGATGGTCGGGTGCTGCGCCTTGAAGTTCTTCAGCAGCGTCAGCGACCACTGGTAATCCGCGCCCGGCCGCACATTGCGGTACAGGTCCGGCACCGTTTCGATGTTGTGGTTGAACACATCCGGCGGGTTGGTCGCCAGGATATCCAGCGCCCGCTCCATGCGGCCCTTGCCGCGGAAGTCCGGGGTCAGCACCTCGATGCGGGTGTTCGGGGACTTCGCCCGGATCGCGCCGATGCAGTCGGCGAAGTGCTGGGCACCGCCGTCGCGCAGATCGTCGCGGTCCACGCTGGTCACCACCACATACTTCAGGCCCATGTCGGCCACCGTCTGGGCCAGGCTGGCCGGCTCACCCGCGTCCGGCGGCTTCGGCCGGCCGTGGGCCACGTCGCAGAACGAGCAGCGCCGGGTGCAGACCTCGCCCAGGATCATGAAGGTGGCCGTGCCGTGGCTGAAGCACTCGTGGATGTTCGGGCAGCTGGCTTCCTCGCAGACCGTCACCAGACGGTTCTCGCGCAGCTTCGCCTTCAGCGTCTGCACCGCGTTGCCCGAAGGAATCCGCACGCGGATCCACGACGGCTTGCGCAGCACCGGCGCGTCGGCGAACTGCACCGGCGAGCGGCCGATCTTGTCACCGCCCAGCTGTTTGACCCCGGCCTGCAACGGCGCGGCGGACGGCGTGTCGCCCTGCACGACCTGCAGGGGAATGATGCGAGCGGTGGTTTCAGTCATGGCCTTGGTCGGCGGCACTCAGGCCGCGTCAGTCAGATCGGGCAAAGCATCGGCAGGCTGGAGGTCCAGTCCGAACTGGCGGGCCAGATGGCCCAGCAGCACCGGCTTGACGGCCGCCATGCCGGACGGTCCCCCCAAGTCTACCATCGAGGTCACCTGCAGCCCCTGGTACCCGCAGGGGTTGATGCGGTGGAATGGCTCCAGGTCCATGGCCACATTGAAGGCCAGCCCGTGGAAGGTGCAGCCGCGGCGGACCCGGATGCCCAGCGCGGCCACCTTGGCCCCGCCCACATACACCCCGGGCGCGCCGTCCAGCCGTTCAGCGCCGATATTCCATTCGTCCAGCGTGTCGATGATCGCCTGCTCGATCCGGCACACGTAATCGCGCACCCCGATCCCCAGCCGGCGCAGCTGCAGCAGCGGGTAGACCACGATCTGGCCGGGCCCGTGATAGGTCACCTGGCCGCCGCGGTCCACGTGCAGCACCGGGATGTCCCCCGGCGCCAGCACGTGTTCGTCCTTGCCGGCCTGGCCCAGGGTGAACACCGGGTCGTGTTCCACCACCCACAGCTCGTCCGGGGTGTCGTCGGTACGCGCATCGGTGAAACGCTGCATTGCATGCCAGACCGGCGCGTAGGGCTGCCGGCCCAGGTCGCGCACCACCGCCGGCAGCGCCGGGCGTTCGCCCGGGGCCGCCTTCAGATCGCAGCTGGCTACAGCGTCCACTTCACTTCCGGGTGGTCGCGCAGCGCGACATGCGCCGTGTCCAGCTGTTCACGGGTTTCCGCCATGAAGACCAGCTTTACGGAGACGTACTTGCCATTGGACGAGGTCTTCCAGGTGATGCGCTCTTTGAGCACCTGGATGCCGGCCGCCTGCAGCAGCAGTGGAAGGTCGTGCTCCAGACCGATGTTCGCCGAGCCCATCGCACTGAGCTCGAACTGACCGGGGAACTGGAAGCCGTGTTCGGGATTGTCAGACTTGATTTCCATGACGGCGATTATGGGGACGGATGCGCCCGAACCCAAGCGGTACGCAATCGTGCGCACAGCTGCGCCCAACGCCACGTGAAAATCGCCGTTCAGCAGCAAAACGCAGCAGTGCGTGCGCAGTGCTGGTCATGGCATCACGCCCTGAATACCCTGCTCCCGCTTAAAAATGAATAAACCATCCGCGGGAACCTTATGCTTCTGAAGCGATACGCGTTACCGGCCGCACTTGCCGGTGTTCTTGCAGCAGCTGTGCCTGTACAGGCAGCCGAACAATGCGGGCCCGACGCGATGCGCGAGCACCCGCCCCAGATCAACTTCCGCGTCGACAACGATCTGTTCGGCGGCGCGGACCAGGACCAGGGCTATACCAACGGCGCCCAGATCACCCTGGTCTCGCCCAACCTGGTCGACTACACCGACGATCCCTGCCTGCCGCGGCTTGCCCGCTGGGTCAACCGCCATCTCGAACGCCTGGCGCCTGGCGAGTTCGAGCAGCAGAACATGATCTTCAGCCTGGCCCAGGGCATCTTCACCCCCACCGACTTCACCCGCAAAGACCTGATAGAGGACGACCGGCCGTATGCCGGCGTACTGATCGGCAGCTTCGGCTACAACGCGCGTCGCGGCGACCGTCTGCAGACCACCCAGCTGGCGCTGGGCGTGGTGGGGCCGTGGGCGCAGGGCAAGCAGGTGCAGAACGCGGTGCATGAGCTGCTGGGCGATGAGAAATTCCAGGGCTGGGACAACCAGCTGCACAACGAGCCGGTGTTCATGCTCACCCACGAGCGCATGCGCCGCTGGGGCAATGCCGAGGACAACCTGGCCGGCTGGGGGTGGGATGCGATCAGCCACTACGGCGGCGCGGTCGGCAACCTCGCCACCCACCTCAACGCCGGTGGCGAAGTCCGCTTCGGCTGGAAGCTGCCGGACGATTTCGGCAGCACGCCGCTGCGCCCGGCCGGCGAAAACACCGCGCCCACGCGCGGCGGCAAGCCCAGCGGCTGGTCGTTCCACCTGTTCGCCACCACCGATGCAGCCTGGGTGATCCGGGACATCACGCTGGACGGCAACACCTTCCGCAACAGCCACAGCGTGGACAAGCGCAACTGGGTCGCCCAGGGCGGTTACGGCCTGGCGGTGATGTATAACCGCTGGAAATTCGCCCTGGCCCGCTACCACAGCACCCGCGAGTTCGACCTGCAGGACCAGTCGCCGATCTATGGGTCCTTCACGATCAGCCGGTCGTTGTAGAGACACGCCATGCGTGTCGCGCGGTGCCGGCGACCCCATGAACGAAAAAAAGACCGGCTTTCGCCGGTCTTTTTCTCCTGCGGGGTTCGGAATTACTCCGATTCCCACCACATCCAGAAGCTGTCCCACAAACGCTTGAAGAAGCCGGCTTCTTCCACTGCGGCCACGGCCACCAGCGGGGCCTGCGCCACCACCTTGCCGTCCAGCGTGACCTTCAGCGTGCCGACCTGCTGGCCCGCCGTGAACGGCGCTTCCAGGGTCTTGGGCACGTCGATGCTCGGCTTGAGGTCGTTGTAACGACCGCGGGGCACGCTCACCAGCAGCGGCTGGGCCACGCCCAGCTGCAGCGTGGGGGTCTTGCCCTTCCACACCTTGTGCTCGGCCACGGCCTTGCCCGGCTCGTACATGCGGTGGGTTTCGAAGAAGCGGAAGCCCCAGTTGAGCAGCGCCAGGCTGTCATCGGCGCGCTGCTTTTCCGAGCTGCCACCCAGCACCACGGCGATCAGGCGCTGGTCGCCACGCTGGGCCGAACTCATCAGGCAGTAACCCGCCTCGGAGGTGTGGCCGGTCTTGATGCCGTCCACGCTCTGGTCGCGCCACAGCAGCAGGTTGCGGTTGGGCTGGGTGATGCTGCCCACGGTGAATTCCTTCACCTTGTTGTAGGCGTAGGTCTCCGGGTAGTCACGCACGAACGCACGGCCCAGCAGGGCCAGGTCGTAGGCGGTGGTGTGGTGGCCCGGGGCGCTCAGACCATGCGCGTTGACGAAGTGCGAGTCCTTCATGCCGATCTTGGCGGCGTAATTGTTCATCAGCGAGGCGAACGCTTCTTCGCTGCCGGCCACGTGTTCGGCCAGCGCGATGGCGGCGTCGTTGCCCGACTGGATCGCCATGCCCTTTTCCATGTCTTCCAGACGTGCGGTCTGGTTGACCGGGAAGCCGCTGTAGCTGCCGTCGGTGCCGGCGCCGCCTTCGCGCCAGGCACGCTCGCTCATCATCACCTGGTCGTCGGTGCGGACCTTGCCGTTCTTCACTTCGGCGGCGACCACGTACGAGGTCATCACCTTGGTGATGCTGGCCGGGGCGAGCTGTTCATTGATGTTCTCGCCGGCCAGCACCTGGCCGGTGGCGTAATCCATCAGGATCCAGGCCTTGGACACGCTGGGCTTGGGGGCCGGCGGGATGGCAACGGAGGCCGGAGCGGCGGCGGCAGGAGCGGGTGCCGGCGCCGGGGTCGGCAAGGGGGTCTGGGCGGAGACCATGCCCACGAACAGGGTCGTGGCCATGGCAGCAGCGGCAAAGCGGAATTTCATCGGACAGCAAGCTCCAGAAGGGCGCCAAGGGGATTACAGGGGACGGCCATTGTAGGCCCATGGGGAGGCCGGACGCAGGCGCGCCCGGCGGGAGGCATTCAGTCTTTGACGATCTGCGGCAACCCGAATCCCAGACCGGCAATGCGGCCTGCAAGTTCCGAGGCAGTGGCGTGGTCGGTCGCGGACACCCGCAACCGCCACAGGGTGCGGTCGCCGCTGACGATATCGCTGATGCTGGCGCCCACGATGCCGGCCGCAGACAGCTTGCCCAGCGCGCGGGTGGCGTTGTCGCGGCTGGCGAAGCTGGCCACCTGCAGCAGCACGTTGCCGACCTGCTGCTGCAGCGACGGCGCAGGTACCGCAACCGGCGCCGGGCGCGCTGCGGCCACCACCGGCGCGGCCGCCGGCAAGGCGCTGACCGCGACCGCCGGATCGTCGATCGCGGCCGCCTGGGTGGCCGCCGCACGGGTGCCGACGGGGACCGCAGGGG
>NZ_JBLZQD010000005.1:144364-250821 GCF_049199305.1 Stenotrophomonas sp. PD6 | reverse complement strand
TGTGTTTGTGCTTCTGGGTCGTAATTTTATTAAAAACTTTTGCAAATACTCCCGCCCCTCTTGGCCGGGCTGGGGGCCGTTTTTTTCGTTGCGCGGGGCTCTGCCCGGCGGCGGTGCGCGGGATCGCGCGAAGAGCGGCCGGGCAGAGCCCGGCGCTACGGCGGGGTTTTGTCGGGTCAGGGCGTTACGGTTTCCACGACCTCCAGACCGTAGCCGGCCAGGCCGATCTGGCGGCGCGGGGTGCCCAGTACGCGCAGCTTGCCCAGGCCCAGGTCGGACAGGATCTGCGCGCCGGCGCCGTTGCGACGCCACTGGCTCACATCCTTGTCCTTGCCCGGGGTGACCGGCTGCGGCTGCTGGCGCAGGCGGGCCAGCAGGCTGTTGCTGTCGCGCGGGGCCGACAGCACCACCATCACACCGCGCCCGGCAGCGGCGATGGCGCGCAGGGCATCGGTCGAGGCCACGCCGAAATCGTCGCGCCGCCAGTGCAGCAGGTCGGCCAGCGGGTTCTCCACCTGCACCCGCACCAGGGTGGGCTCGGCATCGACCGGGCCACGAACCAGCGCGAAATGCAGGTCGTGGGCGATCCGGTCGCGGTAGGTCACCAGCTTGAACGGGCCGAATTCGGTGTCGATCTCGCGCTCGTCCACGCGCTCGACCGTCTTTTCGGTGGCCAGGCGGTGGGCGATGAGGTCGGCAATGGAGCCGATCTTCAGGCCATGCTCGCGCGCGAACACCTCCAGTTCCGGACGGCGCGCCATGCTGCCGTCCGGGTTGAGGATTTCCACCAGCACGCCGGCCGGCTCCAGCCCCGCCAGCATGGCCAGGTCCACGCCCGCCTCGGTGTGGCCGGCGCGGGTGAGCACGCCGCCGGGCTGGGCGATCAGCGGGAAGATGTGGCCCGGCTGGTGCAGGTCGGCCGGCTTGGCATCGGGCTTCACCGCGGTGCGGATGGTGTGGGCACGGTCGTAGGCGGAAATGCCGGTGGTGACGCCTTCGGCGGCCTCGATGCTCACCGTGAAGTTGGTCTGGAACTGCGCGGTATTGGCCTGCACCATCGGCGCCAGGCCCAGGTCGGCGGCACGCTCGCGGGTCAACGGCAGGCACACCAGGCCGCGGCCGTGGGTGACCATGAAGTTGATGTCCGACGGCTTGACCAGCTCGGCGGCCATGATCAGGTCGCCTTCGTTCTCGCGGTCTTCGTCATCGACAATGACCACCATGCGGCCCAGGCGGATGTCCTCGAGGATCTCGGGGATGGGGGCGAAGTTCATGCGTTTGCTCCAATCAACTTTTCCACATACCGGGCGACGAGGTCGATTTCCAGGTTGACCGCACTGCCCGCGCCGGTGGCGGCGAAGGCGGTATTGGCCACGGTATGCGGGATCAACGCGACCTCGAAGCCGCTGTCGTCCACCTCGTTGACGGTCAGGCTGACCCCGTCCACGCAGATGGAGCCCTTCTTGGCGATGTAGCGCAGCAGGGCGGCCGGTGCGGCAAAGCGCCAGCGCTGGGCGCGGGCATCGTCATGGATGGACAGCACCTGCCCCAGGCCATCGACATGGCCGCTGACCAGATGGCCGCCGAGGCGGTCGGTCGGGCGCATGGCGCGTTCGAGGTTGATCACCGCGCCATCGGCGAGCTGGCCGAGCGTGGTCAGGCCCAGGGTCTCGGTGGAGGCATCGGCCTGGAAAGTGGCCGCGTCGAATGCGACCACGGTCAGGCACACGCCGTTGATGGCGATGCTCTCGCCCAGCTGCACGGCGTCGAACGGCAGGCTGCCGACATGGAAGGTGAAGCGGACGTCGCCGCCAAAGGTGTCGCGTGCGGCCACATGGCCGACGCCTTCGATGATTCCAGTAAACAAGGAACGTTCTCCGCGAAAAGTGAGCGAAAAACGCCGCAAGGCAAACAGGCGGGCGCAGGGCCGATGAAGGCCCCTTGGCACCGTCTTCTTTCATCCGGACTATACCGTCGGCTCCGGATTCGGACCGGATCTGCTGACCTTCCGGCCAGGCCGGAAGCGCTCGCGGGCTCGTGCTTGCGCACCTACCGCCGGTGGGGAATTGCACCCCGCCCTGAAGACGTTTGTGTACCGGCGAACCGGCGCGGCCATTGTAACAGCGCTGGCTGAGCGCTCGCTTTCTGTAAACAATTTGTTAAACTGCGCGCCGCGCGGCGATGAACGCCGCCCTGCCGCCTGCGAAGGGCTGGCTGAAATGGACCTCACAGATAAAGGAACCTGCATGCGCAAGATCTTCCTGGCCGCCGCCCTGCTGGCCGCCGCCCCACTTTCCGCCTCCGCTGCCGAAAGCATGAGCTACACCTACGTTGAAGGCGGCTGGACCCAGCAGCAGATCAGCGTCCCGGGCAGCAACCCGAAGCTGGACGGCGGTTACCTCCGCGGTTCGTTCGCCATTGCCGACCAGGTCAACGTCTTTGGCGGGTACAGCACCACCTCCAAGACCTACCACCTGGAAGATAGCTTCGGCGAGTACCGCATCAAGAACACGATCGACCAGCCCGAGCTGGGCATCGGCTACCACATGCCGATGACCGACCGCCTGGACTTCACGGCGGATATCGCCTGGATGCGCATCAACAATGAAGTGAAGATCGAAGACAACCAGTACAGCGACACCTCCAAGTTCCACACCAACGCAGGCCGCGGCTCGCTGGGCCTGCGTGGCAAGCCCTCGCGCAGCACCGAAGCCTGGCTGAAGGCCGGCTACATCGACGGCAGCGACATGGACGGCGTGTGGATCGGCACCCTGGGTGGCCAGGTCAGCTTCAACCGTAACTGGGGCGTGGTCGGCGAAGTGCAGTACTACGACGACGTGACCCAGTACTCGGTCGGCGTACGCGCCAGCTTCTAAGTTACAGATCGGGCAGCGCTAACCCGCGCCATGATCGACGGGCCCCGCAAGGGGCCGTTTTTTTTGGGTAAGCGTTGGCCAACTATCGCTTTCAGGAACTCGATCAAGTACTCGAAAAATACGCATAGCGAGGTGTGAACGGCGACTCCCTTTTGGTGTGAAGGTGCAAGGTAAGGTGGCTGGCAACCCTACGCAGAAAACGTATACTTATGCACGCCGTGTTCGTGGAGATGCCCGCATTCTCGCGCCACCGTGCCGCCTACCTCGACAGCGATGGGTTCTGCGCGCTTCAGCAGTTCCTGCTGCGGGCTCCGGAGGCTGGTGACGTGATCATGGGCACGGGCGGACTCCGCAAGCTGCGCTTTTCCGACGACCGCAGGCAGGGTGGCAAGCGGGGCGGACTACGGGTGATCTACTTCCACTGGCTGGCGGGTTCGCAGTTCTGGCTGTTCACCCTCTACGGCAAGGGCGTCCAGGACGATCTGGACGCGATGCAGAAAAGACTGTTGAAAAGAATGCTTGCGGCCGAACTTCTGGCGAGGACCACACGATGAAACGCGACGTATTTGCCGAGCTGGTCGAAGGCCTGCACGCGCTGGAAGACGAACGCGCAGGCAAGGCGACGCTGCGCACACACAAGGTTCGACTGCAGCCGTTGCCGCCGCTGGATGCAGGCGAGCTGGTGGCCATCCGTGAACGGCTGAACATGTCACGGCCGGTGTTTGCCATGTACCTGCGTACCAATGCACGCACGCTGGAGAACTGGGAGCAGGGCCGCGCGCGCCCCAACGCGCAGGCATCGACCCTCATTCGACTGGTGCAGCAGTTTCCGCAGACTGTTCGCCATCTCGAGGCGTTACGGCCTATCGCTGCAGCCTGATCCGGGCGCTTCTGGAGTTGATGCACACTGCATCAGGTCACGTAGTGCCACGCCATGCGTGGCAACCTCCGGATGCGTGGCAAAAGCCTCACGCGCGCAGCAACAGTCGCAGATCCGCCCCCACCTGGCGCTGATCGACCACACGCAGGCGGCGCTGCTGCTCCATGGCGTGAATGCCCAGGCCGGCGAGCAGCGGCCTGCCGTGTTCGCCCAGCAGGGTCGGCGCCTGGTAGAGCAGCAGCTCATCCACCCAGCCACCGGCAAGCAGCGCGCCCGACAGCGTGGCACCGGCTTCGGTGTGCACTTCGTTGATGCCGCGCTCGGCCAGCAGTGCCAGCACGGCGCCCAGGTCCAGCCGTCCGTCGTGTGCCGGCACGCTGGCGAACTCGGCGTCGGCCGCGTCCGGCGGACTCACCGCCGCATCGTGCAGGTACAGCGTCGGCGCCCCACCCTCGCGCACGCGTGCGCATTCCAGCGAACGCAGCCGTGAATCGAGCACCACGCGCAGCGGCGGCAGCACGTCGGTGTCGGCCAGGCGCACGGTCAGCATCGGGTCGTCGGCCAGCACGGTGTCGGCCCCGGTCAGGATCGCACAGGCGCGGGCGCGCCACTGCTGCACATCCGCGCGGGCCGCATCGCCGGTGATCCACTTGGAGCTGCCGTCGGCCATGGCGGTGCGGCCGTCCAGGCTGGCGGCCAGCTTCACCCGGACCCACGGCCGGCCACGCTCGATCCGCGAGAGAAAGCCGTGGTTGAGCTCGCGCGCCTGCGCGGCCATCAGTCCTTCGGCCACCTCGATACCCGCCTCGCGCAGCAGCACGAAGCCGCCGCCGTCGACCTTGGGGAACGGGTCGCGCATGGCCGCCACCACGCGGCCGACGCCGGCCTCGATCAGGGCCAGCGCGCAAGGCGGCGTGCGTCCGTAATGCGCGCAGGGCTCCAGGGTGACGTAGGCGGTGGCGCCGCGTGCGTCGGCGCCCGCCTGGCGCAGCGCGAACACTTCGGCGTGCGGCCCCCCGGTGCGCTGGTGCCAGCCCTCGCCCACCACCCGGTCGCCGTGTGCGATCACACAGCCCACCATCGGGTTCGGCCGCGCCGTGAAGGCGGCCCGTTCGGCCAGGCGCAGCGCGCGGGCCATGTGCAGGTGGTCCAGCGTGGAGAAGTTCATGGCCGCGATGGTAATGCAGCGGAGCAGCGGGGCAGAGCCCCGCTCTACCCTTTCTTTTTCTTGGTCAACGCGATCACATCGCCCAGCAGCTGCAGCTGCTCGGTACTGGAGGGCAGTTCCCGCTCCAGCTTCTCGATCTCTTCGCGGAAATCGGCCACGTCCTCGAAGCTGCGGTAGACCGACGCAAACCGCACGTAGGCCACGTGGTCCAGCTTGCGCAGCTCGTTCATCACGAACTCGCCGACCTTGATCGAGGGGATTTCGCGCTCGCCGCACATGCGCAGTTGCTGCATGACCGCGCGCACCGCCAGTTCGATCTTGTCTTCGGGCACCGGCCGCTTCTGCAGCGCGCGGTCGAAGCCGACCCGCAGCTTGCGCGCGTCGAAGGCTTCGCGGCTACCGTCGCTCTTCACGATCGCGGGCAGCTTCAATTCAATGGTTTCCAGGGTGCTGAAGCGCTCGCTGCAGGCCTCGCATTCGCGCCGACGACGGATCGTCGCGCCGTCTTCGGAGACGCGCGAGTCGATCACCCGGGTATCGGCATGCTGGCAGAACGGACAGTACATGGAGCGCCTTGCATCAGAAAAACGTCATGCCGTGGTCACGGCAGCGTCGCAACGGTACCTGAGAAGACCCCAGCGTACAAATTGAGACGTGGATCATTGTCCCCCGTCAGCGGCGGGAAACGCCCCGCAGCCACGCGAGATGCGCGCTGCAGACCAGCAGCGGCGGACCGACCATGAGGTACCCCAGCGCCCGCCAGGAGCTGCCGGAAAGGGAGTTGTACGCCACCAGGCCAACCACGCCAAGCGCCGCCAGCACGCCCAGCACCAGCCCCACCCACGGCAACCTCCCGGTCTTCCGCAGGGCGGCACGCCCCCGGCGCAGATAGACCACGCTCAACCAGACCCAGCCCAGCAGGCCACACAGACCGGCCAGCGCCCAGGACAGCAGGAACAGCGCTTCGCGGTTGTTCAAGTAACTGTGGGCATCGAAGCAGAAGAGGTACACCGCCAGCCCGGCCACGCCGCCACCGGCGACCAGCGCAGGCAACCCGAACAGCAGCGCCTGCGCGATGTACAGGCGCCGCTGCAGGGTTTCTTCCATTACCCGTAGACCGGGTACTTGCGGCACTGCGCGCTGACCGCGTCACGGACGCGGGCGATCACAGCCTCGTCGGCCGGGGCGTCCAGCACGTCGGCGATCCAGTTGGCCAGCTCCACGCAGTCCTGCTCCAGGTAGCCGCGGGTGGTCACCGCCGGGGTGCCCAGGCGCAGGCCCGAGGTCACGAACGGCGAGCGCGGGTCGTTCGGCACCGAGTTCTTGTTGACGGTGATGTGGGCCTTGCCCAGCGCGGCCTCCGCGTCCTTGCCGGACACGTCCTTGCCGATCATGTCGACCAGCATCAGGTGGTTCTGGGTCCCACCAGAGACGATCTTGTAACCGCGCGCGATCAGCGTAGTGGCCATCGCCTGGGCGTTCTTCACCACCTGCTGCTGGTAGTCCTTGAAGCCCGGCTCCAGCGCTTCCTTGAAGGCCACGGCCTTGGCGGCGATGACGTGCATCAGCGGACCGCCCTGGATGCCCGGGAATACGATCGACTGCAGCTTCTTCTCGATCTCTTCGCCGGCGCCCTTGGCGATGATGATGCCGCCGCGCGGGCCGCGCAGGGTCTTGTGGGTGGTCGAGGTGACCACGTGGGCGTGCGGCAGCGGGCTCGGATAGACGCCGGCGGCGACCAGGCCGGCGACGTGGGCCATGTCCACGAACAGGTAGGCACCGACCTTGTCGGCGATGGCGCGGAAGCGCGCCCAGTCCACCACCTGCGAATAGGCCGAGAAGCCGGCCACGACCATCTTCGGCTTGTGCTCCAGGGCCAGGCGCTCGACCTCGTCGTAATCGATCAGGCCCTGCTCGTTCACGCCGTACTGGACCGCGTTGAACAGCTTGCCCGAAGCGTTGACCTTGGCGCCGTGGGTCAGGTGGCCGCCGTGGGCCAGCGACATGCCCAGGATGGTGTCGCCCGGCTGCAGCAGCGCGAAGTACACCGCCTGGTTGGCCTGCGAACCGCTGTGCGGCTGCACGTTGGCGTAGTCGGCGTCGAACAGCTGCTTGAGGCGGTCGATCGCCAGCTGCTCGGCGATGTCCACGTACTCGCAGCCACCGTAGTAGCGCTTACCCGGATAGCCTTCGGCGTACTTGTTGGTCAGCTGGCTGCCCTGGGCTTCCATCACCGCCGGGCTGGTGTAGTTCTCGCTGGCGATCAGCTCGACATGGTCTTCCTGGCGCTGGGTTTCGGCGGCGATGGCCTTGGCCAGTTCGGGATCGTAGGTTTCGATGCGGACGTCACGCGGGAACATCGCTTACTCCAGGCAAGGTGAGGGGAACGACAGCCTTCCATTGTAAGGCCGCCGGACGGGGACTGGCCCGTGCCGGAGGGCCCGAGCGGCGCACCTGTCCATTTCTGGCCAAATTTCTGAATTGGGACCACGTTCCTTGAATTGTTCAGATTGTGTGAAACAAAACCCTAAAGACGTTCAGCCAGCGGCCGTTAACCCCAATTCAAGGACTCGTCTTCAATTAAAACAGGGGTTGGCTTGTGAATCATGTGTATCGCGTGGTCTTCAATCACGCGCTGAAGTGCGTGCAGGTGGTGTCCGAATTCGCGCGTGGTGGCCGTGGCGTCGCCTCCAGCGACCGCCGCCGCACACCGCGCCTGGCCCCGCTGTTCACCGGTATCGCGCTGGCCTGCATGGCACCGTCCGCGCTGGCCATCAATACGATCTGGGTGGGTCCGCCGGGCAGTGAGTGGAACGTCGGCAGCAGCTGGAACAACGGCGTCCCGACCGACCGCGGCATCGATACGCCCAACGACACGGCCTACGTCAACAGCGGCGGCGTGCGGATCACCGGCACCCTGGTGCCCGATGCCGACGAAGTGCACATCGGCAACACCGGCGCCGGGCGGCTGGATATCTTCGCGGGCGGCCGCCTGGACACCAACACGCTTTACATGGGCACCAACGTGGGTTCGCTGGGCGTGGCGACGATCAATGGCGTGGGCTCGCAGTGGAACGCCCGCTACAGCATCGGCGTGGGCCACTACGGCACCGGCGAGCTCTCGATCCTCAGCGGCGGCAGCATGACCATCGACCGCGAAAGCTACATCGCCTCGATGGGCGGCAGCACCGGCACCGTGCGGATCCAGGGCATCGGCAGCACGTGGAACACCGGCAATACCCTGTTCGCCGGCCAGGCCGGTACCGGCACCATTGAAGTCACCGCGGGTGGCCTGCTCAGCGGGCGCGATGCCCTGGTCGGCAACCTGTCCGGCAGCGTGGGCCGGATCACGGTGAGCGGCACCGGCAGCGCCGCGAACCACACCGGCACTCTGACGGTGGGCAACGTGGGCCGAGGCACCTATGAGGTGCTTGCCGGGGCCAGCGCGACGGCCGGCAACGTACTGATCGGGCAGTTTACGGGCAGCCGTGGCGACATCCTCGTCTCCGGTGCCGGCTCGAACTGGGTCAGCAACTCGTTGAGCGTGGGCGAAGCCGGCCAAGGCAGCTTCACGGTGACCGACGGTGCCACGGCCGAGATCGGCGGCGGCATCATCCTGGCCCGCAACGCCGCTGCCAGCGGCACGATCACGGTGGGCCCGAACGCGCTGATGATCGTCGGCACCCGGACCACCAATTCGGTGTTCTTCGATGGCGCAGGCACCACCCGCTTCGAAATGGCGGGGGGCACCCTGCGCACGGGGACTGCGCTGCTCCTGGACACCGGGGTGCTGCTCAGCGCCGACTCGACCTTCGACGTGGACGGCAGCCTCACCGCCAGCCGCGCGTTCTCGGGCACGGGCGCGCTGCTCAAGACCGGCACCGGCGACCTGACGCTGGGCGGCGACAGCACCGGCTGGACGGGCGCGCTGCAGGTGGATGCGGGCAGGTTGAACCTGGGCCACAGCGCGGCCCTGGGTGGCGGCTGGCTGAGCCTGGCCGACGGCACCACGCTGGGTCTGGCCGATGGCGTGGCGTTCAACAACTCGGTGCAGATGCTGGGCGAGGTGGCGGTGAACGTCGCCAGCGGTGCCAGCGCCACCCTGGCGGGCAACGTGAGCGGCGGCAGCAGCACCACGCTGGTCAAACGCGATGCGGGCACGCTGACCCTGGGCGGCGGCACCGTGGGTGACACCCGCGTCGAAGCCGGCACCCTGCGCGTCACCGGCAACGCGCTCAACGGCGGCGACATCGAGATTGGCAGCGCCGGCACCTTCGAAACCGATACCACCCGCGTGCTGAGCTACGCGGGCCAGATCAGCGGCAGCGGCTTCCTGCGTCAGGGCCGTCATGTGCTGACCCTGAGTGGCGACAGCAGTGCCTTCACCGGTACCACCGTGGTCAACGCGGGCCAGCTCAACGTGACCGGCGCGCTCGGTGGCGACGTGCAGGTTACCCGGGGAGCGTGGCTGACCGGCAACGGTTCGCTGGGCAACGTGTTCGTGAGCGGTGGCAGCACGCTGTCGCCGGGCACCACCGGCGCGGCGATCAGCCGCCTGGACATCAGCGGCGTGCTGAACTTCGACAGCAGCGCGACCTTCCAGGTAGACGTGGCCGCCGATGGGGCCAGTGACTTCGTCTCGGTCGGTGGCAGCGCCCTGCTGGGCCAGGCCAACACCGTGGTCGTGGCCACCAACGGCGACTGGGCAACGTCCACCCGCTACCGGCTGCTGACCGCTGCGGGCGGCGTCAGCGGCACCTTCGCCGGCGCGACCAGCAACCTGGCGTTCCTGGACCCGACGCTGAGCTATGACGCCAACAACGTGTACCTGACGATGGCGCGCAACGACGTGTCGATGCCGGACGTGGAACTGGCGTTCCCGGACGTGGTGGTCAACACCAACCAGAAGCAGGTGGCCGGCGCGGTGGAAGCACTGGGTGATGGCAATGCCGTGTACGACGCGGTGGTCCGCCTGGAAGTACCGCAGGTGGTGCCGGCCTTCGACAGCCTGACCGGCGAAGTGCATGCGGCCACCCGTGGCGCGCTGCTGCAGAACCGCTTTCTGCATGACGGCATCGACCGCCACCTGGATGGCCGCGCAATGAGCGGCGACATCGCCCCGGGCGTCAGCGTGTGGCTGGCCGGTAGCGGCGGACAGCTGCGCAGCGAGGCGTCGGCCGAGAACGCGGCCTCCCGGGTGCAGCAGCACGGCCTGATGGCCGGTGCCGGCTGGCAGGTGGGTCAGTCGCTGGAACTCGGCGTAGCCGCCGGCCAGCAGCAGCTGGACAACCGCCTGCGCGAGCGTGCGGCCGTGGCTGAGACCGACGCCACCGAGTACGGCGTGTATGCCCACTACCGCTGGCAGGGCCTGAGCCTGCGCGGCGGCGTGACCCGCGCCGACTACCGCACCGACACCACCCGCACCGCGCAGGTCGGCACGGCCTTCAGCGAGCAGTTGCTGGCCCGCGAAGATGCCACCGGCACCACCGCGTTCGTGCGCGCCGGCTGGAGCTTCGGTGGTCCTCGCCTGCAGCTGACCCCGGAAATCGAGCTGGCCCAGGTGCGACTGAAGAGCGATGGCAGCCAGGAACGCGGTGGTGACAGCGCCCTGCGCCTGGCCTCGGGCGACAGCGACTACCGCACCGGGCTGGCCGCATTGAAGGCGGACTGGGACATCAGCGATGGCCTGCAGGATCGCGCGGTAATCAGCGCCCGCGTGGGCTGGCAGTACGCCGATGGTGACCGCCTGCCGACCACCACCGCGCGCTTCGTCGGTGGGTCGCAGGACTTCACCATCGCCGGCGCACCGCTGGCACGCAGCAGCGTGCTGGCGCAGCTGGGGGTGGCGGTGAGCCCGAGCGCCAACAGCCGAGTGTCGCTGCAGGTGCAGGGGCGTGACGGCGATGGGCAGCGCGATGTGGGGGCGCAGCTGGACTGGTCGGTGGCGTTCTGACGCCATCGCCGGAACGTTGGTCGTGCAGCCACCCATGGGGTGGCTCTACGGTTACCACGACGTTGTAGAGCCACCCCATGGGTGGCTGAAGCCTGCACGTTGTAGAGCTACGCCCTGCGTGGCTGACGCCTGCAAAGAAAAAGCGCGCCCCAGGGCGCGCTTTTTCGTTGGACCCGTAGAGCCACCCCATGGGTGGCTGGGCGGTGGCGGCGACCGGCTTACCGGTTGATCACGTAGTCCGCGATGATGCCGGTCGCGATCGCCACCAGCAGCAGGTTGCCGCGGTCATCGCGGATCCAGTGATGGTCGCGCGGCGGGCGGCGCACCGAGTAGCGGCTGTAGTCATTGACCACGTAGACCGGGCCCCGATAGTACTCGTTGTAGCGATGCCCACGGGCCCAGCCGTAGCCGCCGTAGCCCGGTGCCGGGCGGTAGACCACGCGCGGCGGCGGTGCCGGGCGGTAGTAGCCACGGTTGTCGTAGTAGCGGCGATCGTGCCGCGCCTCGCGGCGATCATCGCGGCGGTCATCACGCCAGTCGCGGCGGTCATGGCGATCGTCATGCCGGTCATGACGGTCGTGCCCACGACCGTGATGGTCATCGGCGAACGCCGGCGCGATGCTGCCCAAGGCGAGCAGCGAGGCCACGGTCCCGACCACAATTCGATTCATGCGCATGATTGGCCTCGCTTGGTGGGTTGATGGTTTCCATCATGCGGACGCCGTCTGAATGGTTTCCGGCTGGAAACGGTTTCCAATTCACCGGCTTTGACCGCCCATTCAGGCAGCGGCAAGCCCCGCCCCATGGGCGGACCGGCGGCTGTCATCGCTTCCGGCTATAATTGAGGTCATCCCATTCCATCTGTTCCTGTTCCTGACGGAACGGGCGCAGGGTTGCGCCTTCGGAGAGCTCATGTCCTCGCAATACATCTACACCATGAACAAAGTCAGCAAGGTGGTCCCGCCCAAGCGGCAGATCATCAAGGACATCTCGCTGTCGTTCTTCCCGGGTGCCAAGATCGGCCTGCTGGGCCTGAACGGCGCCGGCAAGTCCACGGTGCTGAAGATCATGGCCGGCGTGGATACCGACTTCGAGGGCGAAGCCCGCCCGCAGGCCGGCATCAAGGTCGGCTACCTGGCCCAGGAACCGGAGCTGGACCCGACCAAGACCGTGCGTGAAGCGGTGGAAGAAGGCGTGGGCGAAGTGCTGCAGGCGCAGGCCGCGCTGGACGCGGTGTACCTGGCCTACGCCGAAGAAGGCGCCGATTTCGACAAGCTGGCCAAGGAACAGGAGCGCCTGGAGGCGATCCTGGCCGCTGGCGACGCGCACACCCTGGAAAACCAGCTGGACGTGGCCGCCGACGCGCTGCGCCTGCCGCCGTGGGACGCCATCGTGGGCAAGCTGTCCGGTGGTGAAAAGCGCCGCGTGGCGCTGTGCCGCCTGCTGCTGCAGAAGCCGGACATGCTGCTGCTCGACGAACCGACCAACCATCTCGACGCCGAGTCGGTGGAGTGGCTGGAACAGTTCCTGGCCCGCTACACGGGCACCGTGGTGGCGGTCACCCATGACCGCTACTTCCTGGACAATGCCGCCGAGTGGATCCTGGAGCTCGACCGCGGCCGCGGCATTCCGTGGAAGGGCAACTACACCGACTGGCTGATGCAGAAGGACGAGCGCCTGAAGCAGGAAGACAACCAGGAGAAGTCGCGCCAGAAGGCCATCCAGAAGGAACTGGAGTGGTCGCGCCAGAACGCCAAGGGCGGCCGCACCAAGGGCAAGGCCCGTCTGGCCCGCCTGGAAGAGCTGCAGTCGGTGGACTACCAGAAGCGCAACGAAACCAATGAAATCTTCATCCCGCCGGGCGAGCGCCTGGGCAACTCGGTGATGGAGTTCAAGAACGTGTCCAAGAAGTTCGGCGACCGCCTGCTGTTCGACGAACTGAACTTCCTGGTCCCGGCCGGTGCGATCGTGGGCATCATCGGCCCGAACGGCGCCGGTAAGTCGACCCTGTTCAAGATGATCACCGGCCAGGAAAAGCCGGATTCGGGCGAGATCGTGGTCGGTCCGACCGTGCAGCTGTCCTACGTGGACCAGAGCCGCGACGCGCTGGAAGGCAACCACAACGTCTTCCAGGAAATCGCCGGCGGCCTGGACATCCTCAACATCAACGGCATCGAGATCCAGTCGCGTGCCTACATCGGCCGCTTCAACTTCAAGGGCCAGGACCAGCAGAAGCTGGTCGGTTCGCTGTCCGGTGGTGAGCGTGGCCGCCTGCACATGGCCAAGACCCTGCTGCAGGGTGGCAACGTGCTGCTGCTCGACGAACCGTCGAACGATCTGGACATCGAAACCCTGCGTGCGCTGGAAGATGCGCTGCTGGAGTTCCCGGGCAACACGTTCGTCATTTCGCATGACCGCTGGTTCCTGGATCGCATCGCGACCCACATCCTGGCGTTCGAAGGCAACTCGCACGTGGAGTTCTTCCAGGGCAACTACCGCGAGTACGAAGAAGACAAGCGCCGCCGCATGGGCGACGACGCCGCCCCGAAGCGCCTGCGCTTCAAGGCGCTGAAGTAAGGAAGGAAAAACGGCCGCGCTCTGCGCGGCCGTTTTGCTTTGCGGTAGGCCACGACCGTTGGTCGTGACGCAAGATCAACGGCAGCGGTTTCATTGCTGCGTGCCGGGAAGGCCGACGGGCAGCCCCGTTCCGGGACACGCCGTAAATACATCCCTGTAGGCTTGTCGAAAACATCCATGTTTTCAACAGTCCCTCCAGGGGCTACCCGCCGGCCTCCCCCGACAATTTGTCGCGTGCGGATGGAAGAAGAAGCAGCCACGCATGGCGTGGCTCTACGCGGCACATCGGCACGTCGGCACGCGGCACGTCGGTAGGGTCGATTCCCAAACGACCGCCGTTGCACCACCCACACCGGGTAAGGCATGGAAATGATCGAGACCGCCTTTGATCTCCCATGGTCACCAGCCTTCTATCGGAGGGCCGGCGGGTGCGGGGGTACGGGACCGCAGAAAACATGGATGTTTTCTACGAGCCTACATGGGTGAAGGCACACTGCTTGCGAGGCACTGCCTCGCGTGTGCCTGAACGCACAGCCGCTGGCGGCTGGGCCGGGCCGCGGAGCGGGGTTCACGGCGTGTCCCGTACCCCCGTACCCGCCGGCCCTAAACTAGAGATGCATCAGACGAAGGCTTTGGATTTCGCTTCTGATCCAACGAAACAAACCAACACCCATGGACCTCCACCATGAAACTGTTTGAACGCCTGTTCCAGCTCCAGCAGCACGGCACCACCGTGCGGACCGAAGTGCTGGCCGGGCTGACCACGTTCCTGACGATGTCCTACATCGTCTTCGTCAACCCCGACATTCTTTCCACCACCGGCATGGACCCGGGCGCCGTGTTCGTCGCCACCTGCCTGGCCGCCGCGCTGGGTTCGCTGGTGATGGCGTTCGCCGCCAACTTCCCCGTGGGCATGGCCCCGGGCATGGGCTTGAATGCGTTCTTCGCGTTTACCGTCGTGGGTGCGGCCGGACTGCCATGGCAGCAGGCGCTGGCCGCCGTGTTCATCTCGGGACTGGTGTTCCTCGCCCTGTCACTGACCGGCGTGCGCGCCTGGCTGGTGGCCGGCATTCCCGCATCGCTGCGTGCCGCCATCGTGGCCGGCATCGGCCTGTTCCTCGCCATCATCGCCCTGCAGAAATCCGGCGTCATCATCGCCAACTCCGACACCCTGGTTGCACTCGGGCCGCTCAACACCGCCCCGCCGCTGCTCGCCCTGGCCGGCTTCCTGCTCATCGCCATTCTCGAAGCGCGGCGCGTGCGCGGTGCCATCCTGATCGGCATCCTCGCCGTCACGGGCGCGGCCTGGCTGCTCGGCAACGTGCAGTACCACGGCGTGGTCTCCCTGCCGCCCAGCCTGGCCCCGACCTTCCTGCAGCTGGACCTGCCCGGCCTGCTCCACCACAACGGCGGCGCCCCCATTGCCGTCCTGCTGCAGGTCGTGCTCGTGTTCGTCCTGGTCGAAGTATTCGATGCCACCGGCACCCTGTATGGCGTGGTCGGGCGTGCCGGCCTGCTCAAACTGCCGGGTGCCCAGAAGCGCTTCGGCCGTGCCCTGCTGGCCGACAGCACCGCCATCGTCGCCGGTTCCCTTCTCGGCACCAGCAGCACCACCGCCTTCGCCGAAAGCGCCTCCGGCGTGCAGGCCGGCGGCCGCACCGGCCTGACCGCCCTGGTCGTGGCCGGCCTGTTCCTGGCCGCCCTGCTGTTCTCGCCGCTGGCCGCCATGGTGCCGGGCTATGCCACCGCGCCGGCGCTGCTGTTCGTGGCCGGCTTGATGCTGCGCGAACTGGTGGATGTGGACTGGAACGACCTGACCGAGTCCGTGCCCGCCGCGCTGTGCGCGCTGGCCATGCCGTTTACCTACTCGATTGCCAATGGCCTGGCATTCGGGTTCATCGCCTATGCGGTATTGAAGGCCGGTACCGGTCGCTGGCGCGAAGTGCATCCGGCCGTCTGGTTGGTGGCCGGTTTGTTCGTTGCGCGATATGCGTTGGAATAAGGCGGTTATTCCGGCGGGAGTTCGAATACCTGGCGCAGGTAGGCCAGGTAGCCCGGGTCGTCGCACATGCTCTTGCCCGGCGAATCGCTGAGCTTGGCCACCGGCTGGCCGTTGCAGCGGACCATCTTGATCACGATGTTGAGCGGGGTCGGGCCCAGGTCGTTGGTCAGGTGCGTACCGACCCCGAACGCGACCTGGCAGCGGCCACGGAAATAGTCGAACAGGCGCATCACCTTCTCGATGTTCAGCCCATCGCTGAACACCAATACCTTGCTGCGCGGATCGACCCGGCGGTCCTTGAAGTGGGCCAGCATGCGGTCGCCCCAGCTGAAGGGGTCGCCCGAATCGTGGCGCACCCCGTCGAACAGCTTGCAGAAGTACATGTCGAAGTCGCGCAGGAACGCGTCCAGGCCGACCACGTCCGACAGCGCAATGCCCAGGTCGCCGCGGTACTCGCGCGCCCACGACTCCAGCGCGGCCACCTGCGAATCGCGCAGGCGCGGCCCCAGTGCCTGGAACGCCTGCAGGTATTCGTGTGCCATCGTGCCGTGCGGCGTCATGCCGTACAGGCGCGCGAAATGCACATTGCTGGTGCCCACGAACTGCGCGCCGAGCGCATCGCGCAGCATCGGCAGCATGCGCGCATGCCACTCGCGCGAATAGCGGCGGCGGCTGCCGTAGTCGGCAATGCGGCACAGCTCGAAGCCGGGCGTGTCGCGCAGCAGCGCCGTCTTGGCCTGCAGGCGGCGCTCGCCTTCGGCGAAGTCGGCCTCCGTGGTGTTGCGGAACCAGACCTCGTTGATGATCGCCAGCAGCGGCACCTCGAACAGAATGGTGTGCAGCCACGGCCCGGTGATGTCCAGCTCGATCTCGCCCGGCACCGTCTGCGACGGCCGCAGGTCGATGTACTTGCGGTCCAGGTGGAACAGGCCCAGGAAATCGGCGAAGTCCGGCTTCACGAAGCGCAGCCCGCGCATATAGGCGAGCTCCTCGTCGGTGAAGCGCAGCGTGCAGAGATGGTCGATCTCGGCGTTGATCTGCTCGATGTAGCGCGCCAGTTCGATGCCTGGCGTGCGGCACTTGAACCGGTACTGGACCTGCGCGCCGGGATGCTGATGCAGCACCGCCTGCATCATGGTGAATTTGTACAGGTCGGTGTCGAGCAGTGATTGAATGATCATGCCCCGATTATGCGCTCCCCGGCATGTACCAACCAACGCATCGCGTATCCGGTTGCGAAGCATGCACGAGGTCGAGAGCCCCCTTGGTGTTCAAGGGGGCGCGCCGACAGGCGCGGGGATGAGGGTGCTGGTAAGGTGGGGCCCGCGGTTTGCGTAGCAATCCGTGGGGTGGATACGCGAATGCGGATTCACGACCGCAACAACCGCGGCACCTGCGCCACCGCATGCGCCCAGATCGCCCCCCACACCGCGCCCTGCACCAGCACATTGCGCTGGCGCGCCTCGAACTTGCGGAAGTAGCGCCACAGGCCACGGTGCTTGTGCCATTCCACGAAGAACGGCCGCGAGCGGCTCGATACCCCGCGCACGTGCACCACCCGCAGGTCGTTGGCGATGGCCACCACCGCGCCGGCCTCGCGCGCGCGCCGGCACAGGTCCAGATCCTCCGCATGCAGGCGGTAGCCCGCATCCCAGCCGCCGATGCGCTCGAACAGCGCGCGCGGCATCAGCAGCAGCGCACCGGACAAGGCCGGCACCGTCTGCAGCGCCTGCGCCGGATCGGCCGGGATGGCCAGCCGCGCGCCCTGCCCCGGCCGGCGCAGCATGGCCGCGAAATCCGGGTCGCGGCGGCGCACCGCCGTATCCGGCTGGCCCTGTTCGTCCACCTGCTCCACGCCCAGCACGCAGTCGCCCAGTGCTTCCCCGCGCGCGCGCAGCTGCGCCAGCGTATCGGGCGCGACCATCAGGTCCGGATTGATGAAGGCCAGCCACGGCGCGTGGCTGTCGGCCACGCCCTGGTTGTTGGCCGCCGCGAACCCGGGGTTGTCCGGGTTGGCGATGAAGCGCACGCGTGGATCGGCGCTGGCATGGCGCTGCACGATCTCCAGCGTGCCGTCGTCGGAGGCGTTGTCGACCACCCGGATCTCGGCGACCTCGGTTGCGGCACGCAGGCGCAGCAGGCACGCGTCCAGCGTGCTGGCGCTCTGGTAGCTGACGATCACCACGGCAATGCAGGGATTCAAACGGCGGACTCCGGATCAGGCGCAGCGGGCGATCCAAACAGATCGCCCTGGGAACGCGGCATTATCGCCTGCCGGTGCAGCTGCTGCAGCGCCTCCCGCGCCTGCAACAGCGGGTCGCCCATCAGGAAGCTGGCCAGGCGCGGCTGCCAGGCCGGCCAGCGCGTGGCCAGCGCCTCCATGTCCCCGTCCTGTGCCTGCGATTCCCCGGCGCGCGCCACGAAGGCGGTCTCGCACAGCGCATTGCGCCAGCCCAGCCCGGCCATGCGCAGGCTCAGGTCGATCAGCGCGGCATTCCACGAGGCGTAGCTGTGCATGTCCAGCCCGCCGGCCTTGCGGCGCGCGTTGGCCCGCAGCAGCACCGCGTGGGTCACTGCGGACGGCAGCTCCGGATGCAGCGTGGGCAGGGCGGCGCACGCCTCGGCCATCGCCCGCAGGTCGTCAGGTACCGGATTGATTTCGCCCAGCCGCGGCCATGCGGCCGTTTCGCCCGCGTTGCACCACGGCGTGGCCGAGCCGATCGACGCGTCGCGCGCGCAGCAGGCCTCCAACTGCTGCAACCACCCGGGGGCAGGCACGGCGTCGGGCGCGAGCACCACCACGTCGCTGCCCGCGCAGGCGCGCAGCATCTCGTCCAGGTGGGCGACCTCGCCGATCGCGCGGGCGCGACGGGTGTACTCGGCATGCAGGGGCGTGTTGGCCAGCCAGTGCTCGATCACCGCCTGCGCACGCGGGCCGGCCTGGCCGTCGTCGGCCAACCACGCCGGCGTACCGGCCGGGGTACCCGCATCCAGTGCGGCCAGGCACCGGTCCAGGGCGCTGTCATCGACCCCGATCGGCAGCAACACGATCGTCCCCATCCGTCCCCCTGTGCCGGCTACCTGGGCGCAGCGTAGCAGGCGTGGCCGGCGGCGTGGCGGCCGCGCGGCTCAGCGGCCCGGGCGCGGCGCCGGGAACGGCTCCATCGCACGGAAGCGGTTGCTGTATTCGTCGGTCAGGTTGCGCGACTCCTGTGCGTTGCGCACGATGGTCGGGGTCAGCAGCACGATCACTTCCGAGCGGTCGGTGTTCTGGGTCTTCTTGCCGAACAGCGCGCCGATCACCGGAATGCGGCTCAGCCCGGGCACGCCGTTGGCGCCGTTCTCGTCGGAATTGGTGATCAACCCGGCCAGCATGATGGTATCGCCGCTCTGCACGGCGGCCTCGGTGGAGATCTTGCGCGTGTTGATCGGCGGGTTGCAGGTGGTTCGGGTCGGGTCGCAGCCGGCCGGGATGGCGCCGGCCGAGCTGACTTCCTGCACGATGTCCAGGAACACCACGCCATCGCGGGTGATGCGCGGGCGCACCTTGAGGATCACGCCGGTGTCCAGGTACTGCACCTGGCTGTAGGTATTGTCCCCGCCGGTGCCGGTATTGACCGACACGGAGTTGATCGGGATCTGGGTGCCCACGTTCAGCGTGGCCTCGGCGTTGTTGCGCACGAAGATCGACGGCGTCTGCAGCAGGCGCAGGTTGCTCACCTTGTCCAGCGCGGACACCACCGCGGCGGCGTTCTTGCCCAGGAAGGTCCAGCCCAGGCCGGCATCGCCGACGCGGCCGGAGATGCTGCCCCAGATCGACCGGCCCAGCGCGCTGGGCAGATCGATGCCGCTCTCGGTCTTGCCGGTGGCCACGGCCTGTTCGAAGAACCAGTTGACGCCGTAGCTGAGGTCGCCGGTCAGCGACACCTCGGCCACCTGCGCCTCGATGTGCACCTGCATCGGCATCACGTCGAGCTTCTCGATCACCTCGCGGATCGAACGCCAGGCCTGCGGGGTGGAGCGCACCAGCAGCGTATTGGTTTCCTCCACCGCCGAGACGCCCACCGAATCGCCCTGGATTTCCAGGTTGAAGCTGGCGTTGCCGGACTGGCGCTGCGGCAGGCTCATGGTGCCCTCGCCCAGACCGCCGCTGCGGTTGGTGCCGCTGTTGCCAACGTTGTTCATGCTGTTGCCGCTGGTGCCGTCGCGACTGCCCAGCTCCTGCACGTTCGCGCCCGGCGCCAGCGAGCCGCCGCCACGGCCGCTGCGGCCGTTTTCACTGGCGAAGGCTTCGGCCAGGCGCTCGGCCAGGTCCTTGGCCTTGACGTAGCGCAGCTCGTAGGAGAACAGGCGGGCGCTGCCCCCGGCGGTATCGATGCGCTCCAGCCACTGCTGGATCTGGTCCAGGTAACGCGCCTGCGGTGTGATCACCAGCACCGCGTTGGCGTTCTCCAGCGGCAGGAAGCGGAACATGCCGGCACTGGGGGTCTTGCTCTCCTCGCCGAACACCTTCTCCAGATCCGCCGCGACCTGCTCGGCCTTGCCGGTCTGGATCGGGAACACGCCCACGGACATGCCCGACAGCCAGTCCACGTCGAAGATCTCGACCGTGCGCAGATAGTTTTCCAGTTCGCTGCGGGTGCCGCCCAGAGTGATGACATTGCGACCACTGTCGACGTTGACGATCGCATTCGGGCGCGCGTAGGGCTCCAGCACCTTCTTCATCTCGGTGGCGGAGATGTACTGCAGCGGCACCACGCGCACCTCGAAGCCGCGTGCGTTGGCGGCGGGCGCGGTGCTCGGTGCCACCGTACCGGCCAGCGCCTGGTCGGCGGCGACGATGTTGTAGCGGCCGCCGCTGTAGACCATGCGCGCGTTGTTCCAGCCCAGCACCATTTCCAGCAGGTTCAACGCCTGCGCCGAAGACACCGGCTTGGGCGTTGCCAGCGTCACGGTGCCCTGAACGCCCGGCGCGATCACATAGTTCTGGCCCAGCATGTCGCCGAGGATCGCCTTGACCACCGCGTGCACCGATTCGCCTTCGAAGTTGAAGGTGGCGGTGCCGTTGCTGGCCTGCGACAGCGACGGCGCTGCCGCAGCGGCGGCGCTGCGGTTGATCATGGTGCCGGTACCACGGCGGATCACCGCCTGCGGCGTGCCGGCCGCGCCCAGCGGCTGCGTCTCGACGCCGTCGTGCGAGCCGTCACCGGCCACGACTTGATGGGGGCCAGTGAGGACCGCATCGCGGTGGACTTGAGCGCCGGGCACAGTGGCGCACCCCGCGATGAGGGCAACGGCGAACGACAGGGAGAAAAGACGCAATGTCATGCTTTCACTCTATTTGGTTTGGCCGGAGCCGCCGGGCGGCGACTGCGACTGTTGCTGTTGCTGCAATTGCTGGCGGCGCGCCTGGATGCGGGCGCGGATGGCTTGCATCTGTTCTTCACTGGGCCCCTGTGCCGCCGGGCTCGGCGCGGGCGGGGCGGCCGCCGGCGGCGGCGCGACCAGCACCTGCGCAGGCGCTTGTCCGGCGCGCGCGGCGTTGCCCGGCGATTGCGGAGGCGGCAGCGGCGCGCGCACACCCGGCGCCTGCGGGCCGCCTGCGGTGGCGCTGCCGAGCACGGTGGGCGGTTCCCCCCCCTGGCCGCTGAAGGTCACCAGTTCCAGCGTCTGCGTGCCGCCCGGGCCGGTCACGGTGGCGCTGCGGGGCTCCAGCGCGACCAGCTGCCAGCCGTTTACCGCATCGCCATTGAGGCGCAGCCGTAGCGACTGCTTCTGGTCGGTGGTGAGAATGGCCATGCCAAATTCCGAGGTAAGCAGCACCCCGGTCAGCGTGACCGCGCTGGACGCGGCGCCCGGTTCGCTGCCGCCCAGCAGGTACGGGCGCGGCTTGCGGTCTTCGGCGAACAGCGGGCGCGCGCCGATGTCGGCGTAAGCCGCAGCCGAGGCGATGCGGTCCGGCGCCGCCGGCGCCAGCTCCGGCAGGGGCGGTGCGGCGCGGTCGTCGGCGCCCACCGGGGCGATGCCACCGCCCGCGCCCAGCAGCGTGGCGATCCACAGCAGCGCAGCCAGCGCGGTCACGCCGCCCAGCCACCAGTTGCGCAGCGGGGCGAATTCAATCTTCAAGGGCGCCCTCCTCCACCGGGGCTTCCACGCCCGGATCGGCCGGGGCGGCCATGGCCGATCCGGCCGGTGCCAACCCTGCCGGGGCCGCCTCAACCGTCGCAGCCGCAGGCGCGGCGGCCACGTCGTTGGCGGCGCCGGGCTTGAGGTAGCCGACCAGCTCGAAAGACACGTCCAGCCCGGTCCCCGTTTCGTTGGGCGAGGCCTGGAAGCGCTGCGCCAGCAGATTAAGGTTGTCCACGAACAAACGCGGGCTGCCGGTCTCCAGCGTCTGCAGCACAGCGGCCATTTCCGGTACGCCGCAGCGCAGGCGTACCTGCAGTGCCACGCGCGGGAACTGCGCATCGCGCGCGGTGTCGGTCAGCGGCGAGCGGTTGCTGATGGTGCAGCTGCGGTTGCCCGGGCTGGCCGAGGCCACTGCATCCTGCAGGCGCGTGGACAGGGCCGCGGCGGCCGACTCGGCGGTGGGCTCGCGCAGGAAGCCCGGGCGGCCTTCCAGCGCGCGTTCAACCTCCTGCAGGCGCTGCTGCACCTGGCTGCGCTGCTGCAGCTGCGCCTGCACGCGTTGCTCGCGCTCCTGCAGCCCGGCAATGCCGGCATTGATGTCCAGCAGCGGCCGGGTGAACCACGGGTGCACCAGCAGCAGGTAGCCCGCGGCAATCGCCGCCAGCAACAGCGCCAGCGCGAGCCAGCGGTCACGGCGCGTCGGGGGCATTGCCATGGGCAACCTCCTTGGCGGGCGCGGCGGTGGCCGGGGCCGTGGGCAGCGGCTGCAGCTCGGCAGTCAACGTAAAGCGGTCGCGACCGGCGGCACCGCCATCGGCCTGCAGCACACCGGTGAGGTTGACCTTGCGCCACAGCGGCGAATCCTGCAGCAGCGACACCAGCTGCGAGGCTTCACGGCTGAGCCCGATCAGCTGCAGCGTGTTGCCCTCCACCGAGAGTTTTTCCAGGTAGGTGCCGTCGGGCAGCAACCGGGTCAGTTCATTCCACAGTTCCACGGTACTGGCATGCGCGCCGCGCTTGCCCTCCAGGAATGCGGCACCGTCCACCAGCTCCTGCAACTGCTGGCGCTGTGCGGCCACGCGGCGCGCATCATGCGCGGCACGGTCGACCTGTTCGCGCAGGCGGTCGGCACCGGCCTGGCGGTTGTCCAGCAACTGGTTGCCCGCCAGCGCCAGCAGCACCAGCGTGGCGCAGCCCAGCAGCAGGTTCCAGCGGCGCATGGGATCGTGGGTGACGCGGCGCTGGGTGGGGGGAAGCAGGTTGACGCCCAGCGGCTGCCCGCTGCCGTCGTCGGCATCCACACCGGCCAGCTGCTGCGTCCACGTGCCGGCCTGCTGGGACCACTGCTCCAGTGCCTGGCGCGGAATGACCACCAGTTCGACCTGCAGCTGGCCATCGGGCAGCGTGTCGAGTTCGCGCACGTCGTAATGCACCTGGCTGGCCTCGAACGGGGTCTGCCGGTCGATCTCGAAGCCCACCACATCGCGCAGGCGCGGTGCGGCCGCGGCCGGCAACCGCAGCGGACGGCGCAGTACCAGCGATGCCGGCAGCACCCAGTGCCGCGGCAGGCGGCGCAGGCGGGTATCGAGCACCGCCTCCAGGTCGGACGGCGCGGTGGGCCACGGCAGTTCGACCACCGGCTGCACCTGTGCGGCGGTATCGCGGCGCACCATCAGGTGGTCGCCCTGCTGCGACAGCAGCAGCCGCGAACGCGACCAGCCCATCGCCCACTGCCAGCGTACCGGCAGCCAGGCCAGCAGCGAACGCCGCCACCAGCGCAGGCCATTGCCCACGCCCGGCGCGAGCCGTCCCCTTGCCTGCACCAGACTGTCCCGCCATCCCGTCATCGTGCTGCCATTCCCTGTTCCCAGCGAAGTACTGTGTAAGTCGTCCCCGGCGTGCCTGCCGAACCCATGCGCACTACCGCACGCAGCACCGAGATCCGCCCGCGTTCATCCGTTGCGCGGCTCTCGATACTATAGGTGCCGCTGCCACTGGCAAGCGTTCCACCGGTCACGTTTCCATCTTCGGCGGCTTCGGCGCGTTCGCGCTCGGCCAGCAGCCGCTCTGCATCCAGCCCGAGCGCGGTCAGTACCGGCCCGGACGCGAACCGTGGATCGGGACGCGACTGCCGACTGTACAGGGTCAGCATCGGTTCCATCCGTTCATACAATTCATTGTCCATGCCGAGTACGCGCTGCAGTTCGCCCACCGTCTCGAAACGGCCGTTGCGCGGGCCATACGGCAGGCCTGCCGCCTGGTAGTCCGCGGCCTCGGCGCCGCCGCCGGGTTGGGTGAGGCTGTCGGCATCGCGCCAGTCCGCGATCGCGCCGGCGAGCTGCCGCGCGCGGCCGGGCTCGAGCTCCATGGCACGCAGGAAGGCCTCCAGCAGCGCGGTATCGGCGAGATTGAGGTTGATCTTGCCGTTCTCGTCGATGATGCGCAGGTCGATCCGGCGCGTGTCGAACTGCCAGCGGTAACGCCGTCCGTCCGGCAGCCACGGCGGTTGCAGCGCGTTGGGCTGCAAGCGGTACAGCGCGTATTCGAGCCCGGCGCGCGCATGCTCCTGCCCGATGGCGTCGTCACCGGTGACCCGCTGCTGCAGGTTCTCGATGCGGGCGCTGAGCGCGAACCCGCCCACCACGGCGGTGAGCAGGGCGATCAGCCACAGCACCAGCACCAGCGCGGCACCGCGCGTGCGCCTCATGAACGCGCCCCGCGCGACTGGGTGAGTGCGGCCACCATCGGCGGCCAGGCAATGCCCTGCTGTGGCGTGACACGGATCTCCACCAGCGTCGGCAGCCGGCGCGTGTCGTCCCAGCGCGTCTGCCACTCGCCAAGCTGCCCGGTGCGCGGGTCCACGCCACGGTAGCGGAACGCCACTTCACGCAGGTCGTCGGCCAGCAGTTCCGGCGCGCGCGGCGGGGTCTCGTCGATGCGTTCGCCGTTCTGCACCAGGGTCAGCGCCACCTCCAGCCGCAGCGCTTTCCCGCTGCGCTGCACCTGCAACTCATGCACATACGGGCCGCCGCGACCGAGGTAGCCCGGCAGTTCCGACACGAACAGCATGCGCTGCGGTTCGCCCAGGAAGTGCACCGGTTCGCGGGTGGGATCGGGCGGTTCGGTGGCGGTGGGCAGCGCCATGCTCAGGCGCCGGCGCAGGAAACCCTCCACCGCGCGCATGCGTTCGTTCTGCGCGGCCACGCGCTCACCGCGCTGGGCGATGTTCATGGCCGAGCGCACCGTCGCGAAGGCCAGCGCCAGGCCGCCGACCAGCAGCACCGTGGCCAGCAGCACTTCGATCAGGGTGAAGCCGCGCATGCGCTGCGGGTACATCATCGCGTCGTCTCCGCCACGGTGTTCGGCAGCAGGCGCAGGCTGCGCCACTGCAGGCGTTCACCCTCGCGTTCGCCCCAGGACACCTGCAGGGTCAGCTGGGCGAGTGTGGGGCCGCTGCGGGTGGTGGCCGGCGCCAGCGCCGTGGCGCGCGGCTCCACGTACGGCTCCACCTGCAGGTCCCAGCGGTAGCGGCCGTCCTCCCACTCGCCCTGCTCGCGCCCGACCTGCAGCGGCGCCTCCACGCCGGTGGCGGCCAGCAGCGACTGCGCATGCAGCACCGCGCGCGTGCGCAGGTCGGCGGTGTGTACCTGCCGCGCCGCACCGGACAGGCTGCCCAGCAACAGGGTCAGCGCCAGTGCCAGCAGCGCGAAGGCGACGATCACTTCCAGCAGCGAATAGCCGCGCTGTCGTTTCATGGCGCGCCCCGCACCGGGCCCGAGCGCACTTCGCCGGTGACCCAGCCCACGTCGATGCGCCACAGCGCGCCGCGCACGCTCAGCTCGATGGTGCCGCCGCTGGAACCGCCGTCGGGGTGGAACGCGATGCCCCCCTGCCCCGGTGCACTGGCCACCTGGGCGGCCCCGTGGAAACGGACGTCGAGCGTGTCGGGCAGGCTGCCATGGCGCCCGTTGGCACCCTGCCAGGTGCGTGCGCGGGGATCGATCAGGAAGCGCTGGCGTTCGCCGGTCGCAATGGCCTGGGTGCGCGTGTAACGCAGCTGGCTGGCCACTTCCTTGCCGGCGTTGCGAAGGCGCATGCCGTCGATGCCGCCGTTCATCGCGTTGACGGTGATCAACCCGATGATGGCGATCAGCGCCACCACCAGCAGCATTTCCAGCAGCGAAACGCCGCGCACGCGCTGCCGTCGCGACACGGCGCGAAGCGGCGGGGTGCGGCAAGGCGCGAAGTGGGTGCGCAAGCGCGGTTACTCGTACTTGATGTCCGCGTCGTAGCTGCTGCCACCGACCTTGCCGTCCTTGCCCAGGCTGATCAGGTCGAACGGCTGGCCTTCGCCCGGTGCGCGGTACTCGAGTGCGTTGCCCCACGGATCGTTGAGCTCGGCCGGCTTGGCATACGGACCCAGCCAGCCACTGCTGCCGCCGGGCTGGGTGACCAGGTCGTCCAGCTTGGCGGGCAATTTGCCGGTGTCGAGCTGGTAGTTCTCGATCTTGCCGGCCATGGTCTGTACCTGCGACTTGGCGATGTTGGCCTTGCCGCGATCGGCACCGCCGAGCACGCGGCTGCCGACCAGGGTAAGCACCGCGCCGATCAGCACGATGACGATGATGATTTCCAGCAGGCTCATGCCCGACTGGTTGCGCGGCGAGGACAGGCGATAGTGTTTGCGACGGTGGATCATGGAAGCTCCTTGCAACATGTCGGAAGGACGTGCGCCACGGCGGTCAGCCGATGGCATTGGTCAGGTCGTACAGCGGTACCAGCACCGAGATGATCACCAGGCCGACCACCGAGGCCAGCACCAGGGTGATCACCGGCACCAGCGCGGACAGCAGGCGGTCGATCGCGCGCGCGGTTTCCTGTTCGAAGGTGTCGGCGGTCTTGAGCAGCATCGTGTCCAGCGCGCCGGACTCCTCGCCGACCTGGATCATCTGCAGCGCGAGCCGCGGGAAGCGCTTGCCGCGTGCCAGCGACGCGGACAGGCCGTTGCCGTTCTTGACCTCATCACTGGCCGCATCGACGTCGGCGGCCAGCGCGCGGTTGCCCAGCACATTGCGCGCGATGCCCAGCCCGGCCAGCAGCGGCACGCCATTGCGCAGCAGGGTGCCCAGCGTGCGCGCCAGCCGCGCGGTCTCCAGCTTGGCGATCAGGCCGCCGATGCCCTTGCGGCGCAGCAGCCAGGCGTCCATCGCCAGCCGGAAGGCGGGCTGGCGCAGCTTGCGCTCCAGCACCAGCAGCGCCAGCGAAGGCACCACGATCATGCCCAGCCAGCCTTCGCGCACCAGCAGCCCGGCGCCGAGTACCCACTGGGTGAACCACGGCAGCGCCACGTCCAGGCTCTCGTACATCAGCGCGAACTGCGGCACCACATAGCCGAGCAGGAACATCAGCGCGCCACCGACCACGGCCAGCAGGATGGCCGGATAGATCAGCGCGTTGATGACCCTCCCCTTCAGCTCGCGGCTGCGCTCCAGGTAATCGGCCAGCCGCTGCAGGGTGTCGTGCAGGCTGCCACCGGCCTCGCCGGCGCGCACCATGTTGATGTACAGCCGCGAGAACAGGCCATGCTGGCGTTCGAGCGCGGTGGACAGCGCCGCACCACCGCGCACCACGTCGCGGATGTCGGTGATCACCCGGCGGCTGCGCTCGTCCTCGGGCAGTTCCAGCAGGATGGTCAGCGCGCGGTCGAGTGGCTGCCCCGCGCCCAGCAATGTGGCCAGCTGCTGGGTGAACTGCACCAGCGCGTTGCCGTCGAACGGCTTGCGCCGCAGCAACGCGGTCCACGAGGTTCCCCCGTTGCTGCCCTCGCTGGCCAGCCGCGCCTCCATCGGCAGGCTGCCCTGGTCCTGCAGCCGCGCGGCCACGTCGGCTTCGCTGGCGGCCTCCATCTGGCCGTCGAACAGTTCGCCGTGTGCGTTGAGCGCCTTGTAGCGGTACAGCGGCATGCTCAGCGGCCCGCCAGCGGTGGTGCCGGAGCGACGCGCATCAGCTGTCCTCCGTCACGCGCAAGACTTCTTCGATGGTGGTGTGGCCCAGCAGCGCCTTGCTCAGCCCATCTTCGTACATGGTGCGCATGCCGGCGGCGCGCGCGATCTGCTCCACTTCGCCCATGCCGGCGCGGCGCATCACCGCGCGGCGCAGTTCGTCGTTCATCACCAGGAACTCCATGATGGTGGTCCGCCCCAGGTAGCCGGTCGGCGCCAGCGCGGACGGCTGCGCGCGGTACAGGAAGATCTCGCCCTCGGGCTGCAGCCGGCGCAGGCCGAACTTTTCGATCTCCTCCGGCGATGCCGGATAGCGCAGCGCATGCTGCGGCTCCAGCCGGCGCACCAGGCGCTGGGCCAGGATGCCGTTGATGGTGGAGGTGAGCAGGTAGTCTTCCACGCCCATGTCGAGCAGGCGGGTGATGCCGCCGGCGGCGTTGTTGGTGTGCAGGGTGGACAGCACCAAGTGGCCGGTCAATGCCGACTGGATCGCGATGCGCGCGGTTTCCAGATCGCGCATTTCGCCGATCATGATGATGTCCGGATCCTGGCGCACGATGCTGCGCAGCGCGTTGGCGAAATCCAGCCCGATCTGTGGCTTGGCCTGGATCTGGTTGATGCCCTCGATCTGGTACTCCACCGGGTCTTCGACGGTGATGATCTTGACGTCGGCGGTGTTGAGCTGGCTCAGCGCGGTATACAGCGTGGTGGTCTTGCCCGAGCCGGTGGGACCGGTGACCAGCAGGATGCCGTGTGGCTGCTCCAGCACCTTGCGGAACTGCGGCAGGAAGGTGTCGGTGAAGCCGAGGCGGTGGAAGTCGAACACCACCGTGTCGCGGTCAAGCAGGCGCATGACCACGCTTTCACCGTGCGCGGTGGGCATGCTGCTCACACGCAGGTCCAGCTCCTTGCCCTGCACGCGCAGCATGATGCGGCCGTCCTGCGGCAGCCGGCGCTCGGCGATGTTCAGCCGCGCCATGATCTTGATGCGGCTGATCACCGCGGCGGTGAGGTTGACCGGCGGGCTCTCGCCTTCGATCAGCACGCCGTCGACGCGGTAACGCACCTTGAGCCGGTTTTCGAACGGCTCGATGTGGATGTCCGACGCGCGCAGTTCCACCGCACGCTGGATGACCAGGTTGACCAGGCGGATCACCGGCGCTTCGGAGGCCAGGTCGCGCAGGTGTTCGATGTCGTCGACCACGCTGCCTTCGCCGTCGGCGGTTTCGATGATCGCGCCCATCGCGCTGCGGCCCTGGCCGAACCAGCGCTCGATGACGTCATCGATCTCCGATCGCAGGCCGACGTGCAGGCGCAGCGGCACCGCCATCGCCAGCCGTACCGCATCGGCGGCATAGGGCTCCTGCGGATCGCTCAGCCACAGGTCGAGCACGCCGTCGTGCAGCGCCAGTGGGCAGGCATGGAATTGTTTGAGGAAGCGCAGCGACAGCGGCAGCGCATCCAGCAGGGATTCGGGGGGCGCCTCGGCCACGGCCTTGCCTTCCAGCAACGGCAACGCCAGCACCTCGGCGCACGCCTGGGCATGGTCGCGTTCGGACACCAGGCCCAGCCGCACCAGCAACGGCAGCAGGCTGCCGCCGGCTTCGCGCTGCAGCGGGCGTGCACGCGCCAGGTCGGCGTCTTTCAACCGTCCGTTGCGCAGCAACAGCGCCACGATGCGGGATTCCGCATCCAGTGGGGCTTCTTCAGCAAGATGGTGGGCTACCGCATTCACGAAAGCTCTCCTGGCGACCCGGAGACTTTAGCAGTTCGCCGTGGTGCTACATGCAGTCGCCACCGTCTGAAAACGGGAGCCCGTCACATGACGGGCTCCCGCAGGTACGACCAGACCGTTACTGGACGGCCTGGATGCTCACGCCGCTATAGGCGGATTCACCCACCAGCTTGATGTAGTACGTGCCCGCCACCGGTGCGGTGAAGCGCACGGTTTCGCTGTTGCCCGGGCGCGCCGACTTGGCGCCGAAGTCCGTTGTGGTCGGCTCGGCGCCGGCCTTGACGTACAACGACACGTTGCCGCTGCCACCGTAGGTGAGGAAGCTCAGCGTCTTGCCGGCGGTCGCCTCGAAGCTGTACAGCGCTTCATTGCCACCGGCGCCGCTCAGGCCACCCACCGCCACGCGGTTGGTGAGCGGGGTCGCGTCGGGGGCGCAGTCCACGGTGCACGGCTCTTCCAGGGCCTTGGCCAGTGCGGCCTTGGCGTCGACGATGCCGGTGCCGATCGGGGTGGCCGCCGGGATGGTCACCGGGAAGGTACGCGCGGTCTGCTTGAGCAGGGCTTCCAGCTGTGCCGGGGTCAGCGGGTCCTTGCCGGCCGAGGCCAGTGCACCCTGCACCAGCGCGGCCACGCCGGCCACGTGCGGCGAGGCCATCGAAGTGCCGCCCATGCCCATGTAGCTGTAGGCACCGGAGGTCGGCGTGGTCAAACCGTTGTAGCCGGCCTGCCAGACGTAGCCGCCCGGGTTGCCGTCGACGCTGCCACCACCGCCCGGACCGGACAGATCCACCGCCGCGCCGAAGTTGGAGTAATAGGCGATGCCACCGGTGATGCGGGTGGCACCCACGGCAACCACGTTGGCGCAGCTGGCCGGGCGGAAGTTGGCCGCGTTGCCGGCCGAGTTGCCGGCCGCCACCACCACGGTGGTGCCACGCGACACCGCGCCGTTGATCGCATCCTGGTAGGCCGCGTCGCACGCGCCACTGCCACCCAGGCTCATGTTGATCACTTCGGCCGGGTTCGCATTGGCCGGAACGCCGGCGACGGTGCCACCGGATGCCCAGGTGATCGCATCGGCGATATCGGACAGGTAGCCGCCGCACTTGCCGAGCACGCGGACCGGCAGCACCTTGGCCTTGTAGGCTACGCCGGCCATGCCGACGCCGTTGTTGGTCGCTTCGGCAATCGTGCCGGAGACGTGGGTGCCGTGCCAGGAGCTGTCTTCGGCCAGCGAGCCGCTGTAGCACTCGTTGTCGTTTTCAACCCAATCACCGTAATCGAGTGCACCGGGTACGCGGGCATCGGTGGGACGGCGCGAGGTCTCGGCGTCGCTGATGAAGTCATAGCCCTGCAGCAGGGTGCCGGCGGCGAAGTCCGGGTGCCCGGGCAGGATGCCGGTGTCGAGCACCGCGACCACCACGCCCTCGCCCTGCGCCACGTCCCACGCGGCCGGTGCGTTGACGCCGCCGGTGGCGCTGCTCAGGTGCCACTGGTACTGCGCGTACAGCGGGTCGTTCGGCACCAGCTGCGGGGTTTCCTTGGCGCGCACATCGGTGCGCTGCAGCTTGACGTCGGCTTCCGCGTACTGGACCGACGGATCGGCCTGGATTTCCTTCAGGACTTTCTGCAGTTCAACCTGGCTGAGCTTGCCCTGCAGGCGGATCACGTCGGCACCGGTGCCGAGGCGGCGCAGGTGCTGCGGGCTGGCGGCCGCCGCGCGCGACGCCGTGGTGCCCAGGCTCGCACGCGACACGGCCGAGGTCACCGCGGCCAGCTTGGCCGAGCGATCGGTGGCGGCGGCGGTGCCGGTGCGGTACTTGACGATGATGCGTTCGGAACCCTGTTGGGCGGTGCTGGCCTGTTGCGCGGGCTCCTTGACCGGCAAACCGGCGGCATAGGCGCTGGCGCCCACGGACAACGACAGCACGGCGGCTGCCAGCACATTGATGCGAAGGTTCTGCTTCTTGGTCACGGTGTATTCCTCTTCAAGGTCATGGATCAAACGACTGTTCAGGCCAACACTCCATGCGGAAACCCCGGCCGGCCCTGGCCAGGGTTTCCGTGACCCGCCCCCTCAGGCCTTGCATTGCATCCGTGGGTTACCAGCCGAAGCCGGCACCCACGCCCACCGAGCTGTCATCGCTGCTGAACGCACCGCCGACAGTGACGGTGGCGCGCTCGCTGATGGCGCGCTGATACCCCAGCGACAATGCCGATTCGCCGCTCTGGAAGCCGACGCCGACGCCGACGCGGTTCTGCGTGCGGATGCCGGCGGCACTGGTGGCCATGTTGAGCATGGCCGCGTTCATCGCACCCTGGCGGTCGATGCGACGGTCCTGGTGACGCAGGCGCTCGTCGATCTCGCCCTTGTAGATGTCGAACGTATCGGCCATCGCGCTGTAGCGCTGGTCGGTGTAGCTGTTGGCGGTGGCGATGCCACCGTCCAGCTGGCCCTTGTTGACCGCGTCGGTCGCGGCGCTGCCGGCGGCGACATTGGTGACCTGGCGTTCGGCACCTGCGGCACCCACCGACACCGTGTCGGCGCGGTTGGCGACCGAGCCCTGGCCGAGCGCAACCGAGTTGGCGGCCGTGGCGCTGGCCCCCTGCCCGATCGCGGTGGCCGAGGCGCCACTGGCCACGGCGCCATCGCCCATCGCCACCGAGGTGACCGGCGCCACCGCAGCCACCGGCTGCGCGGTGCCGACACTGGCGGCGGTCGGCGTGCCCTGCACCACCGGGGCGGCGCTGGCCACGCTGGCCGATGCAACGCTGCTGGCGGCCGGGGTCGCGGCGGTGTCGGCCGCGTCCGGTGCGGCCGCGACGCTGGCGGTGGAGACCGCCGCCGTCCGTGCCCGCGCCGTGCTGCCGCTGCCGCTGGCCACGCGCTGGTCGAGGTCGGTGACCTTGCGGTCGAGCGCGCCCAGTGCATCGCCTACGTTGTTGTACGTGCTGCCCTGGATCACGTAGTTCGGTGCGACGAACACGCCCTGCATGCCCACGCTGGCGCCACCGCCCAGGAAGCTGGCGGTGTCGGTCAGCGCCTGGAACAGCTGGCCGCCGTTGATGGCCTGGCGGCTGCCGCTGGCGATCGAACCGGTGGCGACGTTGTCCAGGGTGGTGCCCTGCAGGCCGGACAGCGTGAGCTTGTCGCGGCTGCTGTCGTCGTAGCTCACCGCATTGGCGGTGACGCTCTCCACCGAACCGATGCGGTCGTCGATGTCACCCACGCGGGTTTCCACCGCGCCGACGCGCTGGTTGGTGGTGTTGAGCTGGCCGCCGGTGACCGCGTCGGTGCTGCCGGCGGCGATGCGACCGGCGGCGACGTTGACGATGCGGCGGGTGGCCGGCGAATCGGTGCCGTTGCCGCCACCGACCGAGACCACATTGGCTTCCACCGCACGCGAACCCGCACCCAGCGCCACCGAGTTGGCGCCGGACGCACCGGCGCTGGCGCCGATGGCGATGCCGTTGGCACCGTTGCTGACGAAGGCGCCGTTGCCGACCGCCACACCGTTGGTGGCGTTGGTCGAGGCCAGGCGGCCAACCACGGTGCTGTTGTCGCCGCGTGCCGACGCATCGGCGCCGACGGCGGTGGCACCGGTCGCCGAGGCGGTTGCCGCGGTACCCAGTGCGCTGCTGCGGGTGCCGCTGGCGGTGGCGCCGGAACCGGCCGCCAGCGCATCGGTGCCGCTGGCCGTGGCTACACCGCTGCCGCTGGCCTTGAAGCGCTGGCCGACCTGGTCGGCGGTCGCCGCCACGCTGTCCAGCTGCGCCTTGTTCACCGCGTCGTTGGCATTCACTGCCGCGCCGACGTTGGTGATGCGGCGCGTGGCCGGACCGGTGGTGCCATTGCCGCCACCTACCGACACCACGTTGGCTTCGGTGGCACGCGAGCCTGCGCCCAGTGCCACGCTGCCGGTGCCGTTGGCCCAGGCGCTCTTGCCGAGCGCGGTGGCGTTGATGCCGCTGTAGGCGTAGCTGTCCTGGCCGATGGCGGTGGAGCCGGCCGAGGTCGCCCAGGCCAACTGGCCCACCGCCGTGGTCTGCGCTGCGGTGGCCCAGGCGCTGGCGCCGCCGGCGAAGCTGTTGGCCCCGCTGGCCTGCGCGCTGTTGCCGATGGCGATGCCATACGCGCCGGACGCGGTGCTGCCCCAGCCGAACGCAGAGGCGTAATCGCCGCTGGCCTCGGCACCGTAGCCGAGCGCGGTGGTGCGCACGCCGCTGGCGGCACTGAACGCGCCCACGGCGGTGCTGTAGTCGCTACCGGCTTCGGCGCTGTAGCCGAAGGCCGACGACTGTCCACCCGCCGAGGTCGCGCCCGCACCGCTGGCGGTGCTGAACGCGCCGCTGGCCTGTGCACCGGCACCCAGTGCGGTGGCGCCGGTACCGCTGGCACTGGTGGCCTTGTCGAGCAGCACGTTGCCGTTGGCATCTTCGTAGTACAGCGCGCCACCGATGGCGGTGGCCGAATCGGCAGTGGCCGACGCGTTGTAGCCGGACGCCGAGGCGTAGCGGCCCGACGCGAGCGAACCGCTGCCGTAGGCCGATGCGCCGGTGCCGAAGGCGTTGGACGCCTCGCCCGCTGCCGTGGCGTAGGTGCCGTCGACGTAGCTGCCCACGTCGTCGCCGTTGCCGCTGCCGGACGCCTTGAAGTAGCGGTTGGTTTCCTCGGCGGTATCGGCCACGGCGCTGAGCTGGTCGAGGTTGACCGCGTCGGTGCCTTCGGTACCCGCCGCCACGTTGGTGATCTGGCGCTGCGTGGTGGCGGTACCGACCGAGACGCTGTTGTCGCGGTCCGCACTGGAACCGGCACCCAACGCCACGCTGTTCACGCCGGTGGCGGTGGCGCTCTCACCCAGCGCGGTGGCGCTGGCCGCATCGGCCCACGAATTCCAGCCGATCGCGGTGGCGTAGTCGTCGGTCGCCCAGGCACCGGCACCGAAGGCCGATGCACCGGTACCCGATGCGCGTGCCGGGATGAAACCGAAGAACGTGCTGCCGCCGATGGCGACGCTTTCATCGCCGGTGGCCTCGCTGAACTCACCCACCGCCACCGAACTGGCGCCGGACGCGGTGGCTGCCGCACCGACTGCCGTGGCATAGGCATTGGAGGCCACTGCGCCGTAGCCCAGTGCCGACGACAACTCGCCGGTCGCTTCGCTGTAGCCGCCGAAGGCCGATGCACCGGCTTCGGACGCGCTGGAACGGAAGCCGTTCGCGGTGGCCTGCTGGCCCGACGCGATGGCCTCGCTGCCATTGGCGGTGCTGTACGCACCCGAGGCCTGCGCGCCGTTGCCGATGGCGCTGGCGCCGATCTCGCTGGCCGCCGCGCCCGTGCCGACCGCCACGCTGTTTTCGCCGGTGGCTTGGGCGTCGCTGCCCAGTGCCGCTGCGCCTTCGCCGGTGGCCAGTGCGTTGAAACCAATCGCCGTGGCGTTGTTGGCCAATGCATTCGCACCACTGCCCAGCGCGCTGGCGCCATCGCCGATCGCGTTGGATGCTTCGCCGGCCGCCAGTGCGTTGTCGCCTTCCACATACGCGCCTGCGTCGCTGGCATCGCTGCCGCTGGCCTGGAAGTACTTGCTGGTGGTGGCCGCCGTTTCAGCAACCGCGTTGAGCTGGTTCACGTTGACCGCATCGGTGCCGTCGGTACCGGCGGCGACGTTGGTGATCTGCCGCTCGCTGCCGGCACTGCCCACCGACACGCTGTCGTCGCGGTCGGCAATCGAGTCCGCACCCAGCGCCACGCTGTTCACCCCCGAGGAGGTGGCGGCATTGCCCAAGGCGGTGCTGTTCAGGCCCGGCGACCAGGCGCCACCGCCCACGGCGGTGGAGTAGTTGCCCGACGCTTCGGTCGGCAGCAGGCCGAACAACGCGCCGCCGATGGCCACACTGTTGGTGCCGCTGGCCAGGCTGCCCTGGCCGGTGGCGGTGCTGTACGCGCCACTGGCTTCGGCGTCGCCACCCAGCGCGACGCTGTTCGAGCCGGTGGCCTGGGCGAAGCTGCCCAATGCCGTAGCGTTGAAGGCCGTGGCAGCGGCGTAGCCGCCGATCGCGGTGGTGTAACCGGCGGTGGCTTCAGAGGCGAAGCCATAGCCGGCCGACAAGGTGCCGGTGACCACGCTTTCGGCGCCGACCGCGGTCGCGCCCGTGCCGCTGGCGGTGCTGTAGTAACCCAGCGCCACCGATTCCTCACCCGCGGCTTCGGACAACGCACCGCCGGCCAGGCTGCCCGCGCCCGAGGCGACGCTGGCCGCGCCGGTGGCGGTGCTCTGTTCGCCCGAGGCCAGGCTTTCGGCACCGCTGGCGGTGGCGTATTCGGCCGTCGCCTGCGCATCCGCGCCCGTTGCCGTGGCGCTGCCTGCACTGGCCAATGCGTTGAGGCCGACTGCCGTGGCGGCATCACCCAGGGCGAATGCACCGCTGCCCACGGCAGAGGCACCGGTGCCGCTGGCGAAGCTGCTGGAACCGATCGCCGTGGCGTAGTCGCCATCGGTGGCGGCGTTGGATCCGGCGGCCACGCTGTCCTCGCCACCGGCAACCGCAACGCCATCACCCGTGGCCTGGAACTTGTCGGTGGCCGCGGTGAGCTGATCCACGTTCACCGCATCGGTGCCTTCGGTACCCGCCGCCACCTGGGTGATCTGACGCTGCTGGTCGTCGTTGCCCACCGAGACGGTGTACGCACGATCGGCGCGCGCGCCGGCGCCGAGCGCAACTGCGTTGGATGCACTTGCGTTGCTGCCTGCGCCGATACCCACCGCGCTCTCACCGCCGGCCACCACATTGGTGCCGATGGCGATGGTGTTGATGCTGTTGCCGAGCGCCTGGTAGCCCACCGCGACGCTGTTGTCGCCGTAGCCGAACGCCCCGCGGCCGAGCGCGGTGGAGCTGTTGCCACGCGCCCAGCTGTTGTAGCCCACCGAGGTGGCGCCGCTGCCATCGGCCCACGCCGCATAGCCCACGGCGGTGGCGTTGGCGTCGGTGGCCCAGGCGCTGGAGCCGAAGGCGGTGGCGCCATCGCTGGTGGCCCACGCATACGCGCCGGTGGCGGTGCTCTCGCTGCCGCTGGCGAACGCGTTGTCGCCCTGCGCCACGCTGTACTCGCCGGTGGCGCGTGACTTGTAGCCCTGCGCCAGGCTGTTGTCGCCCGTGGCCTGTGCCCCGCTACCGAAGGCATTGCTCAGTGCGCCGGTGGCCTGTGCACCTGCGCCCACCGCAACGGCGTCCTGTGCGGCGGTAGTGCCCACTGTCACCGCGTTGCCGTCGGCATCCACGATCGGTGAGTTGTACTGGTCGTACGCCTGGCCGACGCCGCCGATGGCGACGCTGCCGGTACCGCCGGCGGCCACGTTATGGCCGACCGCGACGGTGTCGTCGCCCACCGCAGAAGCGCCGTTGCCCACGGCGACCGCACCGGCGCCGATGGCATTGCTGGCCTCACCGGCCGCGACCGCACCGTCGCCATCGGCGAAGGCGCCCACGTCGCTGTCCTGCGAATCGTTGGCCTTGAAGCGGTACGCGGTGCCGTCGGCGGTCTGCGCGACGGCGTCCAGCTGTGCCTTGTTCACCGCGTCGGTGGCTTCGCTGCCGGCCGCCACGTGGGTGATCTGACGTTCGTTGCCGACATCGCCGACCGACACCGTGTTGTCGCGCACCGCCGTCGAGTTGGCGCCGAGTGCAACGCTGTTGGCGCCGCGTGCGGTGCTGTAGAAGCCCACCGCGGTGCTCAGGTCACCACTGGCCCAGCTTTCCGCACCGAGTGCGGACGCGCCTTCGCCGGGTGCGTAGGCGAAGTAGCCCAGCGCGGTGGCTTCGGTGCCGGAGGCTTCGCTCAGCGTGCCGTTGGCCACGGCGTAGTCGCCGCTGGCGATGGCGCCGGCGCCCACCGCGGTGGCGGCTTCGCCACTGGCCTGGGTCTGCACGAAGAAGCCCAGGCCCGGAATCAGGTCGGCCGGACCGCCGATGGCGGTGCTGCTGGTGCCGGCGGCCACGCTCTGCGTGCCGACGGCGGTGGCGTAGTCGCCGGTGGCATTGGCCACCGCACCGAACGCGGAGGACTGTGCGCCGGCCGCATACGCACCTACGCCATACGAAGAGGCGGCGAAGCCGGACGCTTCAGCGCTTGCGCCGACGGCGGTGCCGCCCACGCCGGCGCTGGTGGCGCCGGTGTCGACCGGCACGCCGCCGTTGGTGATCAGCGGGTTGCCGTCTTCGTCGACGGCGGCGCCGCCGACCGCGACACTGCCCGGGCCATTGGCCTGCGCATTGGTGCCGAACGCGGCGCTGTTCTGGCCGCTGGCCAGCGCGTTGTAGCCCACCGCCGTGGCGTTCTGCGCCACCGCGGTGGCGCCGCTGCCCAGCGCGGTTGCGCCGTTGCCGAGCGCGTTGCTGGCTTCGCCGATGGCGGTGGCGTTGTCGCCGTCCACGAACGCACCAGCGTCGCTGTCCGCGCTGCCGCTGGCCTGGAAGTACTTGCTCGTGGTCTGCGCGACGTCACCCACTTCATCCAGCTGGGCCTTGTTCACCGCATCACCGGCTTCGGTGCCGGCGGCGACGTTGGTGATCTGCCGCTGCAGGCCGTTGTTGTTGCCTACCGAGACGGTGTCGACGCGATCGGCGTAGGAGCCGGCGCCGAGCGCCACGCTGCCCACCGCCACCGCGGCGGAATTGGAGCCCAGTGCCGCGCTGAAATCGGCCACTGCGGTGCTGAAGGCACCCACTGCGATGGATGCTTCACCGCCGCTGCCGGCACCACGGCCGAGCGAGGTGCTGCCCGCACCGATCGCGAGTGCGCCGCCGCCGATGGCCGTGGCGCCATCGGCGCTGGCTTCGGCCAGGCCGCCGATTGCGGTCGCCGCGCCATTTTCGCTGGCGGCGAATGCGGAGGCGCCGAGCGCCACGTCGCCGAGCCCGAGCGCCACCGCGCTCTGGCCCACCGCGACGGTGGCGTCACCGATCGCCAGGCTGTTCTGGCCAAAGGCGCTGCCGCCCAGGCCGGCGGCAATGGCATCGCTGCCGACCGCCGTGGTCGCGTTGGCCAGCGCCTGGCTGTTGTGGCCCAGTGCGCTGGCGCCGTCACCATCGGCATTGGCACCCGCGCCGGCGGCGAGCGCGCCTTCACCGTCGATGCGTGCCGCGTCGCTGTTGTTGTTCGCACCGTCCGCCTTGAAGTAGCGCGTCGCGCTGGCGGCGGTGGCGGCCACGGTGTCGAGCTGCGCCTTGTTCACCGCATCGGTGGCAGCGGTGCCGGCGGCGACGTTGGTCACCTGGCGTTCCTTGCCGGCATCGCCGACCGACACCGTGTTGGCGCGTGCGGCACGCGAGCCGGCGCCGAGCGCCACGCTGTTGGCCGCCGAGGCGGTGCTGTTGCTGCCGATCGCCACGGCGTTCGCGCCCGATGCGGTCGCGTTGCCGTCCACCACGCAGCTGTCGATCACGTTGCTGTTGAGCACCACGCAGTTGGCATTGCCGCCCACTTCCACCGACTGCGCATGCGCATCGGAGACCGCCCCGGTCATGCCCAATCCAAGCGTCAAGGCGATGGCGGCCGACAGCACGGCACCGCCACGCGTGTCGGAAGATCGTCGCTGATCGATGACCACGCCCGGGGTCTGGCTGCTGGCCAGTTCGGAGGCAACGACCATCTGCCCCAGTGCTTTGTTCCAGACCTTGCGATAAATCCGATTCATCGATGCGACTCCTGGTTGGCTGGTTTTAGGCAAAGCGACGCCAACGCCAGGCCGCGTGGCCCAACGTCCCCTGGGGGCGTTTTCCGCTTGATTTACTGCGTTGTGCCGGATGGCGCGCTAACGGCGCGATCAACGAACAGAGAACTCGCCATCCTTGGGGTTACTGCAGAACTGAACGCTGTCAAAATGAGCAATCAGTGTTAACGCACGGTTTTGGTTGCGTCAAGACTTTGACAGGAGAAATTGTTCGAACGCGAGGCGCGTCACACATTTGACTATTCATCAACGTCTTTTGTTAGATCGATGTGAGCAATTTTCATCACACGACTTCACGCGTGTAACGCGCTGTAACTCGTTGCTTCCGCTGGAGTTGGATCGCGCGCAAAAAAAAACCGCCGAACAGGTCGGCGGTTTTTTTCACTCAGCTTTCACGACACTCTCACGTGTCGTGAATTTTCACTCAACCGCACCATACTCTTGCGTTGCGGAACATGCGCAGCCACGGCGAGTCGCCGTTCCAGTCGGCCGGGCGCCAGCTCAGGTTCACCGCGCGCGGGGTGCGCTCCGGGTGCGGCATCATGATGGTCACGCGGCCGTCGGTGGTGGTCAGGCCGGTGATGCCGTCGGGCGAGCCGTTCGGGTTGAGCGGGTACTGCGTGGCCACGTTGCCGTCGCCATCGACGTAACGCAGCGACACGCGTGCTGCCGCCTGGTCCACGGCGCTGGCGAAGATGGCCTGGCCTTCACCATGTGCCACCGCCACCGGCAGGCGCGAACCGGCCATGCCACGCAGCAGGATCGACGGCGACTCCACCACTTCCAGCAACGCGGTGCGCGCCTCGAACTGCTCGCTGCGGTTGCGGCGGAACTGCGGCCAGTGCTCGGCACCGGGAATGATGTCCTTGAGCTGGCTCATCATCTGGCAGCCATTGCACACGCCCAGCGCGAAGCTGTCCTGGCGCGCGAAGAACGCGGCGAAGGCATCGCGCAGCGCGCTGCGCTCCAGCACCGAGGTGGCCCAGCCGCGACCGGCACCCAGCACGTCGCCGTAGCTGAAGCCGCCACAGGCCGCCAGGCCGGTGAAGTCGGACAGGTCCACGCGGCCTGCGATCAGGTCGCTCATGTGCACGTCGTAGGCGCTGAAACCGGCGCGCTCGAAGATGTTGGCCATCTCGATCTGGCCGTTGACGCCCTGCTCGCGCAGCACCGCCACGCGCGGACGCGCGCCGGTGTTGATGAAAGGAGCCGCCACGTCTTCGCTGAGGTCGAAGCTGAGCTTCGGCTTCAGGCCCGGCGCGTTGAAGTTGCGTGCGATCGCACGCTCCTGGTCGGCGTTGTCCGGGTTGTCGCGCAGCTTCTGCATGGCGTGGGTGACCGACCACCAGGCATCGAACAGCGCTTCCCAGCGCCACTCCACCAGGCTCTCGCCCTGCAGCGACACCCGCACCACCGGTGCGGTGGTCGGGCGGGCAATGCGCTGCGCGCATTCGGTGAGCGCATGGCGCTCGACCAGGTCGGCGAACGCGGCGCGGTCTTCGCGGGCGATCTGCACCACCGCACCCAGTTCTTCGTTGAACAGGCTGCGGAACGGATCGTCACCCCAGGCATCCAGCGTGATGTCCAGGCCGAGACGCGAGGCGAACGCCATTTCGCACAGCGCGGCAAACGCGCCGCCGTCGCTGCGGTCGTGGTAAGCCAGCAGCAGGCCGGCTTGACGCGCGTCGCGGATCAGTTCGAAGAAGGCACGCAGGCGCTGGGCGTCATCCAGATCCGGCACCGGGCCGGCGAAGGCCGGCAGTGCGCTGTGGTCGGCGTGCACCTGGGCCAGGATCGAACCGCCCAGGCGCTGCTTGCCGGCCCCAAGGCCGATCAGCCACAGCTCGCTGTCGCTGTCGCGGTCCAGCAGCGGGGTCAGCTGCGTGGTGGCATCGGCCACCGGCGCGAATGCCGAGATCACCAGCGACACCGGCGAGACCGACTTGTGCGCCTGGCCGTTGTCGTGCCACTGCGCCTGCATCGACAGCGAATCCTTGCCGACCGGAATGCTCAGGTCCAGCTGCGGGCACAGTTCCATGCCCACCGCGCGGACCGCGTCATACAGCAGCGCGTCTTCGCCGTTGTGGCCGGCCGCGGCCATCCAGTTGGCGGAGAGCTTCACCGTCTCCAGCGCGTCCACCGGGGCGGCGCACAGGTTGGTGATCGCCTCGCCGACGGCCATGCGCGCCGACGCGGCGGCATCCAGCAGGGCCAGCGGGGTGCGCTCGCCGATCGCCATCGCCTCACCGGCAACGGTATCGAAACCGGCCAGGGTGATGGCGACGTTGGCCAGCGGCAGCTGCCACGGGCCGATCATCTGTTCGCGTGCGGTCAGGCCGCCCACGCTGCGGTCGCCGATGGTGACCAGGAAGTTCTTGGACGCCACCGACGGGTGCGCGAGCACGCGCAGGCCGGCCTCGTGCAGGTCCAGCCCGTTGGTCTTCAGCGCCGGCCAGCGCGGTGCCGGCGGGTGCACGGTGTCGCGGTGCATCTTCGGCGCCTTGCCGAACAGCACGTCCATCGGCAGGTCAATCGGAGCATCGGCCGGGATGTTGCCGACGGTTGCGCCATAGGCGACCACCAGGCGTTCCTCGGCGGTGGCCACACCGACCGCGGCAAACGGGCAACGCTCACGCGCGCACAGCGCGGCGAACTCGGCCAGGCGGTCCTGCGGCACGCCGAGCACATAGCGCTCCTGCGATTCGTTGCACCACAGCTGCATCGGCGACAGCGACGGGTCGTCGGTGGGCACCTTGCCCAGGTCGATCACGCCACCCACGCCGGAGTCGTGCAGCAGCTCGGGAATCGCGTTGGACAGGCCACCAGCGCCGACGTCATGGAACCAGCGGATCGGGTTGTTCAGGCCGAGCGCGACGCAGCGGTCGATCACTTCCTGGCAGCGGCGCTCCATTTCCGGGTTGTCGCGCTGCACGCTGGCGAAGTCGAGGTCTTCGGCGCTTTCGCCGGAGGCCACCGAACTGGCCGCACCGCCGCCGAGGCCGATCAGCATGGCCGGGCCGCCGAGCACGATGACCGCATCGCCCGGCTGCAGCTTCAGCTTCTCGACCTGGACCTGATCGATCGCGCCGAGGCCGCCGGCCAGCATGATCGGCTTGTCATAGGCGCGGGTCAGGCCCTCGCCTTCCGGCAGCTCGAAGCTGCGGAAGTAGCCCAGCAGGTTGGGGCGGCCGAACTCATTGTTGAAGGCGGCGCCGCCGAGCGGGCCCTCCAGCATGATGTCCAGCGCCGGCGCCATGCGCGGGTTCAGCGCGCGCGGCGCCTCCCACGGCTGCGGCAGGGTGGGAATGCGCAGGTGCGAGACCGAGAAGCCGGTCAGGCCGGCCTTGGGCTTGCCGCCGCGGCCGGTGGCGCCCTCGTCGCGGATCTCGCCGCCGGCGCCGGTGGAGGCGCCCGGGAACGGCGCGATCGCGGTCGGGTGGTTATGGGTTTCCACCTTGATGCAGAACGCCGAGTTGACCACCGCTTCGCTGCGGTATTCGCCCGTGGCCGGGTCGGGCCGGTAACGCGCGGCCGGGAAACCGGCCACTACCGCCGCGTTGTCGCTGTAGGCGCTCAACGTGTGCTGCGGGGTGTGCTGGTGGGTGTTCTTGATCATGCGGAACAGCGAGTTGGCCTGGTCGGCGCCGTCGATGGTCCAGCTGGCGTTGAAGATCTTGTGCCGGCAATGTTCGGAGTTTGCCTGGGCGAACATCATCAGTTCCACGTCCGACGGCTTGCGGCCCAGTTCGCCGAAGCGCTGGCGCAGGTAGTCGATCTCGTCCTGGGCCATGGCCAGGCCGAGGCGGCGGTTGGCCGCCTCCAGGTCATCCAGCGCCACGCGTTCCAGCTCGCCACGGGCCGGCGCGGTGAACAGCGCCTGGGCCTGCGCCGCGTCGTCCAGCACGGACTGGGTCATCGGGTCGTGCAGCGCGCGGATCACCGCGTCGCGGGCGGCGGCGTCAACCGGCCAGCCGGCCAGGTCGATGCGCAGGCCGCGTTCCACCCGGCGGATCGGCTGCCCGGCGCCACGCACCAGTTCGGTGGCCTTGCTCGACCACGGCGACAGCGTGCCCAGCCGCGGCACCACGAAGCGGGAGATGGCGCCGGCCTCCTGCGGCGCCAGCGCGGGCTGGGCCTCCAGGATGCGGCTCAGGATCGCCGGGTCCGGCGCGGCCTCGCCCTCGGTCTGGATGAAGTAGACGTGCCAGGCACCGGTGATGCGCAGGTCGGCGGCCAGGGACTGCAGGCGGGATTCAAGACGTTCGCGGCGGAACGGCGAAAGGGCGGATGCGCCCTCGAGGACCATCATGTCCGGGGAACCGTGGTTGGAGACGGGGCCCACTATTGTACCGGTCCCTGCCGGCCGGTGGTCGCTGCCCGGGTCGGTTCCGGCCCGCCTGCCGCGGGGCCATCCGAAACCGCCGGCGCCCCGAACCTTGCGCTGGCGCACGGATTGGCCGGGAAAACCATGACAACGTTGCCACTACCCGCCGGGCGCCCTGCCAGGCGGGCCCTGCGTCCGCCCCCTGTGCTGTTGCCGGCCTCTCTCACCGGCCCCGGACCTGCTGCAACGCTGGCCGACACCCTGCCGCCCAGCGCCCATCACCTGATCGGAGTACGACCATGGCTGACCCGATTGCGCGCAGTACGGTGACATCGTTATCTCCCCGTTCCCCTTCCCGGCACCGCCGTTGGCTGCTGGCCGCGGCCCTGGCCTCGGCGACCCTCGCCCCTGGCCTGGCCCAGGCCGCCAGCTGTACCGGCGTGCCGGAGTGGAACGGCAACGTGATCTACCTGTCCGGCTCCACCCTGCAGAAGGGCGGCGTGCTGTACCGGGCCAACCAGGACATCTGGAACGCCCCGCCCGACCACCCGGCCGGCGCGCCGTACTACACCAACCTCGGCGCCTGCGACAGCGGCGGCAGCAACCAGGCGCCCAGCGTCAGCCTCACCTCGCCGGCCAATGGCGCCAGCTTCGCCGCCGGCAGCACCATCACCGTCAGCGCCAACGCCAGCGACGCCGACGGCACGGTGAGCAAGGTCGAATTCTTCCGCGGCGGCACCTCGCTGGGCATCGACACCAGCGCGCCCTACAGCGTCGCCTGGGCCAACGCCGCCGCCGGCACCCACACCTTCAAGGCGGTGGCCACCGACAACAACAACGCGGTGACCTCGTCGGCCACCGTCAGCGTGACCGTCAACGCGGCCAGCAATGACACCACCCCGCCCAGCGTGCCCGGCGGCCTGGCCTCGCCGTCGAAAACCGCCAGCACCGTGAGCCTGGCCTGGACCGCGGCCAGCGACAACAGCGGCGGCAGCGGCGTGGCCGGCTACGACGTGTACCGCAACGGCAGCCTGGTCGGTTCGCCCAGCGCCACCACGTACACCGACGGCGGGCTCGCCGCCAGCACCGCCTACACCTACACCGTGCGTGCCCGCGACAACGCCGGCAATGCCTCGGCGCAGAGCGCGTCGATCAGCGTGACCACCGCAGCGGGCGGCGGCAGCGGCGGCAACAAGCGGGTCATCGGCTACTTCACCCAGTGGGGCATCTACGGGCGCAATTACCGGGTCAAGAACATCGACACCAGTGGTTCGGCGGCCAAGCTGACCCACATCAACTACGCCTTCGGCAACGTGCGCAACAACCGCTGCGAAGTGGGCATCACCCAGGCATCCGACCCGAACACCGGGGTGGGCGGCGACGCGTTCGCCGATTACACCAAGGCCTTCCAGGCCGGCGAAAGCGTGAGCGGCAGCGCCGACACCTGGGACCAGCCGCTGCGCGGCAACTGGAACCAGCTCAAGCAGCTCAAGGCCAAGCACCCGAACGTGAAGGTGCTGATCTCGCTGGGTGGTTGGACCTGGTCGCGCGGCTTCTCCAGCGCGGCACAGCCGGCCAACCGCCAGGCCTTCGTGGCCTCGTGCGTCGACGCCTACATCAAGGGCAACCTGCCGGTGACCGACGGTGCCGGTGGCGCGGGCGCGGCTGCGGGCGTGTTCGATGGCATCGACATCGACTGGGAGTACCCGGTGGCCTGCGGGCTGAGCTGCGGTACCGCGGCCGACAACGCCAACTACACCGCGCTGCTGGCCGAGTTCCGCCGCCAGCTCGATGCGGTGCGCCCGGGCCTGTTGCTGACCGTGGCGGTAGGCGCGGGCATCGACAAGATCCGCGTGACCGACCCGGCGGCGTATCACGGCTACCTGGATTTCATCAACGTGATGACGTACGACTTCCACGGCGCCTTCGACCCGATCACCGGACACCACTCGGCGCTGTTCAACTCGCCGGCCGACCCGTCCACCGGTGATACGAAGCTGTACAACAGCAACGATGCGATGGAAGCGTTCATCGCCCGTGGCGTGCCGGCCAGCAAGCTCAACCTGGGCATCGGCTTCTACGGCCGTGGCTGGACCAACGTGCCCAACGTCAACAACGGCCTGTACCAGAGCGGCAGCGCCGCGGCAGGCACCTACGAGGCCGGCATCGAAGACTGGAAGGTACTGAAGAACCTCAACCATCCGATCTTCACCGACAGCAGCGCGCGGGCCACCTGGAGCTACAACGGCACCACGTTCTGGAGCTTCGATACGCCGGCGATGGTGACCGAGAAGATGGGTTACGTGAAGGCCCAGGGCCTGGGCGGCGCGTTCTTCTGGGAGTTCAGTGGCGATGACGCACAGGGCACCCTGGTGAACACCGTCAGTAACGGCTTGAAGTAAGCGCCCCGCGCCCGGGGCCGCCTGGCCCCGGGTGTTGCGCATGCGGTCACGGCAGTGCGCCGGCAGATGCGGGAAACATGGAAGCGGACCACGTGATGCAGGGGCATCCTGCCTACTCCCTCTTTGCGGCCCGCGCCCATGCCCTCGCCACCCCGTGCCCCCGACATGGCGGCACCCCGACCATTCGGCCACCCGCCCACGGCGACGAAACGCGTCCACAGCGACGCCACCCCGGGCGCACCGATCACCGCGCAACTGTGGCACCTGCGCAATGCGGCGCCTTCCAGCGGATCCGGCTCGATCATGGCCGCACCGCCCCTGCCGCTCCCACGCACGTGCCATGACACCCGCCAGGTAACGGCCGGCAACGCACCGCAGCTGTCCCGCACGGTCTCGGCGCCCACGAACGGCACACTGGACAGCGACAGCGACGACGGCTGGGGCTCCGACTTTGATGATGATGAGCTGACGCCGGCCGAACGGGCGTGGTGCGAGGCACGGTTCGACTGGGAGGAACGCCGGATGGCCGGCCGGGTCGGTGAGCCACCACCGGTTCCACCGCGCCTGCGGAACACGTGAGCGCAAACTGAAAGCGGCATGGCGCTGCGGCAGGCATCCTGCGCGGTTCCAGCACTCCCCTTGATTGAGAGCACACCATGCCGATTCGCGAGCTGCCGCGCGTCCTTGCGCCTACCGGCGCGTTACCCCTGACTGCGGCGTCAAACCGCCGCGCTGGCCTGCGTACCGCGCTGGACTCCAGCCTGCACAGCATCGCCAATGCCCCGCGACTGCAGGCCGGCAGGGTGTCCAGCATGATCCGCCTGTTCGAGCGCGGTGCCAACGAACAGAAGGCACCCGTCGGTACCGGCCCATGGGCTGCGGCACGGGTACCGGCACCGCCACCTTACGTGCCTTCTTCGCCGGCGGCTTCGTCAGTGTCGTCCAGCCCAACCAGCAGCGGATACGCGTCGCGTTCACTGTCGGTCAGCAGCGATGCGCGGCCGATGAGTGCACAGCTGCGTGCCGCTCTCGACGATCACCGCTTCGGCCCTCTGTCCGCTGTCGAGGCGGAGAGCGACTTCCACGAAACGTTCACCCGCGAGGAGCTCGCCGCGATGGATGAGCGGTTCCGGGATGAAGACGCAGACATCGCGCGATTCGACCACGCCTTCGCTGCCCAGCAGGCTGCACCCTTGGCTGAGCACCTGCGCGCCGCGCTGGATCACCTGTACGCCAGCCAGGAGATCGACTCCGACGTCGACAGTGACTTCGACGAGGTGCACAGCGACGAGGACATCGAAGCGTTTTCACTGCGCTTTGCCCAGGAGGACAGGGATATCGAGAGCGCCGACGCGGCATTCGAGGCCCAACGCCTCGGTCACGAAGCACGTGCGACGACTGGGCGGGAGGTCAACGCGGTTCACGCACAGCTGCTCGACGTGCTCAACAGCTTGGGCGAAGAGACCTATCTCTGAGCGTCCTTATCCTCCCGCGGACGGCAGCACTTGGTGCAGCAACCGGATTGATTCAGAGCGGCAGCGGATGTAACGGACGGTTGCGTCACCACCGTCCGTTGGGCGAGCGTTTTGTGAAAGTCTGCCTTCGGATTGGACCAACAATGGTCGGGCACTCCTTAGATTGCCTTTGGACACTCATGACCACACTCAGCATATCCACCGCGTTCCGCCGTATCGCCGCCGCCTTCGGCAGCGAACGCGCCCAGCAGAAGCTTGCGCAGCAGAAAAGCGACCGTGCCACCCTCAAGCTGCTCAGCGTCAGGTCCATCAACCCGGATAACAAGTTCCGCGTTCCGTCCTTTGACTCCGGGCTTGCGGGAAGCACCCGCCCCTCGCTGCCGGAGGTGAAAGCGATGCTGACGCCGGTGTCGATACAACCGCTGGGCACGGCGTCGGCACTGGAACCGCGGCAGGCAAACCGGCCGCCGCGTGACACGCTGGATCGGCCGCCGCGCAGCGCCCCGGCGCAGCAGGCGGCGCGCGTCGTGCCCTTGCGGCGCCCCGCCCCTACGGGTGCGGCAGGCATCACCCGCACGCCGGCCGAGGGCGATGCCCAGGGCGGCTGGCTGCATAATCATTGGAAAACCAGTCCTGCGGGCGTTGCGGCCCTGTCGGGTCTCGCCGACACCGTCGATGCCCCCACGTCGCCGGCAACGTTCGCCAACGTGCAGGAGGGAACCGGCAACGGCCGGACCTTTCCAGGCCCCTACCGGTACGTCACTTCCGACATGCCTACCGGACCGTTCCGGATCCCCAGACCGACGCTGACGGGCAAAGCCGCCGGCATCGCGGCGCCCTCGGCGCCGACCGGGAAGCCAACGCTGGCCGCGAGAGCTGACAGGGTGCTTGAGCACCAGGACGTGATCCGGACCGCGATGCGCCGGAAAGCGCCGGCCATTCCCGTCGCCCCGAAGGCAGTCGTGCCTGTCGTGACGCCCACCGTTACGCCGCCTGCCCAGAAGGCGGCGCCGAAGGTGATCGCACAGCCCGCGATGGCGACGCCGGCTCCCGCTCCGCCCCCGCCCCCGCCTCCGCCGCTGCCCCCGCTCGCTCCTGGGCGTGTTCATGCCGCGTCAGGCGGACTGTTCGCGGAACTGAAGCGGCACACCTTCGCAACGAGCACGTCGCTCGACGAAAACGCGACGGAGACGTTTGGGACCGGGACGGAGCGAACCGGAGTTGCGGCAAAACGCGCCGCTTCGGACGCGGGTCGCCATGGCATCAGCCCGGCCAAGGCCGCCGCGCAGAGTCTGCAGGCCGAGCTCGCGCTGGTGATGAAGAAGCGTCGCGAACAGCTTGGTGAGAAACCGGCAAAGACCACGATCGCCACTCATCGACCTGCGGTCATCCAGCCTCAACCCAACGCCGCAGACAGGACCGACGCGCTGATCAAACCGAAGTCTGTGGTACCGGGTCCCCAGTCGATCAGCAAAGAACTGCAGAACCGCTTTGCCCAGGAACTCCAGAGGAAAGTGAATTCGCGCGTCCTGCAACGCGGCATGTGAACCTGGCTTGGCAGGCCGGAGGCATTGCCTCCGGCCTGCACAGTCACATCAGTTCGCCTGCCGCTCCAGCGCCTTGGCAAGCTGGGCCGGCGTGAGATAGCCGCCCAGCTGGCTGCCGTCGGCGGCAAAGATCGCCGGCGTGCCGCTCACACCTACCTGCTGCCCCAGCGCGTACTGCATCGCCACCGGGCTGGTGCAGTTCTTCGGCTTCACCGCCTGGCCACCCTTGGCGGCGGTCAGCGCCGCGCGCTTGTCCACGGCGCACCACACCGAAATCATGTCCACGAAGTCCTGGCTGGCCGGCCCCATGCGCGGGAACGCCAGGTATTCCACCGTGATGCCCTGGCGGTTGAGCTCGGGAAGGTCCTGGTGCAGCTTGCGGCAATAGCCGCATTCGATATCGGTGAACACCGTGATGGTGTGCTTCGGGTTGGGCGCGGCAAACACGATGCGCTCGCTGCGCGGCACCTTGTCGAGCAAGTTCTTTCGGTAGGCCAGCAAGCCGGCACTGCTGGCCGGGCTGCGGTTCTGGATGTCGTACGGCTGCGACTGCATCAGGTATCGGCCGTCATCGGACACGTACAGCACCTGCCCGGATACCAGCACCTCGCGGAACCCCGGGAACGGTGCGGCGCCGACGTAATCGGGCTTGAACTTCGGGTCGAGGCTCGTCAGCGCAGTGCGCACGGTCTGCTCGGCGTTGGCGTTGGTGGCAGGCGCCGCGTTGGCGGTCGGCTTGGCCGCCGGGGACGCGACCGGGGCGGCCGGCTGGGCGCAGGCCGTCAGGCTGAGCGCACCGAACAGGGCGACGGTAAGGACACGAAGCATCGGGTGTTCCACGGTGAGAGATGGCGCGATTCTCGCACAGCCACCGTGGTGAAGCCTGCACGCCCACGGCGGCGTGAGCGAATGTTGAAAGCCCCCGTACACGCACGTGAGGAAGATGATTACCCCCGAAAGGACGTCCATCCGACATGCGAATCTCCCCGGCGCTCCTCTGGCTCAAGGCCCACGTCACGGGCAGTGTGTCGGCACGAGTGAAGCTGAGCGTGCGCTCACCGGGCAACGGCCTGCGCTTCAGCACGGCGCTGGTGGCGCTGCACAACCGTGAGACCCGCCTGACCCGCCAGTGGCGGGGAGGCGAGCTTTCCCTCACCCAGCTCGTGGACCGCAGCCGCCGTTTGACCGACCTGCGCCAGACGCTGATCAATGTGACCTCGCCCACGGCATGCGCGCGCAGCCACGAGAACCTGCTGATCCACGTCAGGGACCCGCATCCCCGCCCCGCCACGCGCGGCCTTGCCGGCTCATTGGAGTCGCTGCTGTCAAAGGACCGCTATCGCGAACGCGTGCTGTCCGTCCTGGCCGATGCGGTGTGGAGCGGCCGGCTGAATGCCCTTCACACGCTGCGGGCGGAAGTACTGGCCGCCGCCAGGATCAGTACCGGCAGCGAACCGCCCCTCACGCTGACCGAAGCGGTCGCCAGCGTGTTCGACGCGCTGCAGGCACGTGCCCCCGTGGGCGCCTGCCTGGGCGTGGAATGGGGCGTGTTGCGACACCTCAGGACGGAGATGCTCACCAACCGCGAGGGGCCCGACGGTCGCGTGGCCACCAATTGCCTGCCACACCCGGACGTCGTCCGCGATATGGAACGGTCCGCGTCGCTTCCCGCGCGCCTGGCGCCGTTGGCAGCGGACGCACCGCCCAAACCGCCCCGCGCGATGAGCATGAATCTGCGATGGCGGCCCGGCGAATCCGCCAGCTGAGGCCGGCGGCCTATCCGCGCGGGTGATGCCGTGCGTGCAGCTTCTGCAGGTGCTCGCGCGCCACCAGCGTGTAGATCTGGGTGGTGGACAGCGAGCTGTGGCCGAGCAGCATCTGCAGCGCGCGCAGGTCCGCGCCGCGGTTCAACAGGTGGGTGGCGAAGCTGTGGCGCAGCCCGTGCGGGCTGATCCGGACCGGGTCGATGCCGGCCAGCACCGCGTACTTCTTCACCAGTACCCAGAACTGCTGGCGGCTCAGCCCGTGCAGTGAGGGCTCGAGAAACAACGGCACCGCGCCGTCGCGGGCGGCGGGGACGGCGCGCTTGCCGGCCAGTTGCGGGCGCGCTTCGGCCAGATAGCGCTCCAGCCAGTGCTGCGACTCCTCGCCCAGCGGCACCAACCGCTCCTTGCTGCCCTTGCCGGTCACCCGCAACACGCCTTGGCGCAGGTTGACCGCATTGGCCGGCAGGTCGACCAGCTCGCTCACGCGCAGCCCGGCGGCATACATCAGCTCCAGCATGGCGCGGTCGCGCAGCCCCAGCGGTTGCTCCACATCGGGGGCGGCCAGCAGCGCGTCAATCTGGCTTTCGGCCAACGCCTTGGGCAGCAGGCGCGGCAGACGCGGCGGGTCCAGCAGCGCGCTGGGGTCTTCGGTGCGCTGGCCACGGCGCAGCGCGTCGGCGAAGAAGGCGCGCAGTGCGGAGAGCAGCCGCGCGTTGCTGCGCTGCGACCAGCCATGCCGGGTGCGCCATGCCAGGTAGTCGAACAAGCCGGCCCGGTCGATGCCGCCCAGGCCGCCCGCCGCGCCATCGCGCCAGCGGGCCAGCCCTTCCAGGTCGCGCCGGTAGCTGTCCAGGCTGGCCCGGGCCAGGCCCTGTTCGGCCCAGATGGCGTCCAGGAAACGTTGGATCAGCGCATTGTCGTCATCGCGCAGCTCGGGCAGGTGCTGCACCAGCTGGCGGCGCGCGGCGGGGGTGGGCGTTTCGGACATGCCCACAGGATACGGAGCCGGGGCGGCGGCGGCCATCCAACGCGCGCCGGCGCAGGTATGCTCGGCGCATGAGCACGCCCACTGCCGCCGTTACCGACACCGCCCGCCCCGCCACGCTGCTGCTGTGGCGCCTGCTGGCGCTGGTGTACGACTTCTTCCCCGCGCTGGCGCTGTGGATGCTGGTCGGTGCGCTGTTCACCGCCGGCTACGCGGCCGGCCACGCCGCGCGCGACAACATCCACCCGTTCAGTGCCCTGCAGTGGCTGTTGTGGGGGTGCTGCTGGGCGGTGACCGGGTTGTACGCCGTCGAGAGCTGGCGGCGGGGCGGCCAGACCCTGGGCATGCGGCCATGGCGGTTGCAGGTGGTGGGTGCCGAGGGCACCGCGCCCACCCGGCGCCAGCTGTGGCTGCGTTACGCGGTGGGCACGCTGTCCATCCTGCTCGGCGGCCTGGGCCTGTGGTGGGCATTGATCGACCGCCAACGCCTGACGTGGCATGACCGGGCGTCCAACACCCGTCTACAACGGTTGCCGAAACGGTAGGCCGGGTCGGGTTGACCCGGTTCCCGGGTCAGCCCGATTTGCGCCGGAACAACATGCCCGACACCACCAGCATCACGATCGGTGGCAACGCATACGCGATGCGGTAATCGAACTTCAACGCGCCGGCCATGCGCCCGAAGAACAGCTGCAGCAGCCAGAAGCCCAGCGCGAACAGGATGCCCAGGAACAGGCGCTTGCCCATGCCGCCACTGCGCAGCGAACCGAACGCGAACGGCACCGCCGCCAGGCACAGCGCCAGCACGTTGACCGGGTAGAACCAGCGGCTCCAGTAGATGTCTTCGTAATCGCGGGCGTCCAGCCCATTGCGCTTGCGGTATTCGATGCTGGTGCGCAGGTCGCGCGCGGCAAGGTTGCGCGGCTTGGACATGCCGGCGGCCAGTGCGCCCGCGTCCAGCCGTGAATCCCACTTTTCCGATTCGGCCGTCGTGCGCGTGGCCGAGCGCTCACCGAACGTATCGCGGCGCACCTTGTGCAGCATCCAGCCGTCTGCCCCGTGCTCGACCGTGCCCGCGTGGGTCAGCGAAGCCACATGCCCGTCTTCGGCGATCTGGTACAGGCGCACGTCATTCAGCACCAACCGCGTACCGCCGCCCGGCAGCAGCTGTTCGTCGCCACTGCCCGCACTGAGGAAGGTGTCGCCCTCGCGCACCCAGATGCCCGAGTAGCGTGACGAGGCCAAGCTCTGACCCGACTTGGCACTGGCCCGGATATTGTCCGACCGGTCCTGCGCCCACGGCGCCAGGGTCTCGCCGTTGATCACCATCACCGCGGTCATCAGCGACAGCGCAATGGCCACCGAGGCGCTGAGCCGCTTGCGCGACAGCCCCAGCGCGCGCAGCGCGGTCAGTTCCGAGGTGGCCGCCAGCTGGCCCAGGCCCATCAGGGAGCCGATCACGGCCGCCGTCGGGAAGAACGTGTAGGCACGGCGCGGCACGGTGTAGAGCACCGAGGCCGCCGCATGGCCCAGGGTGTAGGAGCCCTTGCCGACGTCCTTGAACTCGCCGGAGAACGCCATGACCACGTCCAGGCCAACCAGCACGGCCCAGGTGAGCAGGACGGTGCCGAACACCGCCCGGCCCAGATAGAAATCGAACCGCATCGGGTGAAACTTCATGCGGTCCTCCGCGGGCGCGACAGCTTGCCGTCACGCAGGTACATCCAGATGGCCAGCGCCAGCAACGGCAGGCTCAACCACCACAAACCCAGGGTCCCCGACACCTTGCCGTCGGCGATCCACCGGGTACCAATGAACATCAGGTTCATGCCGACCATGTAGGCCAGGAACGCGAACATCATCCGCCCGTAGCGCTGCTGACGCGGCGAACTGCGGGCCAGCGGCAGGGTCATCAGCGCGAACGCCAGCGCGATCAGCGGCGGCGTGATGCGCGAATGCAGCTGCGCCTGCGCCTCCGGCCGCTCGTCGCCGAACAGCTGCGTGGTCGGCATCAGCTCCGGGTCGTTCCTGTCGCGGGTATCGGCGCCGTCGGGCAGGGCCACGTCGTTGCGGGCGAAGGTCATCAGCCGGTAGTCGAGCGCGCCGTCCACCGGACCTTCGATCTGGTGGCCGTCCTGCAGCTGCAGGTAGCGCTGGCGGTCGCCTTCGAAGAACATCTTGCCGCTCTCGGCCGATACCACCTCGAGCCGGTCGCCACGCAGGCGCTGCAGGAAGATCCGCCCCAGCCCGCTGCCATCGGCCGATACCGAGGAGAGGTAGACCACCCCGCCGTTGGGCAGCGCGGTGAACTTGCCCGACTCCAGCCCGGCCATGACCAGGCTGCGGTTGGCCTCCTGGATGAGCCGTTCGCTGGTGCGGTCGGCCCAGGGGCCCAGCCACAGCGAGCACAGGGCGATCAGCCCCACCACCGGCAGCACCAGCATCAGCACCGGGCGCAGCAGGCGCTTGGGCCCGACCCCGATGGCGGTCAGCACCGCCATTTCCGAGTCCCGGTACAGCCGGGCCGTGGCCAGCAGCAGCCCCAGCATCAGCGCCAGCGGCAGGATCAGCGGCATGTAGACGATGAACTGCAGGCCCAGCTGGGAGAACAGCAGGCGGGCGGGCAGGCGGCCATCGGCGATGTTGCCGAGGATGTCCACCAGCACACCGCCGACGCTCACCACCAGCAGGACAATGAGGGTGGCCAGGAAACTCTGGACGAAATCACGCAGGAGATAGCGATCGAGCTTCGACATGGGGTGGTGGTTTAAACTCTCGGATTCGTTCGCGGTGCTGCCCAGTCTACTGACGGGACGTAAACAGCTCGCGATTGTACGGATTTGCCAACGGAATCTGATCAATGGCCCTGGAATTCACCCTGAACCACGCAACCCCGGCCTCGGCCGAGGTCGACTGCATCATTGTCGGCGCCTACGCCGACCAGACCCTGAGCCCGGCGGCACAGGCCCTGGATGCCGCTTCGGGCGGCCGCCTGGGCGCCCTGGTCGCCCGCGGCGACGTCGGCGGCAAGACCGGCGCCACCACCCTGCTGCATGACGTTCCCGGCGTCGCCGCCCCGCGCGTGCTGGTTGTCGGGCTGGGCGAGCCGGCCAAGTTCGGCGTGCCGCAGTACCTCAAGGCCGTGGGCGATGCCAGCCGCGCACTCAAGAGCGGGATCAACCGCCACGCGCTGCTCACCCTGTCCGAGATCGAGGTCAAGGGCCGCGACGCCGCCTGGAACATCCGCCAGGCCGTGATCACCGCCGACCACGCCAGCTACCGCTACACCGCGACCCTGGGCACCAAGAAGCCCGAGGCCGCCGGCCTGCTCACCCTGGCCATCGCCGGCACCGACACCCTGGCCCTGACCCAGGGCCAGGCCATCGCGGCCGGCGTGCAGCATGCCCGCGAGCTGGGCAACCTGCCGCCGAACCTGTGCACCCCGGCTTATCTGGCCGAGTCTTCGGTGGCCTTCGCCCAGGCCCACGCCGGCGCTGAAGCGGAGATCCTGGACGAGACCCAGATGGAAGCGCTCGGCATGGGCTCGCTGCTGGCCGTGGCCCGCGGCTCGGCCAACCGCCCGCGCCTGGTGGTACTGAAGTGGAACAACGGCGGCAGCGCCAAGCCCTATGTGCTGGTCGGCAAGGGCATCACCTTCGACACCGGTGGCGTCAACCTGAAGACCCAGGGCGGCATCGAAGAGATGAAGTACGACATGTGCGGTGGCGCCAACGTCATCGGCACCTTCGTCGCCGCAGTCACCGCCAAGCTGCCGCTGAACCTGGTGGTGGTGGTGCCGGCGGTTGAAAACGCCATCGACGGCAATGCCTACCGCCCGTCCGACGTGATCACCGCGATGTCGGGCAAGACCATCGAAGTGGGCAACACCGACGCCGAAGGCCGCCTGATCCTGTGCGACGCCCTCACCTACGCGCAGCGCTTCGAGCCGGCCGCGCTGGTCGACGTGGCGACCCTGACCGGCGCCTGCGTGGTCGCGCTGGGCCACCAGACCGCCGGCCTGATGACCAAGCACGACGACCTGGCCAATGAGCTGCTGGCCGCCGGTGAGCACGTGTTCGACCGCGCCTGGCGCCTGCCGCTGTGGGACGAGTACCAGCCGATGCTGGATTCCAGCTTCGCCGACGTCTACAACATCGGCGGCCGCTGGGCCGGTGCCATCACCGCCGGCTGCTTCCTGTCGCGCTTCACCGAAGGCCAGCGCTGGGCGCACCTGGACATCGCCGGCGTGGCCAGCGACGAAGGCAAGCGCGGCATGGCCACCGGCCGTCCGGTCGGGCTGCTGAGCCAGTGGCTGCTGGACCAGGTCGGCCGCACCCATGTCGCGAGCTGATTTCTATCTGATCGCCAAGCCGCGGTTCCTCACCGAACCGCTGCGCCTGGTCTGCGAACTGGCCCGCAAGGCCAACGACGCCGGGCTGTTCACCCTGGTGCTGGCGCGCGACCAGGCCCAGGCCGAGGAGCTGGACGAGCTGCTGTGGTCGTTCGACGCCGACGCCTATATTCCGCACCAGATCGCCGGTGAGGACATGGACGAGGAAGAGGCGCTGGTGCTCATCGCCGTGCCCGGCACCGAGGCCCCGGCCCGCCCGCTGGTGATCAACCTGCGCGACGACCCGTACCTGGCCAGCTGCGACCGCGTGCTGGAAGTGGTGCCGGCCGACCCGGAAGCGCGCGAACCGCTGCGCGAGCGCTGGCGCCAGTACAAGGCGCTGGGCTTCGACCTGAACAAGTACGACATGTAAGCGCGTGGCGGCACCCTTGATCGCCGGTGCCGCCACCCTGATTCTTTACCGATAGCCTCCTGGTTCCCCCGCATGACCCAACTTGCCTCCAGCTACGACCCCAAGACCTTCGAAACGGAGCTGTACGACTCCTGGGAGAAGGCCGGGCACTTCAAGCCGTCCGGCAAGGGCGAGCCGTACACCATCCTGCTGCCGCCGCCGAACGTGACCGGCACGCTGCACATGGGCCATGCGTTCCAGCAGACGCTGATGGACGCGCTGGTGCGTTACCACCGCATGCGCGGCTACGACACGTTGTGGCAGGTGGGTACCGACCACGCCGGCATCGCCACCGAAATGGTGGTGTCGCGCAACCTGGCGCTGGCCGGCAACGGCGAGAGCCGCGATTCGCTGGGCCGCGACGGCTTCATCGAAAAGGTCTGGGAGTGGAAGGGGCAGTCGGGCGACATCATCGAGCGCCAGATGCGCCGCATGGGCACCTCGGCCGACTGGTCGCGCAGCACCTTCACCATGGACCCGCAGCCGTCCGAGGCGGTGCTCGAGGCATTCCTGCGCTGGCATGAGCAGGGCCTGATCTACCGTGGCCAGCGCCTGGTCAACTGGGACCCGGTGCTGAAGACCGCCATTTCCGACCTGGAAGTGGAGAGCGTGGAAGAAGACGGCTTCCTGTGGTCGATCGCCTACGCGCTGGAAGACGGCGCCAGCTACGAGCACGTCGAAACCGATGCCGACGGCAACGAGACGCTTCGCGAGACCCGCCCCTACCTGGTGGTCGCCACCACGCGCCCGGAGACCCTGCTCGGCGATACCGCGGTCATGGTGCACCCGGAAGACGCGCGTTACGCGCACCTCATCGGCCGTAGCGTGACCCTGCCGCTGACGGGCCGCAGCGTGCCGGTGATCGCCGACGATTACGTCGACCGCGCGTTCGGCACCGGCGTGGTCAAGGTCACCCCGGCGCACGACTTCAACGACTACCAGGTCGGCCTGCGCCACAATCTGCCGATGATCAACCTGTTCACTCCGGTGGCGGCGATCAACGACAACGCCCCGGAAAAGTACCGCGGGCTGGACCGTTACGAAGCGCGCAAGGTGATCCTGGCCGAGCTGGAAGAACTGGGCATCCTGGTCGAGACCAAGGCGCACAAGCTGCAGGTGCCGCGCGGCGACCGTACCCAGCAGGTGATCGAGCCGTACCTGACCGACCAGTGGTTCGTGAAGATGGACGTGCTGGCCAAGCGTGGCCTGGAGCTGGTCGAGAACGGTTCGATCCAGTTCGTTCCGGCCAACTGGATCAACACCTATCGCCACTGGATGGAGAACATCCAGGACTGGTGCATCAGCCGCCAGCTGTGGTGGGGCCACCGCATTCCGGCGTGGTTCGACGACGCCGGCACCTGCTACGTCGGCCGCGACGAGGCCGACGCGCGCGCGCGCGCCCACCTGGGCGCCGACGTGGTGCTGCGCCAGGACAGCGACGTTCTGGAGACCTGGTTCTCCTCGCAGCTGTGGCCGTTCTCCACGCTGGGCTGGCCGAACGAGGCCGCCATGGCCGAGCGCGGTTTCGAGCGCTACCTGCCGTCGTCGGTGCTGATCACCGGCTTCGACATCATCTTCTTCTGGGTGGCCCGCATGATCATGGCCACCGACAGCTTCACCGGGAAGATTCCGTTCAAGGACGTCTACATCACTGGCCTGATCCGCGATGCGCAGGGCCAGAAGATGTCCAAGTCCAAGGGCAACGTGCTCGACCCGTTGGACATCATCGACGGCATCTCCATCGACGACCTGGTCGCCAAGCGCACCACCGGGCTGATGAAGCCCAAGGACGCGCCGAAGATCGAGAAGGCCACGCGCAAGGACTTCCCCGACGGCATCATCGCCCACGGTGCCGACGCGCTGCGCTTCACCATCGCCGCGCTGGCCACCCATGGCCGCGACATCAAGTTCGACATGAGCCGCGCCGAGGGCTACAAGAACTTCTGCAACAAGCTGTGGAACGCCAGCCGCTTCACCCTGATGAACACCGAGGGCGCGCAGTTCGACGGCGTGCCGCAGCCGCGTACCGATGCCGAGCGCTGGATCCTGGCGCGGCTGGCGGCGGTGTCGGCCGAGGCGCAGACGCATTACGCCAACTACCGGTTCGACCTGCTGGCGCAGGCGCTGTACGAATTCGCGTGGAATGAATTCTGCGACTGGTTCCTGGAACTGACCAAGCCGGCGCTCAACGGCGACAACGCCGAGGATGCCGCCAGCACCCGCCACACCCTGCTGTACGTGCTGGAGGCGCTGCTGCGCCTGCTGCACCCGCTCACCCCGTTCGTGACCGAACAGCTGTGGCGCCAGGTGGCACCGCGTCTTGGGATCGCCGGCGACACCATTTCGCTGCGCGCCTACCCGACCGCCGAGGAATTCGCCGGCGACTACGTGCGCGCCGAAGCCGACGTGGAATGGCTGAAGTCGATGGTCAGCGCCCTGCGCCGCGTGCGCAGTGAACTGAACGTGCCGCCGGCCAAGCAGGTAAGCCTGCTGCTGCAGGGCGGCAGCGAGGACGACCGCAACCGGGTTGCCCGCTTCACCTCGTCGTTGTCGTTCCTGCTCAAGCTGGAGCGCATCGAGTGGCTGGCAGCCGATGCGGAAACCCCGCCGGCCGCTACTGCGATCGTCGGCGAGCTGAAGCTGCTGGTGCCGCTGGAAGGCCTGGTTGATCTGGACGCCGAGCGTGCGCGCCTGGACAAGGAAATCGCGCGGGTGGAGGCGGAGAAGGAGAAGAGCGCCACCAAGCTGTCGAAGTTCACCGACAAGGTGCCGCCGGCCGTGATCGAACAGGAGCGCGTGCGCCTGGTCGAATGGACCGCCCAGCTCGATGGTTTGGTCGCGCAGCGCGGGAAGCTGTAACGCCGACTGTCGGTCGGCTTCCGGGCAGGCGACCAACAACGTTGGTCGCCGTAGCGCCGGGCTCTGCCCGGCCGCTTTTCGTCCTACAACGGCGGCATCGTCTGGATGTCGTCGTCCACCAGCTCGATCGCCATCACCAGCGCATCCTCGCGGCCATCACGCGCCGGGTAATAGCGCGGCCGTCGGCCGATCTCGTTGAACCCCTCGCTGTGGTACAGCGCCACCGCCGGGGTATTGGACGGGCGTACTTCCAGAAACACCCGCTGCGCGCCGTGCTCGCGCGCCAGCGACACCAGCGCGCGGAACAGCATGCGGCCCAGGCCCCGGGTCTGGCAGCTCGGGTCCACGCAGACATTCAGCACATGCGCCTCATCGGCGGCGATGCTCAACACCCCGTAACCGACCAGCACGCCATCGTCTTCCAGCGCCAGCGCCGGATACCCCGCACGCAGGCAGTCCACGAAGATGCCGCGCGTCCACGGGAACGGGTAGCCGCGCAGCTCGATCTCCATCACCGCATCCAGGTCGCCCTCGCGCAGCGCGCGCAGCGACAGCGGGCGCGGCGAGCTGACCGCGCTCACGCCTGGCCCCGCTTGCGCAGTGCCCTCAGCTGCGGCCACAGGGCGCGCTTGGCGGCCGGATCGGCGCGCAGCGCGTCCAGGTTCCAGCTGGCCATCAGTGCCTGCGTCTCCGCAGCGGCCGGGTTGCAGCCGGACGCCCGCAACAAGGCGATCTGCAGCCGGTCCGGCATGCGTACCGTCGCACGGCGGCCACCGGCGGCGCGCTCGCGCGGCGCGGCGGCCATCGGATCGTCGGTGTTGGCAGGGGCCGTGCGACGCGCAGGTGCGGGTTCACTGCGCGGCGCCACCGGCGGCGCGTCAGCGTCGACCGACCGTGGTGCCTGCACCGCGCGTTCCCGCGCCGGTGCCGGCGGCGTCGCAGCCGCAGCAGCGGCCACACCCAGCTCGATCCCGGGGTCGGGCACGGCCGCTTCCACGTTGCCGTCCACGAACACCGTGTACCCCATCGCCTGCAGCCAGGACTGCTGCGCAGCGGACCACAGCGGCGGGTCGGCCGGGATGCTCACGCGCCAGGCTCGGCCGTCTTGCGGGTGCGCTGCCACAGCCAGTAGCCCGGGCCCGACAGCGCATAGACGATGCCCACCGCGAACAGCACGCGCGGCAGGTCGATGACCATGATCGCGATCGCGATCGGTACCAGGGCCAGCGCCAGGAACGGCACGCGGTCTGCGCGCGGACCCTTCTCGCCGCTGCCCTTGAAGCTCCAGAAGCGGATCCGGCTGACCATCAGCAGCGCCGCCACCAGGGTCACGCCCAGCGCCACGTAGCGCAGCTGGTTGCCGTCCCAGCCCAGGTTGCCGTCGGCGAAGGCCCAGACGAAGGACATCATCAGGCCGGCGGCGGCCGGGCTGGCCAGGCCGATGAACCAGCGCTTGTCGACCACGCTGACCTGGGTATTGAAGCGCGCCAGGCGCAGCGCGGCGCAGGCGGCATACAGGAAGGCCACGGCCCAGCCGACGCGGCCCATCACCGGGTCGTCGAACTTCAGCCAGGACAGCGACCAGTGGTACATCACCAGCGCCGGGGCCATGCCGAAGCTGACCAGGTCGGCCAGCGAGTCGTACTGCACGCCGAATTCGCTGCTGGTGCCGGTCAGCCGCGCCACCCGGCCGTCCAGCCCGTCCATGACCGCGGCCACGAACACCGCAATGGCGGCATTGACGAAGTCGCCGTTGGCCGCCGCGATGATCGCGTAGAACCCGGCGAACAGGCCGGCGGTGGTGAACAGGTTGGGCAGCAGGTAAATGCTGCGCGAGCGCGGCGGGGGTTTCATCTGATCCATGCCGGCCAGTTTAGTGGCTGCGGCCCCCTTTTGGGGGGAGGCTTGCCAGCGCGGGGCGGGAATGCTGCAATCGCGCTCCAATCCCCCGTTGCCCGGAGTTGCCATGCGTGCCCTGCCCCTCGTGTGCTGCCTGCTGCTGCTCGCCAGCGCTTCGGCCAGCGCCGGTACCGTCTACAAGTGGAAGGATGCCAACGGCGTGACCCAGTATTCGGAGAAGCCGCCCACCGGCCAGAAGGCCGAAGAGCGCCAGATCCAGAGCCGTGATCCGGCCCCCCGCCCCGCGGCGGCCGCCGCGCCAGCCGAATCGGCCGACTGCACCACCGCCCGCAACAACCTGGCCCTGCTCAACGGCAAGGGCGCGGTAATGCAGGACACCAACGGCGACGGCAAGCCGGACACCCCGCTGGACGACACCCAGCGCCAGAGCCAGAAGGGCCTGGCCGAGGCGGCCATCAAGGCGTATTGCAAGCCGGCGGCCTGAGGGCCCTGACGGGTACACGACCAACGGTCGTGTGCCCGTCAGGGGAGGCGGTAGGTATCGACCGTTGGTCGATTGGGGCTGGGCTGGCAGAATGTAGGCTTTCCGCCGTTCAGCGAAGCCGACGATGCGCCTCTCCCAGTTCCACCTGCATACCACCAAGGAAACCCCCAGCGACGCGGAGCTCACCAGCCACCGCCTGATGCTGCGCGCGGGCATGATCCGCAAGCTGGCCTCGGGGCTGTACATCTGGTCGCCGCTGGGGCTGCGGGTGCTGCGCAAGGTCGAGCGCATCGTGCGCGAGGAAATGGAGCGCGCCGGTGCGGTGGAGTTCCAGGTGCCGACCATCCAGCCCAAGGAACTGTGGGAGATTACCGGGCGCTGGGAGAAGTTCGGCCCGCAGCTGCTCAAGATCAAGGACCGCAAGGAGCAGGTGTTCTGCTACAGCCCGACCGCCGAAGAGGCTGCGGCTGATTTCGCGCGCCAGGAGCTGTCCAGCTACAAGCAGCTGCCGGTCAACTTCTTCCAGATCCAGACCAAGTTCCGCGATGAGATCCGCCCGCGCTTCGGCGTGATGCGCGCGCGCGAGTTCCTGATGAAGGATGCCTATTCCTTCCATCTGGACGAGGCCTGCCTGGTCCGCGAATACGAGAACATGAAGACCGCCTACGCCCGCGTGTTCACCCGCCTGGGCCTGGACTTCCGCATGGTGCAGGCCGATTCCGGCGCCATCGGCGGCGACGCGTCGCAGGAATTCCACGTGATCGCCGACTCCGGCGAAGACGCGCTGGTGTTCTCCACCGGTTCGGATTACGCGGCCAACATGGAGGCGGCCGTGGCCGCCGCCCCGGGCCCGCGCCCGGCCGCCAGCGAAGCGCTGCGCAAGGTGGACACGCCCACCCAGAAGACCTGCGAAGCGGTTGCCGCGCTGCTGGGCCTGGGCTTGGAGCGCACCGTGAAGTCGATTGCGGTCATGACCGAGGCCGGCTTCGTGCTGGCGCTGGTGCGTGGCGACCACGACGTCAACGAGATCAAGCTGGGCAAGGTGGAGGGCCTGCAGGGCTACCGCATGGCCAGCGAGGCCGAGATCGCCACCCACCTGGGCAGCGAACCGGGCTTCCTGGGTCCGCTCAATCCGGCGCAGCCGATCCGCATCGTTGCCGATCGCGACGTCGCGGCCATGGCCGATTTCGTCGTCGGCGCCAATGAAGCCGGCTTCCATATTGCCGGCGTCAACTGGGGCCGTGATCTGCCCGAGCCGGAAGTGGCCGATATCCGCAACGCGAAGGAAGGCGACCGCGCCGCCGACGGTGGCGAGCTGAAGGTCGCGCGCGGCATTGAAGTGGGCCACGTGTTCCAGCTGGGCCGCGTGTATGCGCAGGCACTGAATGCCACCGTGCTGGATGAGAACGGCAAGGCCGCCGTGATGGCGATGGGCTGCTATGGCATCGGCATTTCGCGCATCGTCGCCGCGGCGATCGAACAGAACCACGACGACGCCGGCATTATCTGGCCCGACGCGATGGCGCCGTGGCAGGTGGTGGTGTGCGTGATCAATCCGAAGAAGGATGAAAGCGTCAACGCCGCCGCCGCCGAACTGCTGGCGCAGCTGCAGGCCGCCGGCCTGGATGCCGCGCTGGATGATCGCGGCCTGCGTCCGGGCGCGATGTTCGCCGACATGGAACTGATCGGCGTGCCGCACCGGGTGGTGGTCTCCGAACGCGGCGTGGCCGCGGGCACCTACGAGTACCGCTCGCGCCGCGCGAGCGAAGCGGAGAATCTGGACCGCGACGCACTCATGGCAACGCTGACCAAGTGATGACAGAGCCGGGTGAAATATCCCGGCTTTTTATTATCCCGTTTTCATTGATTTTTTCTGCTTGCTGTGCAGGCTTCAAATGAGAATGTATGCTGTTGGTGACGCCAAGGACTGGCTGACCCCCGTCCTTCATTTGATTCCGGAGCAGTTGATGAGTATTGACCTGAGCGGGTTGTCCGCCAAAGAGCTGGGCGCCCTGATCAAGAACGCCAAGAAACAGCAGACCATCGTCGCCAAGCGCCCCGCTGTCACCAAGGTGCGTGCGCAGTTGACCAAGCTGGCCAAGGCCCACGGTTACAGCGTCGAGGAAGTGTTCGGTATTGCCGCCCCCACCCGCGGCCGCGCCACCAAGGCCGCGCCGGCCAAGAAGGCCGTGCGCAAGCTCGGCAAGGTGGCCCCGAAGTACCGCAACCCGGCAAATCCGAAGGAAACCTGGACGGGCCGTGGCAAGCAGCCGCGCTGGCTGGCCGCGCATACCGGCAAGGGCAAGAAGGTGGAAGATTTCCTGATCAAGAAGTAAGCGAGGCGCGATTCGCGCTCGTTTTCAAAACGCCGGCCAGGATGCCGGCGTTTTTTTGTTTCATAAACTCTCAATAACTCACAGATTCTTTCGTGCCGGTACCAGCAGGTTGCCGAACAATAATCCCGCCACCAGCGCCATTACTACGTTCAGCACGGTCATCAGCACGGTCTGGCCGGCGCTCATGTCCTGCTGCTGCACCAGGGTGAGCACGCCGCGCAGGCTGGTGCTGCCGGGTACCAGCATGATGATGCCGGGCAGCCGGATGATCGCGCCCGGGCGCTGCACGATGCGGCCGAACAGATTGCCGGCGGCGGTCATCACCATGGCCGACATGAAAATACCGGCCGGCAGCCCCCAGGCCTGGCCGGCGAATTTGGAAATGGCATAGCCCGCCACCGACGCCGCCATGACCCACGGGTAATCGCGGCGGTTGGCCTTGAACAACATCGCGAAGGCGAACGACGCCAGCAGCAGCGCACTCCATTCCACCCAGTCGGCCTGCGGGCGCGACGCACGCACCAACGGGTCCAGCCCGAGAATGCCCGACAGCGTCACCGCGATCACCGCGCCCACGGTGAGTTTCAGAATGGTGGTGATCGCACCGGCGAAGCGTGCCGTGCCCGATACCCAATGCTGGCTGGCCAGTTCGTTGACCGCGTTGGTCAGCGACATACCGGGCAGCATCACCACCAGCGAGGCGATGATCACCGTGTTGAGGTTGAGCGGCCCGATGAACGAGGCGACCAGCGCCGCCACCGTGCCGGCCAGCAGGGCGGCCAGTGCCTCGCTGGCCTCGCGGCTGGCCGGGCGGCGGTCGGTCACCAGGGTCATCAGCCCGATCAGAAGCCCGATCATCCCGGCCGTGGCGATATCCAGCCACGGCAGCTTCCACAGCCCGGCCACGCCGGCGGCGCCGAGGCTGTAGGACAGGATCATGCGGATCTTGCCGCGCCGGCCCGGATCCTTGTCGAGCTGGCGCAGGGCGGTGTGGCCCTGGGCAATGCTCATGGTGCCGTTGGCGACCGCGTCGGTGATCTGGTCGGCGATGCTGAGTTTATGCAGGTCGTTCTCGCCCGGTGCGAGGCGGATCACGCGGGTGATGTCCGACGAGCCGATCGCCTTGGTCGGGTCGCTGAAACTCAGGATCAGCCCGGTCGGGTTGGACCACGGCTCGCAGTCCAGGTCCAGCCGCTGCGCCAGCGCGACCACGGCCGCTTCCAGGCGCTGGGCGGTGGTGCCGTAGCTGTGCAGGCGCCCGGCGATCTCACAGACGAACGCCACACGCTGTGCGTAGGTGGCTGGGGGGGTGGCAATGGCGGGAGCGTCGGCAGACATGCGACGTAGTATTACCCGAAGCCTGCCCGGGCTGAACAACGATGTCGCACCGTGCACACACTTGGCCTCCACGCAGACAGGTTATGCTGCGCGCAGGACGCCCCATGACGCCAAACCAAGCCCCCCAACTCGAACAGGATCCACAGGACCCCGGCGTGATCCGGTTGTCCGGACAGTGGACGTTGCGTACCGCGCTCGACGCGGCCGAAGTGCTGCGCGCGGCACCCGACAAAGTGACCGGGATCGATGCCAGCGGCATCACCCAGCTCGATTCGGCCGGCGTGCTGCAGGTGCTGCGCGTGGCCCATCGCGCCGACCTGCCGGAGGACGCACTAACCTTCCGCGAGGAGCACCGCGCGCTGGTCTGCACCATCGAAGAGGTCGCCGACGACCGGCCCAAGCCCAAGCGCGACTTCGGCGTGCTGGCCGCGCTGGAGCGGCTGGGTGTCAGCGTGCACGCCACCGGCCACAACATTGTGGCGCTGGCCAGCTTCCTCGGCGAAAACCTGGTCAAGGGCGGCCGCCTGCTGCGCGAGCCACGCCGGTTCCGCCTCACCGCCACCGTGCACCACATGGAGCAGGTGGGCCTGGACGCGGTGCCGCTGGTGGCGCTGCTGTCCTACCTGGTCGGCGCCGTGATCGCCTTCCTGGGCTCCACGATCCTGCGCGACTTCGGCGCGGAAATTTACGTGGTCGAACTGGTCAGCATCGCCTTCCTGCGCGAATTCGCGGTGCTGCTCACCGCCATCGTGCTGGCCGGCCGCACGGCCAGCGCGTTCACCGCGCAGATCGGCTCCATGAAGGCCCGCGAGGAAATCGACGCGATCCGGACCCTGGGCCTGGACCCGGTCGACCTGCTGGTGCTGCCGCGCATCATCGCCCTGCTCATCACCCTGCCGCTGCTGACCTTCGTGGCGATGATCGCCGGCCTGGCCGGTGGCGTCACCGTCGGCGCGTTCGACCTGGATATTCCGCCGCAGATGTACCTGGCGCGCCTGCACGACACCATTGAAGTGCGGCACATGCTGGTAGGCCTGTCCAAGGCGCCGGTCTTCGCGGCGGTGATCGGCCTGATCGGCTGCCTGGAAGGCTTGAAGGTGGAAGGCACCGCGCAGTCGGTGGGCGAACGCACCACCTCCAGCGTGGTGCAGACCATCTCGCTGGTCATCATCATCGACGCGTTCGCCGCGTTGTGGTTCATGCACATGGATTGGTGATGACGACTGCGACCGCTACCGACGAAGACACCCTCACCACGCTGGCCGACGACGCCGGGCTGGCGATCCGGGTGCGCGGGCTGACCAACCGGTTCGGCAGCCAGACCGTGCACGACAATCTGGACCTGGACGTACGCCGCGGCGAGATTCTCGGCGTGGTCGGCGGCTCGGGTACCGGCAAATCCGTGCTGATGCGCAGCATCCTGGGCCTGCGCACGCCCGATGCCGGGCAGATCGAGGTGCTAGGCGTGGATGCGCGCTCGGAGAATCGCGCCGACCGCCTGCACATCGAGCGCAATACCGGCGTGCTGTTCCAGGACGGCGCGCTGTTCTCGTCGATGACCGTCGGCGAGAACGTACAGGTGCCGTTGAAGGAGCACCACGGCGAGCTGCCCGAGCGCTGGCATTACGAACTGGCACTGCTGAAGGTGAAGCTGGCGGGGCTGCCGGCCGACGCGATCAACAAGCTGCCCTCGCAGCTGTCCGGCGGCATGCGCAAGCGCGCCGGCCTGGCCCGTGCGTTGGCGCTGGACCCGCCGCTGCTGTTCCTGGACGAACCCACCGCCGGGCTGGACCCGATCGGCGCGGCCGCCTTCGACCGGCTGATCAAGACCCTGCAGGAAGCGCTGGGCCTGACCGTGCTGTTGATCACCCACGACCTGGACACGCTGTATGCGATCTGCGACCGGGTGGCGGTGCTGGCCGACCACAAGGTGATCGCCAACGCACCGCTGCATGAGATCGAACAACTGGAGCATCCGTGGATCCAGGAATATTTCCACGGACCGCGCGCACGTGCCGCGCGCGCCGCAAAGCCTGAGAGCGAGTAAGCCATGGAAACCAAAGCCAATTACGTATTGATCGGCGCGTTCACCCTGATCGTGGGGCTGGCCCTGCTGGCCTTCGGCCTGTGGGCGGCCAAGTACTCCTCCGACCGCACCTGGACCGAATACCGGGTGGTGTTCCGCGAGGCCGTCACCGGCCTGTCGGTGGGCAGCCCGGTGCAGTACAACGGCATCGCGGTCGGTTCCATCACCGAGCTCAACCTGGTGCCGGACGACCCGCGCCAGGTGGTCGCGCGCATCCGCCTCAATTCCAATACCCCGGTCAAGACCGACACCCGCGCCAAGCTGGCCATCACCAGCCTGACCGGCCCGTCGATCATCCAGCTCAGCGGCGGCACCCCGCAGGCGCAGGCGCTGACGGCGGTCAACAAGGACCCGGCGCCGATCATTCCGACCACGCCGTCGGCGCTGCAGAACATCACCGACGTGGCCAACCGCATCGTCGAGCGCATGGACCAGGTGCTGAGCGACCGCAACGTGGCCAGCATCAACGCCACCCTGGCCAACCTGGAAACCATCAGCGGCGGCCTGGCCGACCGCGACCAGGGCACCCAGGCGCTGCTGCTCAGCGCGCGCGACGCCGCGCGGAGCCTGGACGTCACGCTCAAGACCACCAACGGCACCATCGAGCGGCTGGACAAGAACCTGGTGCAGCAGCTGCCGCCTATCCTGGACAAGCTGGAAACCACGCTCACCAAGCTCGATTCGGCGGCCGGCAATGCCGATTCGATCCTCGGCGAGAACCGCGCGGCCATCAACAGCTTCGCCAACGATGGCCTGGCCCAGCTGGGCCCGACGCTGACCGAGCTGCGCGGGCTGATCCGCGACCTGCGCCGGGTCAGCGACAAACTGGACAACAACCCGGCCCGCTACCTGCTGGGCCGTGACGCGCCGAAGGAGTTCGAACCCAAATGAGCCACATTCCTCTCCTGCCTGCCGCCCTGCCCCGCCTGCTGCTGCCGGCCGCGCTGATGGTCGCCTTGGGCGCGTGTTCGCTGCTGGGCAGCAACGAGCGCAGCGCGGTCACCATCTATTCGCCGGTGGTACGCATCCAGCCGGACCAAAGCTGGCCCAAGGTGGACTGGCAGCTGGTGCTGGTCAAACCGACCGCCGCACGCGTGGTGGACAGCCCGCGCATCAACGTGCGCCCCAACCCGGGTGAGCTGGAGGTCTACAAGGGCGTGAGCTGGGCGCAGCCGGCCACCGACATGGTGGACGATGCGCTGGTGCGCGCCTTCGAGGATTCCGGCCGTATTGGCGGTGTGGCCCGCGCCACCACCGGCATCCGCGCCGACTACAAGCTGGCGCTCGATGTACGCCGCTTCGAATCCGATTACCGCGGACAGGCCACGCCGACCGCCTTCATCGAAATCAACGCCAAGCTGATCCATGTGGTTGACCAGCGCGTGGTCGCCGACCGCACGTTCCGCCAGGAACAGCCGGTGGGCAGCACGACCACGGGCGACGTGGCGCAGGCCTTCGAGAAGGGCCTGCAGGGGATCACCACCGAGCTGGTGGGCTGGACGCTGACAACCGGCCAGGCCGATTACGCGCAGGCCAAGGTCACGCCGACGCGGTTGCGGTGATGGGTGAGCCACGCATGGCGTGGCTCTACGGAAAATGTCGGGTGCACGTAGTGCCACGCCATGCGTGGCAACCGCGCGCAGCGCGGCACAATCGCCCGAAGCCGTTCACCGCCAGCTACCCATTGCCGACCGACGTTGAACCCCAACCGAAGCCGCTCGTCAGACATCCGCGGCCTTCAAGCACCATTGATCCAGCGGAACGTCAGGTTGATACGCTCAGCCAACGGCCGCGCGCTTTTCGGCAAAGCGTGCTGATAGAAGGTCTGGGTACGCCCCCCCATCACCAGCAGATCGCCGTGGCCCAGGGTCACTTGCGCCTTGCGCGCGTGGTCATCACGCCGCCGCAGCAGGAACCGCCGCGCCTCACCGAGGCTCAATGATGCAATCACCGGCGTAGGCCCGAGCTCCGGCTCGTTGTCGCTGTGCCAGCCCATGCCGTCGTCGTTGTCGCGGTAGCAGTTGAGCAGCACGCTGTTGAAGGCCTGCCCGCAGAACTCGGCGAGCGCATCACGCAGGGGCAGCAGCGCCGGGTGCCAGGCATGCGGCACGAAATCGGTGCCCGAATAGCGATAGCGTGCGGCCGGGTCGCCCATCCAGCAGCTCAGCCTGGGCGAATCCACCTGCCGCCCGAACATGCGGATCTTGTGCACCTCCCACGGGACCTCGCCGCGCAGCTGGCGCTGCAGCGCATCCGCAGCCGGAGCGGCCAACCAGTGGCGGTGCCAGTGCACCGAGGCATCGGGAAGATGGAGGTCCATGACCGAACGCTAGCATGGCGTTGGATCACCTGGGACCGCGACGTGGCGCGGGCCGTTCGGGTCTCGGCTACACTCGGTGGCGATCAATCACAGGGAGGGTGCGATGTCGATGTTTCGGAACATGCGTGTGCTGTTGGTGTTGCTCGCAGGCTGTCTATGGGGAATGCCGGTACACGCCGATGAGCACGCCGAGCGCGCGGCAATCATGGACAACGTCCGCACCCTCATGGACGCAAGAGATTTCGCACGCCTGGAGCAGCTGGCTGAGGAGTACCGGCGTACGGAAGCGCGCACGAGCAGCGGCGTCTGGAAGCTGACCCAATACTACGACGGGGTATCGGACGTCTTCAGCACCCGCGACCAGGACCCCGACGTCTGGAAGCGCCGCAGCGAGCTGTCGAACGCCTGGCTTGAGGCGTACCCGGACTCGCCGACAGCGCGGCTGGTGAGAGCAAAGCTGCTGGTCAACGCGGCCTGGAGCCATCGTGGAAGTGGATATGCCCGCACCGTGCCCCAGGAACGCTGGGCCGTGTTCAAAGCCCTGAACGCAGAGGCGGGAGAGTTTCTCCAGAAAAACAAGACCGTCGGCATGCGGGACCCCTACTGGTACGAGCTCTCGCTACTGGTGGCGCAACGCAGCAGCGTAGATGATGCCGCCTTCATGGCGATATTCGATGAAGCCACCAACCGCTATCCGCGTTTCTATCCACTCTACTTCGCCGCAGTGAGCAACTTCACCCCCAAATGGGGCGGCAGCGCCGAGGCCATCGAGACCTTTGCACAGGGCGCACTGAAGAAGGTGCCGCGCAAGGAGCGTGCCGCCCTGTATACCCGCATCTATTGGGTTGCGTCGCAGTTCTACTACGGGCGCGATTTCTTCACCGACTCGTTCGTCGACTGGACGCTGATGCGCCACGGCATCGATGACGTACTGGCGCAGTACCCGTCGGACTGGAACTTGCAGAATTTCGCCATGTTCGCCTGTGGCGCGCTGGACAAGCCCAAGACCCGGGAGCTCATGGGCAGGATCACCGCGCCGCCGGACAAGGAGGCGTGGGAAAACCTCGCGGCGCATGAAAACTGCCTGGAATGGGCGATGTCGGAATGACCGTCGAGCGCGATACGGCGCAGTCGATGCCATAAGCGCCATCAACGATTGCGTCGTGGGAGCCTCGGAATGACGGACAGCCCGCCAAACTGCTAATCACATCGCATTCTGCGGAGCCGGTGCCCACCAACGGTTTCCAACCGGTGGCGGGTAAATCACGTCACCACTATTGATGCCGTCAAGGCGACTGTATGCATCAACAGATACAACCAACTTCCGCTACCTTTGCAGTGGCCACATGGTGAGCCCTGGAGTCTGAAAACTCCGCAGCGACAGTTGGACTTCTGCGTCGGGAGGGTGGCGAAATACAACACCCTCGTGGGAATACGCCGCACCGAATGTTGCTGCACGGTTTTCAGCCTCCCGACTCCCTCGCCATTCCGGCGAGGGAGATTCTCTGGAGAGCGCCACCATGCATTCCCATGACGAAGAAGTCTCCCCCGCCACCGCCCCGCGTATCACCCTCCACTGGCACACGCCAAAGACCGTGCTGGTCGGCCGGCTGGGCCGGGATCAGCCCCAACCCGGCGAACTGCTCATTCCCTGCCTGAAACTGCGCGGCATGTGGCTCTGCGATGCCGGCATCGCGGCCGGAACCCGCCTGAAGGTGGAGGTCTACGACGGCGCCATTCTGCTGCGCGTTCCCGATCCGGCGGTGTCAGTCGCGCTGCGGCCGCTCAAGCGCCGGCGCTATCGGCTGCAGTCCCTGCGGTGAGCGTCTGCCGGTTCGGGCCCGGAAAGCAGCGACGCATGGCGTCGCTCTACGACTGGGCGCCATTGGCCTACAATCCTCCCTCCCCCAGCATGATCAGCGGCATGCACGGTTCCTGCGCCCGCCGCTTGGACCACGCCGCCTACAGGCAGAGAACCCGCAATGAGAAGTCATGACAGCAGCAAGCGCATCCTGGTCACCGGTGGTGCCGGGTTCCTCGGCTCGCACCTGATCGAGCGCCTGCTTGAGCAGGGCCACGAGGTGGTCTGCGCGGACAACCTGTTCACCGGCAGCAAGCGCAACATCGCGCACCTGCTGGGCAACCCGAACTTCGAGTTCCTGCGCCACGACGTGACCTTCCCGCTGTACATCGAGGTCGACCAGATCTGGAACCTGGCCTGCCCGGCCTCGCCGATCCACTACAGCCATGACCCGGTGCAGACCACCAAGACCTCGGTGCATGGCGCGATCAATCTGCTGGGGCTGGCCAAGCGGCTGAACTGCCGGATCTTCCAGGCCTCCACCAGCGAAGTCTACGGTGACCCGAGCGTGCACCCGCAGCGCGAGGAGTACTGGGGCAACGTCAACCCGATCGGGCCGCGCTCGTGCTACGACGAGGGCAAGCGCTGCGCGGAGACGTTGTTCTTCGACTACCACCGCCAGCATGGGCTGGACATCAAGGTGGCGCGCATCTTCAACACGTATGGCCCACGCATGCACCCCAATGATGGGCGCGTGGTGTCCAACTTCATCGTGCAGGCGCTGCGCGGCGAGAACATCACCATTTACGGCGAGGGCCAGCAGACGCGTTCGTTCTGCTACGTGGACGACCTGATTGAAGGCTTCATCCGCCTGATGGCCACCGGCACCGATTTCACCGGGCCGTGCAACCTGGGCAACCCCGCCGAGATGACCATCCGCGAGCTGGCAGAAACAGTGATCGCATTGACCAACTCCGGTTCCAAGCTGGTGTTCAAGCCGCTGCCGCAGGACGACCCGATGCAGCGCCAGCCGGATATCACGTTGGCCAAGAGCCGGTTGGATGGCTGGGAGCCGCAGGTGAAGCTGGAGGATGGGTTGCGGCGGACGATTGCGTATTTTGATGGGTTTTTGGGTGACGGCATCACCGGCAGTGGTAGGTGACGTCCTGGCGGCTGTGGCGGAACGGGTCGGTCAGGTCGTCGGAGTATGTGCCGAGCAGCAGGCGCTGCTTGGGTAGGAAATGCTGGCGGTAGAAGCGGCTCATGGCCGCCACGCGGCGGCCTTTGTCGGTGAGCAGCACGCAGCCGTGCTCAATGCGCACGGTGCCCGAGCTCTCCTGTTCGGTCAGCCGCACGTCCACCAGCCGGTGTTCCACCATGTATTCCTTCGTGAACACATCCTGGAAGGCGTCCTGGCGGATGCCACCGCCGCGCTGGTCCAGCTTTTCCAGAATGTAGAACGACAGCGAACGGTCGATCACCGTTGGCACTGAAATGGCGAACCCATAGCCGCCCAGCAGCCACACCATCACCAGCAGCACTTTCTCTGTCAGTGTGAACCGGCGCAGCGCCGGCATCAGCAGCAACAGCCCGGTCAGCACGGCTGCCAGCAGCGCATCGCCCATCGCTGCGTAGAACACCACGTCCACGCTGAAGAAACGCACGTGCAGGAAATGGATGCCCAGCAGCAGCATCACGTAGACGGCGGTCAGCAGCAGTGCGTTGCGCAGGGTTTTCATGGTTTGAATACCAGCAGGCGGTTGCCCAGGAACGAAAGGATGAACTGGATGATGCTGATCAGCACGAAGCCCACGCGGTAATCGAACTTCAGCAGGTCCGACCATAACGCCATCAACCCGCCGTTCACCAGCGCGATGGCGGCATACAGCAGCACGAACCGCCACAGCTGGCCACTGGCGCGCGCCTGCGTGGCGGCGAACACGAAGAACCGGTTGCCCAGGAAGGACACACCGATGGCCACCGCTGCCGCCAACAGATTGGCCACGCCCTTTGAAGGCACATGCACCACTTCGACCAGCAGGGTCAGCACCGCAAAATGCACGCCCGTCGCCACCAATCCATTGATGACGTAACGCAGCAGCTGGCGGATATCAGCGCTGCGCGACATCGGCGGGAACCTCGATCACACCGGCAAGGTATTCACGGTAGGCACCCGGCTTCTGGATGGTGCCGCGGACGATGCCACTGAGCATCAGCGTCATCAGGGTGAGCGTGCCGGTCTGCAGGAACACCAGGAACAGCACCCCGAGCGCCATCGAGAACCAGCCCGGCGTGGCGTAGCCCGCCAGCTTGAGCAGGGTGGCCACCACGGCCAGCACGATCGAGGCCGAGGACACCAGCACGCACATCAGGCCCACCCGCACCAGCACATCTTCGGCGAACACCATCAGCGCGCGGAACCCATGCAGGGTCAGCCCCACGAAGTTCATCTTGCTTTGCCCGGCGTAGCGCGGCCCCCGGTCGATCGGGCACACCGCCAGGCGCAGTTTGCTGGCGATAAGGCCGGCGGCCACATGGGTCCAGACCTCATGCATCGCGTTTAGCCGGTGCAGCGCACTGACCTTGATCGCCATGAAGTTGCCGAAGCTGATGGTGCGCCCGGTGAGCAGCTGGAAGATGAATTTGTAGACCACGTAGAACGCGCGGAAGCGCAGCGTTTCCACCCGGCTCCGGCGCCGCGCCACCGCCACGTCGACCGCCTCGTCGCGCACCGCGTCCAGCAGCGTGGCGATGGTCTCGGGCAGGTCCTCGCCATCGGAATCCATCACGATCACCCGCGTGGCATCCGGCAGGTTCTCTTCCACATAGCCCAGACCGACCGCGATGGCCTTCTGATGGCCGACGTTGCGGCGCAGCTTCAGCACCACGCCGCTCACCCCGGAACCGGACAGCTGGAACGGCTGCACCGGTTCGCGGATGGAGCCGTCGTCCACGGCCACCACGAAGACGCGGTCGCCATACAGGCGCGCCAGCTCGGTGAACAACCGGGTGGAGGCCACGTGGTCCTCATAGACCGGTGTCACCACCACGAACGACTCGCTGGACTCAACCATTCTGTTCTCCTGCAGCATTGCGCGGGGCGGCCTGTTTCCACTGGTCCAGTACCATCACCACTGCGTACATCAACAGCAACTGCACCGGCAGCGCAACGCGCTTGGCACTGGTGGCCAGGTGCCACGCGAGGTCGTGCGGGGTACTCAGGTAAACGATGAACAGCACGCCGAAGTAGGCCGCGGCGACAGCCAGCCCGGCCCGGGCGGCGGGCACGCGCCAGGTGCGAGTCCACAGTACCAGCAGCAGCACCAGTGGTACCCAGACGGCACTGCGCAGCAGGGCCTTCAGGATCAGCAGGGTCGGTGCGAGGTCGGGCAGGCGCGCCAGGAGCTGCCCCTTCAGATCGCTCTGGGCAAGGTCGTTGCCCAGGTCGGCGCCGGCCACGGCCAGCTTCCACGCGACCAGCGGCAGCATCGACACGGCGAACGCGGCCAGCACCGCCCAAGGCATGCGGCGGTCGCGCAGCAGCAGGGTCGCCACCGCGACGACGCCGACCAGAATGGCCAGCACCGCCCCTTCGTTCTTGATCAGCGTCAGCACCGCCGACAGCGCCGCATACGCGGCGAGGTTGAACCACGGCCGTTCGGCGGCGTCCCTGCGCGGCTGGATCGCCACGGCCAAGGCCGCAACCGCGTAAACGGCCAGGAACGCGTCCATGTACCCGTCAACCAGATACCGGCCGCCCACTTCCAGCACGGCCACCGCGAACAGCCCGGCGGCCCACCACGTGCGCAGGCTGCGCGCGATCAGCAGCAGCGCCGGCAACAGCAGCAGCGTGGCCGCAGCCTTGGGGAAGATCTCGTTCCAGTGGCCGACTACCTTGGCCGACGTGGCCGACCACAGCGGCAGCAGCGAGGGGTAGTCGTTGTGGCTGAAGATGGCATAGCCGTCCAGCTGGGCGTACAGCGAGCCCTCCAGGTAGATGCGCTTGGCGTGCAGCATCCAGATCGAGCGCGGGTCCCATTCGTCGGTGGGGCTGCCCAGGGCGAGGACCAGCAGCACGGCCACGATGCCCAGCATCCAGGCCGCGCGGCCGTCGCGTAGGGCCAGCAGCGACCAGAGCGCGCACAGCAGCACGGCGATGAAGGCGATCTGCGCCGGCAGCCCAACCCAGCCGAACGCGGCGAAGGCATAACAGAGCAGCACGCCGGCCAGCATGCCCAGCGCCGGGCGGGCGCCCGCGTCAGTGGCAGTCAACGAGAACAATGCGCTCACTCCTTGCGATTTCGGTGCAGTTGGGCTGCTGGGGCCCGGGCGCGCGCCAGAGCATCAGGCCCTTGTCGGCCCAATGCACACGGCGCGGGTACAGCCCGTCCCAGAGGCGCTCGCGCACCAAGGGGTCTTCCCAGAGGCCCGATGCCAGTGCAACCGGCTCGCCGCTAGGCTCGTGCCGAAGCAGCTCGCGGGCTTCGACCACTTCGGGCGGCACCGACTCGGTCCAGCCGGCGTCGGCAACAAACGCCTGGCGCAGCAGCGATCCGCTGAAATCGACGTCTTTGGCGATGCCGCGCAGCCCCACTACCAGCGCCGCCCCGATCACCAGACCGGCCAGCCAACGTTGCAGAACGGAGGGGTTCCCCTTCCTGGGCTTTATCACGGCAGCATTCCAGAGTTACCAAGGCCAAGCCGGAAATTCTAGCATTGCGCCATACGGGCGTTGGCGTAGAGCCACGCCCTGCGTGGCTGGAAGCAACATTGCTCCGCTACGTCACGCAGCTGGGGGTGCCTACCGAGCGACTACGGCCCCGACCGCTGCATGCAATTCGGCGGGAAGGCCTCAGAAACGTTCCCGCCGATGTCGGCAAGCCCGACTATTGCCAGATGTAGCCCAAAATCCCGTTGAACACGGCTGGCTTCCCTTCACAGTTTGCGTCTGTGGTGTCGAAATGGTCTCCCCAGCGACCCGACGGAAGCCCACCCACCCGCATGCAGCGGTACAACGGAACAGTACCCGGAAGCTGGATCGCCGCTACGTAACCGGTAATTGGAATCTGAGGCATAGGCAAGTGCCCCTCACAGTTTGCTTCGCGTGACGTAAACCGGTCGCTGTAGTCATTCGCCATGCATCCGTAAAGCGTCGCGCCTCCCGGGAAGGGCGTGCTGGAGATGAAGCCAAGCACGCCTTGACGCCTGCCCGGATGCGTCTGATACGGCGGTGCAGGACGTACCGAGAAGGTGATATTTCGACCGAACCAGCGTTCCAGATCTACTAGTTGAGCACCTGCTGGTACAGATGACGTCCCGACGCTCGCGCCGCGCTGAATGCTGTCACTTCCACCCAAATAGAGTGACTCCTGCGCAGACGCAGAACCGCTCCCCGCCAATGCCGCCATGATCGAACCCACGATAAGCATCCTGTTCACTCAAGCCCTCTCCATAGATTGGTGCGCGAAATGCGCGGGCTGAGTTTAGGCATCCGGTACGCGACAAACTGAGACCTGCGTAGCTCCGCTTACTCATATAGAAAAGTTCGATCAGACGTGCCGGGACGACAGATGACGCGTGCCAGGCCGTTGCCTTTGCGCCGCACGCGCAAAACCGCGCATCGAGTGCCATAAACGCCATCGCGACCATCATTCATTTCCAAGGTGGAGCAGCCAAAGCCCCTCCCACCAGGAACCACCGCCCTTCGAGAGTTGCACTGCTCCGTAACGCTTCCAGGCATCGATCGAGTTGATCGCGCCACCACTATTGATGGCATCAACGAACCCGCGTGCTTCAACAGATACAACCAACTTCCGCTACCGTCGCAGCGTACGCAAGGTGAACACTCGGAGTTTGAAAGCTCCTCACAAGTAGTCTTTGCGTTCTGCGTCGGGAGGGTGGCGAAATACAACACCCTCGCGGAAATACGTCGCACCGTGCGCTTGTGAACGGCTTTCAACCTCCCGACATCCCTCGCCATCCCGGCGAGGGAGATTCTCTGGAGAGCGCCACCATGCATTCCCATGACGAAGATGCTTCCACCGCCACCGCGCCCCGCGTCACCTTCCACTGGCACACGCCCAAGAGCGTGCTGGTGGGCCGTCTGGGGCCGGAACAGCCGCAGCCCGGCGAGCTGCTCATTCCCTGCCTGAAACTGCGTGGCATGTGGCTGTGCGAGGCAGGGATCGCGGCGGGCACCCGCCTGAAGGTCGAAGTCTACGAGGGTGCCATTCTGTTGCGCATGCCCGACCCGGCGGTGTCGGTTGCGTTGCGGCCGATCAAACGCAGGCGTTATCGGCTTCAGGCACCCCGCGCGATACAACGAACTTGACGCCATAACCGTCACCTCGGGCTTCGCCGCAATCGGCTCAGTATCGGGTAGAGCAGCCCGAGCTTCATATTCAACGTTGTTTCGTGGCATGCCCATCCCGCAACCCTTTCGGGCGCCGCAAATGCCCATTACGTCATATCCATAAGTGGCGTCGACGAAGATGCGCATACCAACAGCGAAGGACTGCTGTTGGTACTGTCACGCGGGGCGCATGGTGTGGCGTCGAGCCCGAACGCTGCGTGGAGGAAAATACCGGATGCCTTGCTTCATGATCCCCTGCATCAAACTGCGCGGCATGTGGATGGCCGATGCCCACATGCGTGAAGCAGTACGACAGAACGCGTTTCACAACCGGGGGACAAGGCGTTGAGCTTTCGTCGCTACGTGGCCACGGCCAGGCGCTCGATTGCCCGCCATGGCGGCGGCGCCGCCGGTCTGTGGTTGGTCCTGCGGCGTGCATTGCGAGTCGTCCGGGCCATGGGTCTGAGCGGTCTGGTCGGCCGCTTGCGTTCGGCCAGCACGGTACACACCCCGGTAGCCGAGCCTTTCGATGCACCGACGCTCATGGACCCTGTGCCTCTGGGCGCTTTCAACCTTCGGGTTGGCGTGATGGCGCACGTCTACTATCCCGATTTGATCGAAGAATTCGCAGCAGCACTGTCGTTGCTACCTGTCCCGTTTGACCTCCTGGTATCGGTTGTGGATGCGGATGCCGAAGCGCTCGCACGGCTGAGCTTCGGCGCGCTGCCCAACCTGTCCCGTCTGGTCGTAAAACGCGTTGAGAACCGTGGTCGCGACATCGCGCCCCTACTGGTCGCGTTCCATGATGAGATCCTGTCGCTGGATCTTGTCGGGCATATCCACACCAAGAAATCGCTTTATACCGGCAGCGAGCAGATCGACTGGCGACGGTATCTACTCGACAGCCTGTTCGGTTCTTCCGAACGGCTGGCGTGGATCCTCGGCATGTTCCAAGCCGACGAAGAGCTTGGCATGGTCTATCCCGAGAGCCACGTAGGCATGCCGCTGTGGGGCCATACCCTGCTCAGCAACGCAGAAGTCTGTGAAGCGCTGGCCAACCGCATGGGCATCGTCATGGATCGGCAGCGGTACATCGACTTCCCCGCAGGCTCGATGTTCTGGGCACGCGTCCCTGCATTGCGCCCGCTATATGACCTCCGCCTGCGCCTGGAGGACTTCCCGGTCGAGTACGGACAGATCGACGGTACGCTGCAGCACGCAGTCGAACGTCTGTTGGGCACCGTCACCCGCCACCAAGGGTACAGGCTGGGCATCCTGCCAGCAGATGGCCGCCTCGCATTGCCGGTAGAGGGACAGCGCAATGCAGCATCCGCTTTGGACGCCAATGTTTTTGAGCGGCTGCAGATGGCTTCGCTGGAAGCGGAGCTGGTGACCGTGGACGTGTTCGACACGCTGGTCACCCGCGCCTTCCTGACACCGGCTGCCGCGCGTGAACACCTCGCGTGGCGGCTGCACCAGCGCTTCGGCATAGAGCGATTCGCCACCCAGCGCGATGACGCCGAGGCCGCGCTGCGGGCGCGACTCGGCCGCGACCCGGCATTGGCCGAAATCCATGATCTGCTTGCACAGCACATTGCGCACCCCGACCTGGACGCCACCTCGCTTGCGGACCTTGAACGCGCACACGAGCAAGCCCTGCTGCAGCCGCGCACAGGGGTGCTGGCGGCGCTGCAACGCGTTGGGGCGCACCCCCTGTGCGTGTTTTCAGACATGTACCTGTCGCGGGACGACATGCAGGCGGTATTGCCTGCAGCCGTGGTTCGGGACATCGGTCACTGGCGGATATCCTGTGAAACCGGGCGTCGCAAGGACAGTATCGCCACCTGGAAACAGGTCGCCCACGAAGCGGGACGCGCGGACGGTCGCTGGCTGCATATTGGTGACAATGAACATTCCGACGTGCAGCTACCGCAGCAGGCAGGACTGATCGCGCCGGCACATATACTGCGGCCTTCTGCCTTGTTCGACATCGTGCCTGGGCTGCGGGTACTGCGGCATCCACAGGGCGCGCGCGCGCCCTGGCCGGAACAGCTCTGGCGCGGGTTGCTCGCCAATCGATTCGCGGGCGTAGCAGATACAACGCCCAGGCGCCTGCAGGGGCCGCCGACACTCGATGCCGCAACACTGGGTTACGTGGTGCTTGGTCCGCTGGTGCTGGACTTCCTGCTTGCCACGATCAACGCGGCACGGGAAAACGGCGTCACTACCCTTCTGTTCCTGAGCCGTGAAGGGTACCTGCTGCAGCAGGCCTTTGGTCGGTTGCAGCCTTCCCACGCTACGGCGCAGGCCATATCGGGCCGGTACTTCCTTGCCTCTCGTCGTGCCACCCTGCTCCCTTCGTTGTTCGACGAACACGATCTTTCGCGGCTGGTCCAAGGAACCTTCAACGGTGATTTCGACGCATTTCTACGCGCGCGACTAGGCGATATGGCGGCGAAGGCGGTGCGGGCGCATGCACCGGAACGCATGGACCAGAGCGTGTTTTTGCCGGAGATGTCCGATGAGGTTGCGCATTGGTTAGCTCCTGCAATGCCGGACCTGCTGGCACTGGCGGCCCAGCAGCGCGAGGCCTACAAGGTGTATCACCACGCCACCGTCGGCGATTCCACCGCAATGATGGTGGACATCGGCTATGCCGGCAGTATCCAGTGCAACCTCGCACGGATTCTAGGGGCTGCACAGGGCGGTTATTACATGGCCCTGCGATACGGTGCGCTCGCATTGCCCGACAGCGGCTGGGCTCATGCGCGCTATGCCGATGGACGGACCACTCATGGCGAGCCCGGCTCAAGCATTCTTGCCTATGACCTGCTGCTGGAGTCCCTCCTGGCCGCGCCGCACGGCCAATTCGAGGGGTTTGTCTGCGAAGACAACGCCCCACTGCAGCCGCGCTTCGGTCCCGTTGAACTGTCCACCGAGGGAATCGAGGTCTTGGCCAACGTCCATGCAGGTGCGTTGGAATTCATCGACCATGCTTGTGCCGCGCTTGGCGAAGACATTTCCGGGTTGAAGTTCGACCCGCTGGGCGTACAGATCCCGCTGCACTGCATTGGCAGCGGACGGTGGGATGCACACACCCCACTCGGCCTGCTGGGTACTGAAGACGCCTTTACCGGTCGCGGCACGGTTTCCGCAGGCAAGACGGGGTAGCTCCTTCCGCCCGGTTGCCGCCGCACGGTCAAACCCCGAGAATGGCGTTATTAACGTCACCTCGGAGCTCTAAATGCCTGCTGCCGCGCTCGATCAGGCCGGGGCCTGCCGTTCATGCCTGCGCTGAAGGACCGGCTGCGCGCCGCGGTCTACCTGGTGCTGCGCACCGGCTTCCGGGCGCTGCCGCTCTCGGACGGCCAGCGCGACCGCCTGCGCGGCCGGTTCATGGACCGCCACGCCGACTGGATCCCACCGCCGCCGCGTGGCCGGGTGGACGCCGCAGGCGATGGCAGCGCGCGCCGCCCACTGGTACGCGCCGATGAGGCCGCCATCGGGCATGTGCCGTACCGGGCCGAGCCCCTGCCTGAGACCCTGCCCGCCACGCTGATTGCGTTCTACCTGCCGCAGTTCCATCCCATCGCGCAGAACGATGCGTGGTGGGGCAAGGGCTTCACCGAATGGCGCAACGTGAGCCGTGCATTGCCGCAGTTCGAAGGCCATGTGCAGCCGCGGCTGCCGGCCGATCTGGGCTTCTACGACCTGCGCAACCCGCAGGTGATGCGCGACCAGGCCGCGCTGGCCCGCGAGTACGGCATCGGCGCCTTCTGCTTCTACTACTACTGGTTCAGCGGCACCACGCTGCTGGAGTCGCCGCTGCGCCAGTGGCTGGCCGACGACAGCATCGAACTGCCGTTCTGCCTGTGCTGGGCCAATGAAAACTGGGCGCGGCGCTGGGACGGGCGCGGCGACGACATCCTGATCGCCCAGGAGCACAGTGCCGAAGACGATATCGCCTTCATCGCGCATGTGGCCGATTACCTGCGCGACCGCCGTGCGTTGAAGGTGAACGGCAAGCCGATGCTGCTGGTGTACCGCCCGCACCTGCTGCCCGACGCGCGCGCCACCGCGCAGCGCTGGCGGCAGTGGTGCCGCGAGCACGATATCGGCGAGATCCACCTGGCCTACGTGCAGGGCTTTGAGCGCCCCGACCCGCGTGATATCGACTTCGATGCGGCGGTCGAATTCCCGCCGAACATGAGCAACCCGCGCTCGCTCACCGCTGAGCAGTACCTGATCAACCCCGACTTCCACGGCGACGTGCGCGACTGGCGCGAACTGGCCAGCGAGATCGGCGCGCGTGCGCTTCCGGAGTACCCGCTGTACCCCGGCGTCAATCCCGGCTGGGACAACGAGGCCCGCCGCTCCGGGCGTGGGCGCGTGTACCTGCACGCATCCCCACGCGGCTACCGCGACTGGCTCTCGACCACGATCCACCAACGGCTGGCACCGGTGCCGCCGGACCAGCGCCTGGTATTCATCAACGCCTGGAACGAGTGGGCCGAAGGCGCGGTGCTGGAGCCGGACATGCGGCTGGGCCACGCGTACCTGGAGGCCACGCGGCAGGCGCTGCATGCGCCGACGATAACGCCCCCCATTGAACGACCCTGCGTGGTGATCCACACGTGGTACCTGGAGGAGCTGGGCGAACTGTTGGCACACGTGCGCGCGAGCGCGCTGGAATGCCGGCTCATCATCACCACCGCCGGCGAGCATCGCGACCGCGTGGAGACGCTGCTACAGGCCTCGGGCCTTTCCGGCGAAGTGATGACCTTCGCCAACCACGGCCGCGACATCCTGCCGTTCCTGCACGTGGCCAACCGGCTGGCGGACCAGGGCGAAACGGTGGTGCTCAAGCTGCATACCAAGCGCTCCACCCATATGCAGCAGGGGGCGCAATGGCGCCAGGAACTGCTGCGGCAGTTGCTGGACGAAGGACGCGGCGCGCAGGCGGTGGCGATGTTCGCGGCGGATCGCCAGTTGGGTCTGCTGGCACCGGCCGGCCACCTGCTGCCGGTCCGCGACTACCCGGGTGCCAATGTCGCCACACTGCAACGCCTGCAGGTGCGGCTGGGGCTGCGCAAGGACGTGCTGGAGGCCGACTTCAGCGCTGGCAGCATGTTCTGGGTGCGGCTGGATGCACTACGGCCGCTGCTGGATGCACACCTGCCGCCGAGCGCGTTCGAGGCCGAACAGGGCCAGATCGATGGCACGCTGGCGCATGCTCTTGAGCGCGCACTGGGCGCGATCTGTGTGGAAGCCGGGTACCGCGTGTCCACGCTGGGGGATACCACGGACGGCGCTGGTTACGCGTACGCCAAACGCGGCTGATCCGCCCGCCAGCAAGGCGAGCGGACCCGCACCCGGTCGAATCAGCGGAAGCTGACCCCGGTCTTTTCCTTCAACTCGTCCGTGCTCACGCCCGGCGCCGCCTCGACCAGCACCAGGCCGGCGTCGGTCACGTCGAACACGGCCAGGTCGGTGATGATCCGGTCCACCACGCCCACGCCGGTCAGCGGCAGCGTGCATTCGGGCAGGATCTTGTGCTCGCCGCTCTTGGCGGTGTGCTCCATCAACACCACCACGCGCTGCACGCCGGCCACCAGGTCCATCGCGCCGCCCATGCCCTTCACCATCTTGCCGGGCACCATCCAGTTGGCCAGGTCGCCGTTGTCGGTGACCTGCATGGCGCCGAGGATGGCCAGGTTGACGTGGCCGCCGCGGATCATGGCGAAGCTGTCATGGCTGCCGAAGTAACTCGCGCCCGCACGCGCGGTGACGGTCTGCTTGCCGGCGTTGATCAGGTCTGCGTCTACCTCGCCGTCGGTCGGGAACGGGCCGATGCCGAGCAGTCCGTTTTCAGACTGCAGCCACACGTCCACGCCCTCGGGAATGTGGTTGGCCACCAGCGTCGGCAGGCCGATGCCCAGGTTCACGTAGGCACCGTCGGTCAGCTCGCGGGCGGCGCGTTGCGCCATTTCGTCGCGGGTCCATGCCATGTCAGTTGCCCTCCGCACGCACGGTGCGTTGTTCGATGCGTTTTTCGGGGGTGGGGTTGTGCACGATGCGGTGCACATAGATGCCCGGCAGGTGCACCTGGTCCGGGTCGATGTCGCCCACCGGCACCACCTGCTCCACTTCCACGATGCACAGCTTGCCGGCCATGGCGCAGGCCGGGTTGAAGTTGCGCGCGGTCTTGCGGAACACCAGGTTGCCCGCCTCGTCGGCCTTCCACGCCTTGACCAGCGCCACGTCGGCGCGCAGGGCGGTTTCCATCACGTAGTGCTTGCCGTCGAATTCGCGGGTTTCCTTGCCCTCCGCCACCACCGTGCCGTAGCCGGTGGCGGTGAAGAAGGCCGGAATGCCCGCGCCGCCGGCACGCAGGCGCTCGGCCAGGGTGCCCTGCGGATTGAATTCCAGTTCGAGTTCGCCGGCCAGGAACTGCCGCTCGAATTCCTTGTTCTCGCCCACGTAGGACGAAATCATCTTCTGGATCTGCCGCGTTTCCAGCAGCTGGCCCAGGCCGAAGCCGTCCACGCCGGCATTGTTGGAGATCACCGTCAGGCCCTTCACCCCGCTGTCGCGCAGCGCGGCGATCAGGGCCTCGGGAATGCCGCACAGGCCGAAGCCGCCGACCGCCAGGGTCTGGCCATCGGCCACCACGCCCTGCAGCGCCTCGGCGGCGCTGGCGTAGCGCTTGCCGCGCCGACCGCCGTTGTCTGGGGACTTGCTCATCTACGCCCTCACCTCGTTGATGTAAGCCGCCATTGTAGCCATTGCCAGACGCAGCCCTGGCTAAACCGCCAGCGAGGCTGAAAACGATTCCCATACATGACAGCAGCTAAACTTGCCCACTGACTCAGGATAGGACTCACGATGACCCTCCCCGCATTCAAGGCATACGACATCCGCGGCCGGGTGCCGGACGAGCTGAACGAAGACCTGGCGCGCCGCATCGGCGTGGCGCTGGCCGCGCAGCTGGACCCGGGCACCGTCGTGGTCGGCCATGACGTACGCCTGACCAGCCCTGCGCTGCAGGACGCACTGGCCGCCGGCCTGCGTGGCGCCGGCCGCGAGGTGCTCGACATCGGGCTGTGCGGTACGGAGGAGGTCTACTTCCAGGTGGACCATCTCAACGCCGCCGGCGGGGTGATGGTGACCGCCAGCCACAATCCGATGGACTACAACGGCATGAAGCTGGTCAAGCAGCAGGCGCGCCCGATCAGTTCGGACACCGGCCTGTTCGCGATCTCCGATGCGGTCGAGGCCGACACCGCGCCTGCGGCCGAACCGCGCGCCGGCATCCAGTCGCACCCGGACAAGGGCGCCTACATCGAGCACCTGCTCAGCTACGTGGACCGCGCCGCGCTGAAGCCGCTGAAGCTGGTGGTCAACGCCGGCAACGGCGGCGCCGGCATCATCGTGGACCTGCTGGCACCGCACCTGCCGTTCGAGTTCGTGCGCATTGCGCACGAGCCCGATGGCAGCTTCCCCAATGGCATTCCCAACCCGCTGCTGCAGGAGAACCGCGAGCTCACCGCGCAGGCCGTGCGCGAGCATGGGGCCGATTTCGGCATTGCGTGGGACGGCGACTTCGACCGCTGCTTCTTCTTCGACCACACCGGCCGCTTCATCGAGGGCTATTACCTGGTTGGCCTGCTGGCACAGGCCGCGCTGGCGCGCCACCCCGGCGGCAAGATCGTGCATGACCCGCGCCTGACCTGGAACACCGTGGAAATGGTTGAAGCGGCCGGTGGCCAGCCGGTGTTGTGCAAGAGTGGGCATGCCTTCATCAAGGAAAAGATGCGCAGCGAGAACGCCGTGTATGGCGGCGAGATGAGCGCGCACCATTACTTCCGCGAGTTCGCCTATGCCGACTCCGGCATGATTCCGTGGCTGCTGATTGCCGCGTTGGTGTCCGAGTCCGGCCGCTCGCTGGCCGACCTGGTCGAGGCGCGCATGCAGAAGTTCCCCTGCAGCGGCGAGATCAACTTCAAGGTCACCGACGCCAAGGCGGCCGTGGCACGCGTGATGGACCACTATGCCGCGCAGGCACCGGCGCTGGACCATACCGATGGCATCAGCGCCGACTTCGGCCAGTGGCGCTTCAACCTGCGCAGCTCCAACACCGAGCCGCTGCTGCGGCTGAACGTGGAAACGCGTGGCGATGCCGCCCTGCTGCAGCAGCGCACCGATGAGATTTCCCAGCTGCTCAAGGCATCCTGAGGCGTAGCGCGATGAACGATATTCTTCCGGTCATTCTGTCTGGCGGCTCCGGAACACGGCTGTGGCCGCTGTCGCGCGAGGCCTACCCCAAGCAGTTCCTGGCCCTGGCCGGCGAACAGACCATGCTGCAGGCCACCTGGCAGCGCGTGGCACCCATCGCCGGGCGCGCACCGCTGGTGGTGGCCAACGAGGAACACCGCTTCGTGGCCGCCGAACAGCTGCAGCAGCTGGGCGTGCAGCCGCAGGCCATCCTGCTGGAGCCGGTCGGGCGCAACACGGCACCGGCGATTGCCGTGGCCGCGCTGGAAGCCACGCTGGAGGAAGGCGACCCGCTGCTGCTGGTGCTGCCGTCGGACCACGTGATTGCCGATGAGGCCGCCTTCCGCGCCGCCGTGCTCAGCGCATTGCCGGCCGCACGGGAAGGCAAGCTGGTCACCTTCGGCATCGTGCCGACCGGGCCGGAGACCGGCTACGGCTACATAAAGGCCTCCTCGGGTGACGCGGTGCGCGCCGTGGACCGGTTTGTTGAAAAGCCGGACGCGGAGACTGCGCTGCAGTATGTGCAGTCCGGCGAGTACTTCTGGAACAGCGGCATGTTCCTGTTCAAGGCCTCGCGCTACCTGGCCGAGCTGGAAACGTTCCAGCCGGCCATGCTCGCGGCCAGCCGCAATGCCTGGCAACTGGCAAGGCGCGATACCGACTTCACGCGCCTGGACAAGGACGCATTCGCGGCCGTGCCGGCCGACTCCATCGACTACGCGGTGATGGAGAAGACAGCAGACGCCGTGGTGGTGCCGCTGGATGCAGGCTGGAACGACGTGGGTTCGTGGACCGCGCTGCGCGATGTGTCGCCGCAGGATGCCGACGGCAACGCGCACCACGGCGATGTCATCGCCATCGATTGCCGCAACACCTACGCCTACGGCGAGCGGCTGATTGCGCTGGTGGGGCTGGATGACGTGATCGTCGTCGAGACCGACGATGCGGTGATGGTCGGCCGCAGCGACCGCATGCAGGAGATCAAACAGGTGGTGGCGCAGCTCAAGGCCGAGGCGCGCCCCGAAGCGACCTGGCACCGCAAGGTGTACCGCCCGTGGGGCGCCTACGACTCGATCGACAACGGCGAGCGTTTCCAGGTCAAGCGCATCACGGTGAAACCCGGCGGCACGCTCAGCCTGCAGATGCACCACCACCGCGCCGAACACTGGGTTGTGGTGAGTGGTACCGCCGAGGTCACCCGCGGTGACGAGGTGATTCTGCTGGGCGAAAACCAGAGCACGTATATTCCGCTGGGCGTGACCCACCGGCTGCGCAACCCGGGCAAGCTGCCGCTGGAGCTGATTGAAGTGCAGTCGGGCAGTTATCTCGGCGAGGACGACATCGTGCGGTTCGAGGATACGTACGGGCGCAGCTGACCTACACGGTAGCAACCAACAAAAAACCCGGCATTGCCGGGTTTTTTGTTTAGATCTGTGCGACCACCCGCTTCAACCCATCCTGCCAGCCTGGCAGCACGATGCCGAAGTCCGACTGGATCCTGGCCACGTCCAGGTGCGAATACGCAGGCCGCTTTGCAGGCGTCGGATATTCCGCCGTGGTGATCGCTTCCACCGTAGGCGCACGGGCCAGTTTCCCCTGCGCCACGGCCTCGGCGAAGATCGCTTCGGCGAACCCATGCCAGCTTGTCTCGCCCTGCGCAGTCAGGTGCCACGTGCCCGAAAGGCCAGCGGGATGCTGCAGCGCCTGCACGGTAACATCGGCGATCAGCGCTGCCGGTGTCGGGGTGCCCACCTGGTCGGCAACCACGCGCAGCACATCGCGCTCGGCCCCGACGCGCAGCATGGTGCGCAGGAAATTGGCGCTGTGCGGGGCGTACACCCACGCGGTGCGGAAGATCAGGTGGCGGCCACCTGCAGCGCGCACGGCATCTTCACCGGCCAGCTTGCTCTCGCCATACACACCCAGCGGTGCGGTGGGATCTTCTTCGCCATAGGGGCGCTTGCCCTGCCCATCGAACACGTAGTCGGTTGAATAGTGCACGAAAGGTACGCCGGCAGCAGCGCACCAGCGCGCGATCACTCCCGGCGCGTCGGCGTTGGTCCGCCACGCCGCGTCGCGCTCACCCTCGGCGCGGTCGACGGCCGTATACGCGGCCGCATTGACCACCACGTAGGGTTGGACACGGTCCAGCACGGCCACCAGGGTTTCGGGTTGATCGAAATCCGCTACCTCGCACGGGCTACCGTCGGCGAGGCTGCCACTGCGGGTCGTCGCCACGACGGTCCCGAGCGGCGCCAGCGCGCGCAGCAGTTCCTGGCCCAGCTGGCCGTTGCCGCCGAACAGCAGGACCCTCATGGCACGAAGACCGGCAGACGGTCTTCGGCAATGTCCTTCAGGAACGGCGCGTTCTCGTCCTTGGCAGACAACGTGGGCGCACTGATCGACCAGTCCACGCCGATATCGGCGTCATTCCAGCGCACACCGGCATCGAAGTCCTTGAGATAGACCTCCGTGCACAGGTAACTGAACACCGCACGCTCGGACAAGACCGCGAAACCATGCGCGAAGCCTTCCGGAATCCAGAACTGCTTTTTGTTCTCCGCGCTCAGCACCACGGCTTCCCACTGGCCGAAGGTCGGCGAGCCACGGCGGATGTCCACGGCCACGTCGTAGACCTCGCCTTCCAGCACGCTGACAAGCTTGCCCTGCGGGCGCGGCCATTGGTAATGCAGACCGCGCAGTACGCCCTTGGCCGAGGTCGAGACGTTGCTCTGCACGAAACGGTCCGGCAGCCCCAGCGCGGCGAAGCGCTCGGCATTCCATGTTTCGAAGAAGTAGCCCCGGGCATCGCCGAACACGGCCGGCTCGATCACCACGCAGCCGGGCAGCTTGGTTTCAATCACTTTCATGGAACGACTCCGCGCAGCGCGAGTTTATGCAGGTACTGGCCGTAGCCATTCTTGATGAGCGGTGCCGCCAGCGCTTCCAGCTGTTCGGCGTTGATCCAGCCCTGGCCGAAGGCGATTTCCTCTGGGCAGCAGACCTGCAGGCCCTGACGGGTCTGGATGGTTTCGATGAAGTTGGATGCTTCGAGCAGCGACTGGTGCGTGCCGGTGTCGAGCCAGGCGTAGCCACGACCGAGGGCTTCCAGATGCAGGTTGCCTTCGCGCAGGTAACGCTGGTTGAGATCGGTGATTTCCAGCTCGCCGCGCGGCGACGGCTTCAGTTCGGCCGCGTGGTGACTGGCATTACCGTCGTAGAAGTACAGGCCGGTGACTGCGTAGTTCGAGCGCGGGTTGGCCGGCTTTTCGACCAGGTCGATCACCTTGCCGGCCTTGTCGAACTCGGCCACGCCGTAGCGCTCGGGGTCATTGACCCAGTAACCGAACACGGTGGCACCGTGATCGCGCTCGTCGGCATTGCGCAGTACTTCGGTCAGGCCATGGCCGTGGAAGATGTTGTCACCCAGCACCAGGCAGCTTGGCTTGCCGTCGACGAAGTCGCGGCCGATCAGGTACGCCTGCGCCAGGCCATCCGGACTGGGCTGCACGGCGTACTCGATGTTCATGCCCCATTGCGAGCCATCGCCCAGCAGTGTCTGGAACAGGGCCTGCTCATGCGGGGTGTTGATGATCAGTACGTCGCGTATGCCGGCCAGCATCAGCACGCTGAGCGGGTAATAGATCATCGGCTTGTCATACACCGGCAGCAGCTGCTTGCTGACGCCCTTGGTGATGGGGTACAGGCGGGTGCCCGAACCACCGGCGAGGATGATGCCTTTGCGCTGGGTCATGTTGGGTCCTCGATTCAATCCGCAGTGCCGATACGCTGCAGGCGGTAGCTGCCATCCAGCACGCCGTTGACCCATTCCTGGTTGTCCAGGTACCAGTCCACGGTGAAGGCGATGCCCTGATCGAAGGTATACGCCGGCTCCCAGCCCAACTGGTCCTTGAGCTTGCTTGCGTCGATCGCGTAGCGGCGGTCATGGCCGGGGCGGTCGGCCACGTATGTGATCTGGCTGCTGCGCGGCTGGCCGTCGTCGCGCGGGCGGCGTGCATCGAGCAGGGCGCAGATGGCGTGCACCACTTCGATGTTCTCCTTCTCGGAGTTGCCGCCCACGTTGTAGGTCTCGCCCACCTGGCCCTTGGCCAGCACGGTACGTATCGCTTCGCAGTGGTCGGACACGAACAGCCAGTCGCGCACCTGCTTGCCATCGCCATAGACCGGCAGCGGTTCGCCGGCCAGTGCCTTGGCGATCACCAGCGGAATGAGCTTTTCCGGGAAGTGGTACGGGCCGTAGTTGTTCGAGCAGTTGGTGGTCAGCACCGGCAGCCCGTAGGTGTGGTGGAACGCACGCACCAGATGGTCCGAGGCAGCCTTGGACGCCGAGTACGGCGAGTTTGGCGCGAAAGGCGTGGTCTCGCTGAACTTGCCCGTCTCACCCAGGGTGCCGTACACCTCATCGGTGGAGACGTGCAGGAAGCGGAACGCCGAACCCTTTTCGGCCGGCAGCGCCTTCCAATAGTCGCGTACCGCCTCGAGCAGGCCCAAGGTGCCGACCACGTTGGTCTGGATGAAGGCGCCGGGGCCGTCGATGGAGCGGTCCACGTGGCTTTCGGCAGCAAAATTCAGCACCGCATCGGGCTGGTGTTCGGCCAGCAGGCGCGCCACCAGCTCACGGTCGCCGATATCGCCGTGCGCGAACACGTGGTCGGGATTGCCCTCCAGCGGGGCCAGCGTCTTCAGGTTGCCCGCGTAGGTCAGCGCGTCGAGATTGATGACGCGTACGCCCTTGGCGACGGCTTCGAGGACAAAGTTACCGCCAATGAATCCGGCTCCGCCGGTGACAAGCCATGTGGGCACTACCCGTTCTCCTGTTCATGTTTCCATCCCGGCCAGTCTGAAACTGGCGCGGACTCGAACGGATAAGCATACAGACGTTGGCTGCACGGGGCGTGGAAAGTGTGAACGCGTGGACGTTACCCGCCGGCAGGACCAGCGGGTCCGGGTCAGGGTGCCGCCTGGAGGAACCAGACCTTGATATCGGCCGGCATCATGCTCAGCGCCGGGCTCGCCACGGTCAGGACGGAGGCGATGCCCGCCGCCTTGGCGAATGAGACATTGCGGTCGGTGCGGATACGGGCATAGAGGCCCCGCGCACTCATGGACGGCAGCGGCCGGATGGCGGAAACCCGCAGCCCGGTATTGGCTGCAATGGCGGCCATGCTGGAGTCGTCCAGATAGTGCACATGCGGCGAGGGAAACCCCTTCTGCCACATGCGGTCGAACGATGCCGGCAGCCCCACCCGGGCCATGCCCTTGGAAATGCGATACAGCACACCGGTCCGCGCGGGGGCGTTGACCACCACCCAGCCGCCGTCATTCAAATGGTGGGCGCAGGCGCGCAGGGCCGAATCGATATCCGGAATATGTTCCAGCACATCGTTGAAGACGATGACATCGAAGCGTTCGTCGGAATCCAGCACGTCCGGGAAGAACCCCTTCCGCACCGCGAAGCCCTTTTGCGTGGCAATGGCGGCAATCCTGGCGTCCGGCTCGATACCGGTCACGTCGAAGTGCGGCTGTGAGGCCTCGAGGAACCACCCATGAGCACAGCCCACGTCCAGCAATTTGGGGCGGCGACCGCCGCTGCCCTTCACCCGCTGGGCAAGATCGGCCACCAGGGTCTGGAAGTTGCGCTGTCGCAACGGGCCAAGCCCCTCTTCCCGCATCTCTTCGTCCACGACCTCACGACCGCCGTCCACGTCGATGTCCACGGCCAAGGTGCTTCCCTCGTAGCCGCACGCGCAGATGCGGTGCCACGCCTGCAAGCCCTTGGCCATCATCCGATGGCACCCGGGGCACTGCTCCCCTACCTGAATCATGTCGCCTCCGTTTAGGTACTGAATCCATCCAGGAACTCTGCACTTACGTCGCCGGCGGTTTCCATCGGAATCCACGCAATGGTCTTGGCTGGCGGGAGAATCACAGACCCCGGAGCATACAGCGGGTCGGTGCCCGGGAAACACGCCGGCACGAAGCGGCCGAAAGGCGGCCCCCACCCCGCCCCACCATACGCATTCGCATGGTGACGCGCAGCCAGTTAGAATCCATGTCCCACCCCCGAACCGGCAGCGTTGTCAGCGCCGGACGTTTCCCCGTTATTGAAGGATTCCGCACCAGATGAAAATCCTCGTCGCGTACAAGCGCGTGGTGGACTACAACGTCCGCATTCAGGTCAAGCCGGACGGTTCCGGCGTGGTCACCGACGGCGTCAAGCTGTCCCCCAACCCCTTTGACGAAATCGCCCTGGAAGAAGCCCTGCGCCTGCGCGACAAGGGCATCGCCACCGAAGTGATCGTCGCCACCATCGCGCCGGCCGACGCCCAGGCGCACCTGCGCAATGGCCTGGCCATGGGTGCCAACCGTGCCATCCACGTGGTCACCGACCAGGCCATCCAGCCGCTGACCGCCGCGCGCACCCTGCTCAAGCTGGTCGAGAAGGAACAGCCGGACCTGGTGATCCTGGGCAAGCAGGCCATCGACGACGATGCCAACCAGACCGGCCAGATGCTGGCCACGCTGTGGGGCCGCCCGCAGGCGACCTTCGCCAGCAAGCTGGACATCGCCGAGGGCAAGGCCACGGTCACCCGTGAGGTCGACGCCGGCCTGGAAACGCTGGAAGTGGACCTGCCGGCCGTGGTCACCACCGACCTGCGCCTGAACGAGCCGCGCTTCATCAAGCTGCCCGACATCATGAAGGCCAAGGCCAAGCCGCTGGAGACCCTGCAGCTGGCCGACCTGGGCGTGGACGCCGCCGATACCTTCAAGACCACCCACTACGCCGCGCCGGTCAAGCGCAGCAAGGGCGTGATGGTCAAGGACGCGGCCGAACTGGTCGCTGCACTCAAGCAGAAGGGGTTGCTGTAATGACCAAGATCCTCGTTGTTGCCGAACATCATGACGGCAAGCTCAACGCCGCCACCGCCAAGACCGTGAGCGCGGCCGCTGCCATCAGCGGCGCCAGCATCGACGTGCTGGTGCTGGCCGCCGACCCGGCCGCCGTGGCCGCCCAGGCCGCCGAGCTGGCCGGCGTGGCCAAGGTGCTGACCGTGGCCAATGCCGCCAACGCGCAGGCGCTGGCCCAGGTGCTGGCCCCGCAGATCGCGCAGCTGGCCACCGGCTACAGCCACGTGTTCGGCCCCTCGACCACCTTCGGCAAGGACCTGATGCCCTGCGTGGCCGCCCTGCTGGGCGTCAACCAGGTCTCGGACCTGATGACCGTGGAAGGCAGCCACAGCTTCAAGCGCCCGATCTATGCGGGCAACGCGATCATCACCGTGGACGTGCCGGCCGACCAGATCGTGGTCGCCACCGTGCGCGCGGCCTCCTGGCCGGAAGCGGCCAAGGGCGGCAGCGCCGCGGTGGAAGCAGCCAGCGTCGACGCGGCCCTGCCCGCCCATACCCGCTTCATCGGACTGGCGGCCGGTGCCACCGACCGCCCCGACCTGCAGAGCGCCAAGCGCGTGGTCTCCGGTGGCCGTGGCGTGGGCTCGGAAGAGAACTTCAAGGTGATCTTCCAGCTGGCCGACAAGCTGGGCGCCGCCGTGGGTGCCTCGCGCGCCGCCGTGGACGCCGGCTACGTGCCCAGCGACCTGCAGGTGGGCCAGACCGGCAAAATCATCTCGCCGGAACTGTATGTGGCCGTGGGCATCAGCGGCGCCATCCAGCACCTGACCGGGATCAAGGACGCCGGCACCATCGTGGCGATCAACAAGGACCCGGATTCGCCGATCTTCGAGATTGCCGATATCGGGCTGGTGGGTGACCTGTTCACGCTGCTGCCGGAGCTGGAGAAGGCACTCTGAGCTGACGGGCGTCAGCGGTTGCGGCAGACGTCACGATGACGTCTGCCGTACCGGCCCGTTGCCTGACTTACACCATGAATAGTCGCGTCCTGCGTTTCCTGATCTCCGGCGGTTCGGCCGCCGCCACCGAATATCTTGTCTTCATCGCTCTTCAGGAGTTGCCGGGCCAGGACTCGCTGGTCCTCAGCCAGTCGGTGAGTTTCGCCGCTGGCTTCGCAGTCAGTTTCCTGTTGAACCGCCTATGGGTATTCCAGAGCGCCGGTTCATGGAGTGGCGACCTGGCAAAGTACGGGGCACTGGCCGCCATTAACCTTGTGCTGGGCAACCTCGCCCTTGGCCTGCTCGTCGGCCCTGCCGGCCTGCATCCGCTGCTGGCCAAGCTGGTCGTCATGGTCATGGTCGCGGTCTGGAACTATGCCGTGTTCTCCAAGGTGATATTCCGGCAGCGTCCCGCCGCCTGACATCACCCGCTTTCCCTGTACGTCCTTTTCAATATCCTGAACCTGCCCGTCAGGCCGGGGCCACGCCTTGCCCTAGAATGGGCGTCCCTCCAGCCCTGACCCCAGGTTAACCAGAATGGCAAAGACCCCGCACGCGCTCGGCCTCGGCACCCGCGCCATCCATGCCGGACAGCAACCGGATCCGAGCACCGGCGCCATCATGACGCCGATCTATGCCACCTCGACCTACGTCCAGGAGAGCCCGGGCAAGCACAAGGGCTATGAGTACTCGCGTACCCAGAATCCGACCCGGGGTGCGTACGAGGCGTGTGTGGCAAGCCTGGAAGGCGGCAAGGCGGGCTTCGCGTTCGGTTCGGGCCTCGGGGCTGCCTCGACGGTGCTGGAACTGCTGGATAGCGGCGATCACGTCATTGCCATGGACGACCTTTACGGCGGTACGTACCGGCTCTTCGAGCGGGTCCGCCAGCGCTCCGCTGGCCTGCAGTTCACCTATGCGGACCTGAATGACCTGGACGCCGTGCGTGCGGCACTGCGCCCCAATACCCGTATGATCTGGGCCGAAACGCCGACCAACCCTCTGCTGAAGGTGGTTGATCTGCAGAAGCTGGGGGCGTTCGCCCGCAAGCACGGCCTGCTGCTTGTGGTGGACAACACGTTCTGCTCGCCGATGATCCAGCGCCCGCTGGAGTATGGCGCGGACCTGGTGCTGCACTCGGCAACCAAGTATCTCAATGGTCACTCCGACATGGTGGGCGGTATCGTCGTTGCCGGCAGCGACGAACTGGCCGAGCAGATGGCCTTCCTGCAGAACTCGATCGGCTCGGTCGCCGGCCCGTTCGACTCCTTCCTCGCCCTGCGTGGCCTGAAGACCCTACACCTTCGCATGCGCACCCACAATGAGAGCGCGCTTGAGCTGGCTCGCTGGCTGGAGCGCGACAGCCGCGTCGAATCGGTGATCTACCCCGGCCTTGCCAGCCACCCGCAGCACACGCTGGCCAAGCGCCAGATGGATGGCTTCGGCGGCATCATCTCCATGCGGGTCAAGGGTGGCAAGGCAAAGGCGCGCCGGATGCTCGAGAAGTGCGAACTGTTCGCGCTGGCGGAATCGCTGGGCGGCGTGGAAAGCCTGATCGAGCTGCCTGCCGTCATGACCCATGCCTCAATCCCACCGGCGCAGCGCAAGCGCCTGGGCATCACGGACAACCTGATCCGGCTGTCGGTGGGCGTTGAAGACCTGGCCGACCTCCGTCGCGAACTGGATACCGCCCTCGGGCGCTGAAACCCTACTGCTCGCGGCGTTGGCCCTGCCACGCGCTGTACGCGATCGCTCCGAAATCCATGAGAATCAACAATGAATGAAGCTCTATCCGACCTTAGGCGCAGCCTGGTTTCATGGCGCCTGTGGACACTACTTGGCTGGCTTGAAATCCGTCAGCGTTACGCCCGTTCACGGGTCGGGCCGTTCTGGCTGACCATCAGCATGGGCGTAATCATCGCCTCCATCGGCATGGTTTACGGCACGTTGTTTGGACAGAAACTGAGCGAATATCTTCCCTACCTGGCCATCAGCCTGGTCATGTGGGGGATGTTCACCAGCACGGTTCAGGAAGGCAGCAATGCCTTCATCGCGAACGCGTCCTACATTCGCCAAGTGGCCACGCCGAAATTCATCTACATACTGCAGGTGCCGTGGCGGAATCTGCTGATCCTGGCCCATAACATCGTCATCGTCGTGCTGCTGCTCGCCATTTTCGGCGTGAAGCGCTGGGACACCATTCCGCTGGTCATCCCCGGGATCGTCTTGCTGATCTTGAACGCCACCTGGATGGCCACCTTGTCGGGCATACTTTCGGCCCGTTTCCGCGATTTCCCGCAGATCGTCGCCGCCGTCATGCAGGTCGCCTTCTACGTGACGCCGATCATGTACAAGCCGGAGGCGTTGACCAAGTACGCATTCATCGTCAACTTGAATCCGATGGCCTACCTGCTTAATGCGGTACGGCAGCCCCTGCTGGGCGAGGTGCCGTCCGCACTGACGTGGACGGTGGCGATCGTGATGGCGATTGTTGGCTGGACCGCCGCCCTGATCATGATCAATCGGTACCACAAGCGCATCTCCTACTGGGTGTAAGGACTTCTCATGGCATTTATTGAACTCGACCACGTAAGTCTTGACCTGCCCATCTACGAGGTGCATGGCCGTTCGCTGAAGCGCCAGGTGATGCGACTGGGCCGTTCCAACGCCGTGGCAGACAGCAACGACGGTGTTGTTGTCGTCCGTGCATTGCAGGACGTCAGCGTCCGCCTCCAGACCGGCGACCGCGTGGGTCTCATCGGCCACAACGGCGCGGGAAAATCGACGCTGCTGCGCGTCCTCGCAGGCATTTATGCGCCCACGGGCGGCACGGTTAAACTGGATGGAAAGGTGGTTCCGCTGCTGGACATCAGCCTCGGAATGGACGACAACTCCACGGGCTGGCAGAACATCCGCCTGCGCGGCTTGTTGCTCGGCATGACCAAGCAGGAAATCATCGAAAAACAGGATAGCATCGCGGAGTTCAGTGAACTTGGCGATTACCTCGACCTACCCACCCGGACTTACTCCAGCGGCATGCGTGTGCGCCTGGCATTCGCCATTTCCACGGCAGTGGACGCGCAGATCCTGTTGCTGGATGAGGTGATGGGCGTCGGCGATGCTGGCTTCATGCACAAGGCAAAGCAGCGCCTTGAAGACCTGCACGGCCGCTCTGACATTGTGGTGCTGGCCATGCATTCCAATGAAGAGATTCGACGGGTCTGCAACAAGGTAATTTGGATGGACAACGGATCTGTCCGGATGTTCGGTGACACCGAAGAGGTGGTTTCCGCATACGAGCAGTTCGTCAATTCCCACTGACCCGCGGCCGCCGTCCACATCAACTCCACCTTTTCCGGAACCTTAATGAAGCATCCATTTGATCCCATCGCGCCTTCGGCCCTCCCGCAAGCAGCTTCTCCGAAGCGTGTGGCGGCTTGGTTGCTGGAGTCGTTACGCCCGGATCAACTGGTGGATGCTGGCGAGGCACGCTCGCCGCTGTTCTCGGAACTGCGCGGGCCAGGTGCGGATACATCTGGCTTGCCGCTGCGCAAGGCAGCGGGCCCGGCAGACCTGGGAGATGAACCCACCAACGCGCTGGTCCTGCTTTCACCCGACCGGATCAGTGACGGCTGGCAGCTGATGGATTGGATTCGACGCCTGGGTGACCGTGGCGCCGTGCTTCTCGAAGGACCGCCGCCGCGGGACAGCGTGATCGCCGGTCAGCCGCTTGACGATGGTCTGCACTGGCTGTTCACCCCCGACGCCAGCATTCGGCTGGGTCTTGGCGGTCTGCCGGAAGGCGCCCAGCAGGAAGACGAGGTGTCGACCCTCGAGGATGCGCAGGCGCTGCTCAATGTGCAGCGCCTGCGACTGACCCAACTGCAGGAATCACTGGGGAGCCAGCGCGCGGACCTGGATGGGGCGCTGCAGGCCTTGGCGCGTGCCGAACGCAGAGTCGCCTCGCTTCGCCGGGCGCTGGAAACTGCGGGGGTAACGGCGCACGCCACTGTCCAGAATCTTCACGCCGCCAACGGGCAGATCGGCGCGCTTCTGCGGTCACGCTCCTGGCGCGTGACCGCACCATTGCGCGGACTGCATCTGGTACTCATCAAGGTTCGCAAGCTGGTGCGCCACCTGCTCAACCTGGCCAGGGCAGCGGTCCGCGTCGCGCGACAAAATGGCATTCGCGAGGCTGGCCGCCGGATAGGCAGCCAGCTGAAGCAGCCGTCGGCGCTGCTGCGGCCGAGTAGCAGCAGCCATTGGAAGCTGCGTCCGGAATATCCGCTGCCTGCGGCCGTACCCGCAAGCACCTCCCAGCGCCTGCGCGTTCTGCTCGTGGCCGAAATGGGCATCGCGCAATGCCTGAAGTACCGCGTGTTGCAGAAGCAACAGATGATCGAGGGGCTCGGGTACGACTGCACCGTGGTCAACTGGAGCGACAGCGTCTCCACACGCGACCTGCTGGCAACCCACAATGTCGCGGTGTTCTACCGAGTTCCCGGGTATACGGATCAACTGGAATCGATCGAACTTGCCCGGAAACTCGGCGTTCGCACCTTCTGGGAGGTCGACGACCTCATCTTCGATCTTGAGCACTATCGTAACAACAGCAACATCAACGACCTCGACCCCAAGCTGCGCAAGGGAATCCTGGCCGGTGTGCCGCTGTATCGCAAGGCGATGCTCGCCTGCGATGGCTGCATTGCATCGACAACGGCCATGGCAGACGCGATGCGCGCCGCCGGCGCCAGGAATGTGTGGGTGGTCGAGAACGCGCTGGATATCGAGACTCTGCGTGCGGCAGAGGAAATCGCGGTGGCGCCGCCGCGCGGCGATGGGCTGCTGCGGATCGTCTATGGCTCCGGCTCAAAGGCCCACGATTCCGACTTCCGGATCGCCGCGCCTGCGATCCTGCGCGTCCTGCGCAAGCGATACGACGTTCGCCTGACCATCATTGGCCACCTCAACCTGCCGCCGGAATTCAAACAACTGGACGCGCAGATCGAGCGCCTGCCGCCATCGGATTACCCGACCTACATGCGCCGCCTGGCCAAATGCCAGATCAATATTGCACCGTTGGAGCGCACGGCGTTCAACGATGCAAAATCGAACATCAAGTATCTCGAAGCGGGCATCCTTACCATTCCCAGCGTCTGTACCCCGACCATCGAGTACCAGCAGACCATCGAACACGGCGTCACCGGCATGCTCGCCGAGACCGAGGCCGACTGGGAAACGTGCCTGATGGCGCTCATCGAAAGCCCCGGTCTGCGCCGCCAGATTGGCGAGGCTGCGCGCGTGCATGTGGAGGAGGATTACACCCCGCAGGCAGTGGCCGTGCATCGCCTGCAGCCGTGGCTTGAATCGCTGTCGGTCGCACCACAGCCGCGACCACGCATTCTCGGCGTGAACATCTTCTTCGAACCACGCAGCTTCGGTGGGGCGACCATTGTCGCCGAGCAGATGGAGCGCATCATCAATGCCGACGGTCGCGCCGAGTACGCGACATTCACGACGCTGCCGGCAACTGATGTGCATGCGTACAAGGTCGTCCGCTACCAGTCCAGCGCAGGCGAAGTGTTTGCCATGGGTCTGCCGCACGAGCACGACCCTGCTCTGCAATTCGATAACCCCTACCCCACCGGTTGCTTCCGTGAGGTGCTGCGCGCCTGGCGGCCTGATGTCGTGCACATCCATTCGATCCAGGGCATTGGTATCCAGATTGCCGAAGCCTGCCAGGCCGAGGGCGTCCCGTTCGTGGTTACGCTGCACGATGCCTGGTGGATCTGTGCGCGGCAGTTCATGGTCAACGACAAGGGCAGTTACTGCTACCAGCGCAAGGTCGACCTGGACGTATGCAAGACCTGCGTGCCACATCCTGCGATGAACCCGTATCGTCAGCATCGCCTGCACGAAGTGCTTACCGGTGCGGCGTTGATGCTCTCGCCCAGCAAGTTCTTTGCCGGCATCTATGCCGACAATGGCTTTGATCCTTCACGACTGCGCGTCAACAAAAATGGCATTGCCAAGCCGCGCGCGATGCCCCAGCGCTCGGCACCCAGTTCGCGCAAGATTCGATTCGGCTTCGTCGGCGGAGAAGGCCCCATCAAGGGCAGCCCGCTGATCAAGAAGGCGCTCCAGGGACTCAGCCATACCAACTACGAACTCCACGTGGTCGACAATGAGCTGAACCTGGGCCGCCGCTCGATCTTCGAGTCGAACTGGAAGATTCCGGGTGTATTCAAGCCTGTCCCTGCCTACACCCAGGAAACCATCGACGATTTCTTCGGCAGCATCGACGTGCTGCTGTTCCCCACCCAGTGGAAAGAGAGCTTCGGCCTTTCCGTCCGCGAGGCGTTGATCCGGGACGTATGGGTCATTGCCACGGACGCGGGCGGCGTGATCGAGGACATCGTAGACGGTGAGAACGGCAACATCATTCCGCTCGACGATGATGGCAGCGCACTGCAGGCCGCGATCCGCAACCTGCTCGAGGCGCCGTCGAAACTGGATGGGTACCGCAATCCGCACGCGGACATGGTGCGGTTGTTCGAGGAACAGGCGGAAGAACTGACCGACTATCTGTTGGAAGTGGTCGAGCGCCAACCAGTCAACTGGCGCGCGCCGGCGCTGGTGGTCTGAGCCCAAGGCGGCGAAGGTTTCGCCGCCACCCTTCGCCGGCGTGCCCCCTGCAACCAGGAGACACGCACGGCTGCCGCGGCCTTCAGGCTTACGCGTCTGCACCCACAGGTTTTGTCGCTGCTGCAGCATCCTGTACGCGGCGGAAGGCGGCGAGCGCCCGCTTGCGGACCCATTCGCTCAGACCCAATTCCAGGTAACGGTAGGAAACGGCCGCGAGGCACAGCGACAGCGCGCACAGAACCAGCATGAACCAGACGTTGTTCATCCACTCCGCCGTCGCCTCGCCCCAGAACAGCTGGTACGCCGGGTGAATGACGAAGGGATGGACCAGATACAGCGAGAAGGACACGTTGCCGGTCCATACCAGGCTGCGTGGCCACCGGATATTCATGGTCTTGCTGCCGATCGTCAGGGCGAACAGCAGCAGCGCGTAGGGCAGGGCCCAGCCGGTGAAGCCGAACTTCGACGACACGTCATTGAGCAGGAACCACACAAGGATGGCCAGCGAGGTGACGGAAAGAAGGTTGGCCGTCAGCGCCGCCATCTGGAACCGGGACAGGTAGATGCGCCCGATGACCACCCCCACGAAGAACTCCCACAGCATGGGGTTGGTGGCGAAGTTGAGCGGGCCGTTGAAGCCGTAGTCGACATACGCATCCAGCGACGGCCGCGATACCGTCATGGGCAACGCGATGAGAAGCGCGACGGCGATGCCGGAGAGCGCGATCCAACGCAACCGGCCAAACATCAACGACAGGCCGAACAGGACGTAGAAGTAAACCTCGTAATTGATGGTCCAGCCGACATGCAGCACCGAGCCCCCGAAATAAGGCGCGCGCGAGCCGAAGTTGGTGGGGATCATCAGCGCCGAGCGGATGATTTGATTGACGTCGGTCATGATGTCCACATGACCGACGTAGTTTCCCATCAGCAGCATCAGCGGAACGTATAGCCCGGTGGCGACGAAATACACCGGGAAAACCCGGGCAATACGTTTGATGAGGAAGGTCCCGGTATCGTTGAAGCCCCCGGACACGTTGCGGGTGGCATATACCATGATGAAGCCGGAGATCATGAAGAACAGATCGACGCCAGAGGCGCCAATCATCGAGAACACATGCTCGATGCCTGGCTCCTTGGACCGCGGCTGATACCCCACGCCGTGGTAGAACACCACGAGCAGGGCGGCAATGCCTCGCAGCGCCTGGATGACATCAAGCTTTTCAGCCGCCGGCTGCAGTTCTTTCATGGTTCTTCCCCGATATTGGCGACATTCTATCAGCGCCATCAATACCCGGGCCAGACGCAATAGGCGCGTCCGGCTTCACTTCCGACGTTGCCCCTTCGCCCGCGTAGACGAAGGGGAGTTTCCGGTTAGGGCTCGGGGCAGCCCTGGGTAAGCAGTGCCGACTGCTGCTGGGTGTGCATCAGGACGCAACTGAGTACGGTCTTTTCGCCGTGGCTCTCCCACACGCTCACGCCCATGCCATCACGCGCCACCACTTCACCGCCCACGTAGGGCTTGCCCTCGAGAGCGAACTCCGCGTAGCCGTTGTCCACGAGTGGCATCAGATCGAAGGGCACAACGGTGGTCTGCCCATCCTGGGTCCAGACGCGAAGCTCCGCCTTCCCGCTGTGCTGGGTCATGTAGGTGCCGAACCGTACGCCGATACGATCCAGCCGTGCCGGATTGTTCTGCTGCGCCGGCGGGAAGTGCAGCTGCACCTTCTGATCGCCCGTCAGCGGCGGGGACGGCTTGAGTTCCAGCGTCTCCAATACCACCTGCATAGGAGCGGTGTAGTAACGCTGGACCAGCAGGCTTGCCGAGGCATACGCCATGCCACACAGCATCAGTGCCGCCAGCACGTGGCTGAGATAGAACGGGATGCTGTTGCGCGGACGGTTATCCGCGGTCAATGCCATGACCGTACACATCAGCGGGATCATCAGGTAGCGCCCCTGTACGCCGTCCACCGTTGGAGAGGCCGGATCGGTCCACTGGACCAGCAGGGCGAGGAACGTCATCAGAATGGAGCCGACACATACCAGCACGAGTGCCAGGCGCGGCATCGCGTGGGTACGCCAGCCCTCGATGTTTACCGACAGCGCGACGATGGCGACCAACGCCGCGCCGGTGAGCTTGTAGAAGGCCGGACCGAACGGCGTGTCCAACCAACCCAGCACGCCTACGAACGACACCGCATAGAACGACATGCGGCCGCGATCTGTCCAGGTCGCCAACAGGATCGACGCCAGCTCTCCCGGGTGAGACAGGAAATGCAGGAGCCGCCCGGCGTGATCCAGCTGTCGTCCCCCGGTCGGGTATACCGTTGTCTTGACCGTGAACAACGTCCAGGCCAGCACGAATACTGCGATGGCGATGGCGATGTAGAGCTGACGACGTTCCCGCATCATCCACCACGCCAGGAACGGCAGCAGCAGCATGGGCAACATGTTGGCGCGACAGGCACAGAGCAGCAGCACACCGATGGACAGCGCCGCCATCGCCCAGCTGGGCGCCGCTTGGCGGTCAACGGCCAAGCGCATGAAGGCACAGATGCTCAGCATGGCTACCGAGGTGGCCATCGGATCCAGGACCGCCGTGCCGAACAGGAACAGGTTCATGGGCAGGGCGAGCAGCACCAGCATCGCCGCCGAGGGGCGATGCAGGCGGAAGGCCAGCATCAGCAGCAGGCCACAGGTAATGAGTTCCAGCAATCGTGCCAACCGGTACGACTTGCCTACGCTGAGATCCAACGCCTTGCCGACGCCCAACCCCAACGCTTGTGGGGCGTACATCAGGGGGAAGTAGTAGGCGGTGCCCACGGCCGTCTGGAATTGCGCTTCTCCCGTCCAGCGCACATCGCCGGCGGCAAGCAGCTCATCGCTGGAAATCTTCCGCGCGGCGATGCCCTTCAGCGGGGTGAACTTCTCCATGTACGCGACCAGACCGCTGTCCAGGTACCCACCAGAGGGCGATCCGTCCACCGAGGTGAGCAGAATCTGGCCTTGGCCAAGCATGTAGGCGCGTTTGACGTGGTCGAATTCGTCGGGCGCCTGGAACGGCGGGGTAATCGCCGAGAAGATCAAACTGACCAGCAACACCGCCACCAGGTACACAGGCCATAGCAGGGGTGCGGGACGTTCGGACTGCGCGGCAACCCGCATCATGCCCGACGCTCCTGCAGCGCGGACCAGCGCAGGCGAGGATGGATCGCGCTGCGCGGTACGGAGGCAATATCCTGGCCAAAGAACGCCAACAGCAACTGCACCCCGACCAGTACCGGCATGGCGGCGAGCATGACCGTGCCGCTGGTCGCCGCTTCGCCGCTGCCGAAGCTGGCCCACCAATGCTGAAGACCGTAGATCACGCCGAACGAGAACAGCGCGATGCCTGCGGGCAACTCCAGCGAGGCCAGCGACATATTGCGCAGGTAGTAGTTGTAGAGAATCCGCTTGCCGAAGTTGCGCAGGTTCTTGAACGAGAATTCGGTCAGCACCTGGGATATTTTCAGGTTGCTGACTTCATCGGCGTACTTGGCATGCATCGGAACGTCCAACACCACCGCGCGCAGGGTGTTCAGCCGGAACAGAATATCCGTCTCGAAGAAATACCGGCGGCTGATACGCTCCAGCGGAAGATGGCAGGCCACGTCGCGGTGGATCGCGGTATAGCCGTTGGTCGGGTCGAAAAGATCCCAATAACCCGACGAGAGCTTTGTCAGGAAAGAGAGTCCCGCGTTGCCGAAGAGGCGCAGCTTGGGCATCTGCGCGATCCGCTCCAGGTCGAAGAAGCGGTTGCCTTTGGTGTAGTCCGCCTCGCCTGCCAGGATCGGGGCGATGAAACTCGGGATGAGTCCCGGGTCCATTTGCCCGTCGCCATCCACCTTGACGATGATCTCGATGCCATCGGCGATCGCTGCCTTGTAGCCGGTCATCACGGCGCCGCCGACGCCCTGATTCACTTCATGGCGCAGGACGGCCACGCGCGGATCGGTGCAGTTGGCCTCCACGAAATCACCACTGCGATCAGGGCAGCAGTCATCGACCACATAAATGCGGCTGACCTCCGGCCCCATTTGCGCGATCACGCCGAGGATGTGCTGGGTGACCTTGTAGCTGGGAATGACGGCAGCAACGGTGGCAGGCATGGATGACCTCTACAGACAACAGAACGGTTGAAATGGGAACAGCGTCACTTCGACACGTGGCGACCACAAGGCCAGCGGACCACCCGCGCCGTGGGATGGCCCGTCGACGGCAAGGAGTACGGTTACTGCACCCGACGGCGCAGGTAATTCAACAGATCGATCCGGGTAATCAGCCCCAGGAAGCTGGTGCCGTCCATGATGATGGCCACCTGGCCGCGGTCGAACACCGGCAGCAGCGCCTCGATCGGGGACTTCACGTCCAGCCGGTCCAGCTTGCTGACCATGGCGGTGGCGACCTTGTCGCGGAAACGCGATTCGTCGCCGTAGACATGCAGCAGCACGTCGCTTTCGTCCACGATGCCGACCAGCTGGTCGCCGTCCATCACCGGCAGCTGGGAGACGTCGTACAGCTTCATGCGCTGGTAGGCGGTGGTCAGCAGGTCATTCGGACCGATCACCACGGTGTCGCGCTGGCCGTACGGGCGCAGGATCAGGTCGCGCAGGTCGCCGGTCTGCGGGCGCTCCAGGAAGCCGTTGTCCAGCATCCAGTAGTCGTTGTACATCTTGGACAGGTACTTGTTGCCGGTGTCGCAGACCAGCACCAGCACCTTCTTGGGGGTGGTCTGTTCCTGGCAGTACTTCAGCGCGGCCGCCAGCAGGGTGCCGGTGGAGGAACCGCCGAGGATGCCTTCCTTGCCCAGCAGTTCGCGCGCGGTGTGGAAGCTTTCCGCGTCGGTGATGGCATAGGCCTTGGTGACCCGGCTGAAGTCCGCGATGGACGGCAGGAAGTCTTCGCCGATGCCCTCGACCAGCCAGCTGCCCGATTTGTCGTTGAGCACGCCGTCATTGATGTACTCGGCCAGGATCGAGCCGACCGGGTCGGCCAGCACCAGCTCGGTCTTCGGCGACAGGGTGGCGAAGGCGCGCGACAGGCCGGTCATGGTGCCGGAGCTGCCGCAGCCGAACACGATGGCGTCCAGGTCGCCGTCCATCTGCTCCAGGATCTCCGGGCCGGTGCCGAACTCGTGGGCGGCGGGGTTGTCCGGGTTGCCGAACTGATTGATGAAGTAGGCGCCCGGGGTTTCCTCGGCCACGCGCTGGGCCATGTCCTGGTAGTACTCCGGGTGGCCCTTGGCCACGTCGGAACGGGTCAGGCGCACTTCGGCGCCCATGGCCTTGAGATTGAAGATCTTCTCGCGGCTCATCTTGTCCGGCACGACCAGGATCAGCTTGTAGCCCTTCTGCTGGGCGACCAGCGCCAGGCCCAGGCCGGTGTTGCCGGCGGTGCCCTCGACCAGGGTCGCGCCCGGCTTGAGATCGCCACGCTGTTCGGCGGCTTCGATCATCGACAGGCCGATGCGGTCCTTGATGGATCCCCCGGGATTGGCGCTTTCGAGCTTCAGATACAGCTCGCAGACACCCGTATCCAGGCGCTGGGCCTTGACGATCGGGGTCTTGCCAATGAGTTCGAGTACGGAGGAATGGATTGCCATCGGGTCACATCGGTTCGCGCCGCAATGCGGCCGGACCCCCGATTATCCGACAGATGGTAGAGACACGCCATGCGTGTCTATCAGGCCGCTCCGCAAAAGAAAGCGCCGCGGACGGCGCCCGTCGACGAGGAGACGGGCGCCGCCGGGGGGGGGTGGGGGGCCCGGGGGCGCCCCCGGGGGGGCGTTTTTTGATGTTTGGGGGCCGGGGGGGGGCGGGGGCCGGGGGGGGGGGGCCGGGGGGG
>NZ_JBLZQD010000005.1:92620-144354 GCF_049199305.1 Stenotrophomonas sp. PD6 | reverse complement strand
CCTGGGTTTTAATCCGCCCCCCCCCCAAAACCACCCCGCGGCGGCGGGCGCCCGCCCCCGCGCCCCGGGCCCCCGCCGGGGGGGTTTGGCGCCCGGGCCCGCCCGCCGGGGGGCACTTTTACGATGGATGCCGACCTTGGCCGGCACGTTCACGGTAGGTGCCGACCGTTGGTCGGCACCCAGGGTTTTCAGTTCAGGGGGGAGGCGTACAACCTTTCCAGCTTCCGCTTCGTATCGAGTTTCTCAAGTTTCATCTGGCCCAGGGTGGAACTCGCTATCGGAAGTACGCCCAGTTCGGCATCCATACACTTCTTGTTCAACTTCTGGTGCCGTTCGTAAAGCGCCTTGAATTCCGGGTCACGCTTGCGGCGTGCGTCGATTTCACTCTGGGGCTGACCTTCAAACATGATGAACCTCCTATCGCGTTTACTGCACAAACAAGAACGCCCCGGCCGGAACGGCACGGGGCGTTGCTTCGGGAGGAGCGCCGGCGTCCACCGCCACCGTTGGCCTGCCCAGACCCACAGCCGGGATAGCCCGGACTGCTGACTGCTCTGGTGCGTGCCCTCGGTACATCGGCCCGGCCCTCCAATCGTCCGGGTCGCGGAAGGCAACCCGGACAATCGACCCTACGCCTGCCCAAGGGCCGGTTCAAGGGTTTCGTTTGAAATCGCCGGTGCGCTCCAGTCGGGGTTCAGGCTGAACACGCACTTCAACGAAATTTAAACAAAAACAGGGGGTTGCGTCATTCGGACGCAGTTACGACCAACGGTCGTGACCTACCACCCATCGCAATGATCGGGCCGTCTCACGGCGCGATGATCACCTCGGCCGACCGCGCCTTGGTCGCCGCCGCCTTCTTGCCGCTGGCCTGCAGGCGGCTGGCGCTGACACCGCCGGCAACCAGCGCATCACGCAGGGCGTCGGCACGCTGCTGCCCTACCCCGGCTGCGGCGTCGTAGGCCTCGATCCGGACCCGGCCCTTCTTGCCGATGTTCAGATACTCGGCCAAGGCCTTCGCCTGGCCCTTGGCACCGCCCGACAGGGCGCCCTTGCCGCTGGCGAAGGCATCGCCACCGAAGGTGAACACTTCGCCGCGGGTGTCGAACTTCGAGCCCGGCAGCTTGCTGCCCGAGACCAGTTCGGCCTCTTCGCGCGCCAGCTTGGCCGCGCTCTGTTGGGCCGCACTCAGCCGCGCGGTCTGCTTGCCGGCCACGCTGGTCAGCGCGGTTTCGGCGTCCTGGCGGGCCAGCGCCTCCTGTTCGGCCGCCAGCCTCAGGCGCTCGGATTCCTCGGCCTGGATCTGGGCCTGGGTGCGCAGGCGCTCGATCTCCTGGCGGGCGCGCTGGGCATCGCGGCGGTTGGCTTCGATCAGCAGGTCGCTGCGGGTGCGCTCCAGGGTGGCCACCTCGCGCTTGGCCAGACCGGCGCGCACGCTGGTCTCGGCGATCTCGACCCGGCGGTCGGCCAGGTAACGGGCCTGGTCCAGGTCGCGGCGCTTGGCCTTGGCCAGCTCGGCCACGGCCTGCTGGGCCTGCAGGCGCTCATAGGCGGCCAGCTCGGTGGTGTCCGGGTTGGCCTGGATCGCCATCAGGCGCTGGGTGAGCTGGGCAACGGCCGGGTCTTCGGCGGCACCGGCCAGCGGGGCAAGCGCCAGGCCGACGGCGAGCAGCAGGGGCGACAGGCGCAGAGCGGTCGTCTTCATCGGCCATTCTCCCCGGCGGCCAGCTGGCGTTCGAGCTGGGTTACCTCGTTGCGGCGCAGCTGCAGCTGGGCGGTCGCGGTGGCTTCCTCGCTGCGGGCCCGGGCCAGGTCGGCGTCGGCGGCCGCGCGCAGGGCCATGCCAGGCGCATTCTTGCGCTCGCGGCGGTCGCCGGCGGCGCGCTGGGCCTGTTCCAGGCCTTGGCGGGCCACGGCGATCAGGTCCGGGGCGTACTGGTCGGCGTCGGCCTGGGTGGCCTTGTCCACGGCTTGGCGGGCCTGCATGAGCTCAAGCGCGCCGTCCTGGGCCAGGGCCGGGCCGGCCAGTGCGAATGCGCACGCCATCACGCAACTCGTCAAAACTACATACGGGGTACGCCGCATTTGTGCGAAGCTAGGATTCATTGGGGGTGCCGTTCGCCTGAAGAAGGTGCGCGGCCATTGTCGGAAGCCTGCGGCGTGCTTGCAATGGCAAGTCGCCGATTGTTGGGGAAACATTTCGCATGGATATCGGCTATTTCCTGAAGCTGATGACCGAAAAGAACGCTTCGGACATGTTCTTGACCACCGGAGCCCCGGTGTACATCAAGATCGAAGGCAAGCTTTACCCGCTGGGCAACACCGGCCTCCCGCCCGGGATGGTCAAGAAAATCGCCTATTCGCTGATGGACGAAGGCCAGGTGCCCCAGTTCGAGCGCGATCTTGAGCTCAACATGGCCATCGCCCTGCCCGACGCGGGACGCTTCCGCGTCAACGTGTTCAAGCAGCGCGGCGAAGTGGGCATGGTGATCCGTGCGATCCGCAGCAAGATTCCCAGCATCGAAGAGCTCAACCTGCCCCAGGTCCTGAAGGACGTCATCATGACCCCGCGCGGGCTGGTGCTGGTGGTGGGCTCGACCGGTTCGGGCAAGTCGACCTCGCTGGCGTCGATGATCGACCACCGCAACAGCACCACGACCGGGCACATCCTCACCATCGAGGACCCGATCGAGTACCTGCACAAGCACAAGATGTCGATCGTGAACCAGCGCGAGGTCGGCCTGGACACCCACGCCTTCCACAACGCGCTGAAGAACGCGATGCGTGAAGCGCCGGACGTGATCCTGATCGGCGAAATCCTGGATGCCGAAACGATGGAGGCTGCCATCGCCTTCGCCGAAACCGGCCACCTGTGCCTGGCCACGCTGCACTCCAACAACGCCGACCAGACCATCGAGCGCATTCTCAACTTCTTCCCCGAGAGCGCGCACCGCAACGTGCTGATGAACCTGTCATTGAACCTGCGCGCGGTGGTGTCCCAGCGCCTGGTCAAGGGCCAGGACGGGCGCCGGCTGCCGGCCACCGAGGTGTTGATCAACACCCCGATGATCCGCGACCTGCTGCGCCGCGGCCAGGTGCACGAGATCAAGGCCGCCATGGAGGCCTCGCTGGAAGAAGGCATGGAGAGCTTCGACCAGTGCCTGTTCCGGATGGCCAAGAGCGGCATCATCGAGCAGGAAGAGGCGCTGCGTGCGGCCGATTCGCGCGATGGCCTGGCCCTGAAGTTCCGCCTTTCCGAAGGCGGCAGCGGCGAGCACGACCCGTATGCGGATTATTCGGCGGCTACGCCGGCCGCGATCACGCACGGGTTTTGATTGACGGGGGTCCGCGCAACCACGCGGACCCGCTGCTTAGTCATCGTTCTTCTGATGTGATCACGAGCGCCGTGCTTGATCGCCCGTTTTATTCCCGCCTTTGTGAACGGCTTTAAAACAATGCCTACGAATGCGATTCCAGAAAGAACGTTGGTTCAACAATTGGACCAATGCACCGTACGAATTGAGAGTAATTCTGGTGCGGTAGGCACCGGATTCTTCTTCGCAGTAGGTCCGGACGGAGGCCCTCCCGTTGAGGGGAAGCCCTTTTCACCGCTAGTAATCACGAACAAGCACGTCATCGACGGCGCTACCTCCATCAAGTTCGTTCTGTCTGCCAGGAATCCGATGGGCCAAGTGCAGCATGTCCCATTCGAATTCCCCGCCTCTGCACTGGATATCACAACGCATCCAAAGGGCATCGATCTAGCGGCATTTAAGATCGTTGGTGCACTCACCAGTCTTCAGCAGCAGTCGCTCGCCGCTGAGATGACGTGGCTTGACGGTAGCATCATTCCCAGCACTGAGACTTTTGCGGAGCTCCCACCACTCTCTGACGTGGTACTAGTTGGGTACCCAACTGGCCTTTGGGACCACATCAACAATCGCCCCATATTTCGCAGGGGCATTACGGCGACCACACCCCACGTCAGGTGGCAAGGCAGGGATGAGTTCCTCATTGATGCCGCAATCTTTGGGGGATCTAGTGGATCACCGGTCTTCGTATACAACGAAGGATCGTACGCATCTAGAGGAGGCATCGTGGTAGGGACGCGCTTACTCTTAATTGGAGTCAACCAAGCTGTGTATGTTCATCATACGACAGGGAGGCTTGAGGCGATTCCCGCACCCAGCGATTTTTCCGTGCAACCCGTGACTGGGATTCCGAACAATCTGGGGATCGCAATTGCAGCCAATCAAATCAAAAGTTTGGTTGACGCAGCGCTGGCCCCGAAGGGTTGGCAGCCCTACCAACTTGCTGGCATCTCATTCAATGCAGCGAAATCTACTTAGCTCTAGGGCGCCGCATATCCATACTGGTCATTTGTTGCCACAACAATTGTGGCTTGTTCTTGCACCTGCAGTGCGCGCTGAAGGGCCCATGAAGCCTCCATCTATCGGCAAGCAAGGGCTTAAGAGCGAGGCCTTCTTCGCGACAGACCGACGAATCGCTTGCGAATCTTCGTAGTACCCGCGCCTGACGGGAGCGGGTACGCCAACTTTAGGTGGCGTCGGCCTGGTTTTCCGGCCGCGCCGCATCGAATGCCGGCAACGCCAAACACGCCTCATCAATCCGCGCCAGCGTCGGATACGGCGTCATGTCCACGTTGAAGCGCCGCGCGTTGTACAGCTGCGGCACCAGGCAGCAGTCGGCCAGGGTCGGGCTGTCGCCGTGGCAGAAGCGCCCCGTCTCGACCGATTCCACCAGCATGCGCTCCATCGCATCGAAGCCCACCCGCATCCAGTGCCGGGTCCAGTCTTCGCGCTCGGGCTGCGGCACGTTCCAGGTGTCACTGAAGAACTGCATCACCCGCAGGTTGTTGAGCGGGTGGATGTCGCACGCCACCAGCTGGGCCAGCGCGCGCACGCGGGCGCGGCCCGGCGCGTCGTCGGGCAGCAGCGGCGGGTCGAGGAACACCTCGTCGAGGTATTCCAGGATCGCCATGGACTGATGCAGCACCCGCTCGCCGTGGCACAGCGTGGGCACCAGTTCCTGCGGGTTGAGTGCCGCATAGCCCTCGCTGTGCTGCTGGCCACCGTCGCGGACCAGATGCACCGGGGTGATCTCGTGCTCCAGCCCCTTCAGGTTCAGGCCGATGCGCACGCGGTAGGCGGCGCTGGAGCGCCAGTAGCTGAACAGCTCGATGCGGTCCGCGGGCACGTTCATGACGGCGCTCAGGGCCGCTGGGCCTGTTCGATGCGCTGTTCGATCGCACCGAAGATGCTGTCACCAGCCGCATCGAACATCTCGATACGGACCACGTCGCCGAAGGACATGAACGGCGTGCTCGGCTTGCCGTCGCGCAGGGTTTCCACGGTGCGCTGTTCGGCGAAGCACGAGGCGCCCTTGCTGGTGTCTTCGTTGGCGATGGTGCCCGAGCCAACGATGGCGCCGGCGCCCAGCGGGCGGGTCTTGGCCGCGTGCGCGACCAGCTGGGCGAAGTTGAACTGCATGTCCACGCCCGCTTCCGGTGCGCCGAACCAGGCGCCGTTGACGTGGGTCACCAGCGGCAGGTGCACCTTGCTGTCCTGCCAGGCCTCGCCCAGTTCGTCGGGGGTGACGAACACCGGCGACAGCGCCGAGCGCGGCTTGGACTGCAGGAAGCCGAAGCCCTTGGCCAGCTCGCCCGGAATCAGGTTGCGCAGCGAGACGTCGTTGACCAGGCCCACCAGCTGGATGTGGCCGGCGGCCTGCTCGGCGGTGACCGCCATCGGCACGTCGTCGGTGATGACCACCAGTTCGGCCTCCAGGTCGATGCCGTACTCCTCGCTGATGACCTTCACCGCATCGCGCGGGCCATGGAAGCCGGCGCTGGTGGCCTGGTACATCAGCGGGTCGGTGTAGAAGCTTTCCGGCACTTCGGCGCCACGGGCGCGGCGCACGCGCTCGACGTGCGGCAGGTAGGCGCTGCCGTCGACGAACTCATAGGAACGCGGCAGCGGCGCGGCGAGCGCCTGCAGGTCGATGTCGAACACGCCGTCGGCGCTGCCGTCATTGAGCGATTCGGAGAGGGCGTTCAGGCGCGGCGCCAGGTGGCTCCAGTCTTCCAGCGCCTGCTGCAGCGTGGCCGCGATCCCGGTGGCGCGCACGCCGTGGCGCAGGTCGCGCGAGACCACGATCAGGGTGCCGTCGCGGCCGCCTTCCTTCAAAGAACCAAGCTTCATGGGTGGGTATCCGGGATCGCAGAAAAATAGGTTTCGAGTGTAACCAAATGCGCGCTCAATCCAAGTCGCATTGCCGCAGAATGAACATAAACCATCCGAATGATGCTGGCGTGGTCGCCTTCCCCCAACCTGAACGGGCGATTTGTTATGCCGGTCCCAGTTCCGCTACAATGCCGGGGTCTGCAGCGGCCGTCCGTTTCCCTTCGGGATCGCCGGCGACCGGGATTTCCGTCCCTCGCCCGCCCCCACTCCGACGCCATTCGTCATGCATTCCAGTCTGCGCACCGCGCCGGCTGCACCCAATTCTCGCAGCGCGGTTTACGGGAACGCTCCGAGTCAGCCGATCACTTTGATCTGCCTCGCGTCCGGCCATTTGGCCTGGCGTTACTTCGTCTTTGGAGCTTCCACCCGATGTCTTTTGAAAACCTGGGCCTTGCCCCGTTCCTGCTGCGCGCGTTGTCCGAGCAGGGCTATGACAACCCCACCCCGATCCAGGAGCAGGCCATTCCGCTCGCCCTGGCCGGTCGCGACCTGCTGGCCGGCGCACAGACCGGTACCGGCAAGACCGCCGCCTTCGGCCTGCCGCTGCTGCAGCACCTGGGCACCAACCCGCAGGCCGTGAACGGCCCGCGCAAGCCGCGTGCGCTGGTGCTGGCCCCGACCCGCGAACTGGCCACCCAGGTGCATGACAGCCTGCGCGGCTACAGCAAGTACCTGCGCATTCCGAGCGCCTGCATCTACGGCGGCGTCGGCATGGGCAACCAGTTCGATGTGCTGCGCCGTGGCGTGGACCTGCTGGTGGCCTGCCCGGGCCGCCTGATCGACCATATCGAGCGCCGCAGCGTCGACCTGTCGGGCATCGAGATCCTGGTGCTGGACGAAGCCGACCGCATGCTCGACATGGGCTTCCTGCCGTCGATCAAGAAGATCCTCGCCAAGCTGCCGCGCCAGAACCGCCAGACCCTGCTGTTCTCGGCCACCTTCGAGGAAAGCATCAAGCAGCTGGCGCTGGAGTTCATGCGCGACCCGGAACAGATCCAGGTCACGCCGAAGAACACCGTGGCCGAGTCCATCACCCACCGCGTGCACCCGGTCGATGGCGCGCGCAAGCGCGAGCTGCTGCTGCACCTGCTGGCCCAGGACAGCCGCGAGCAGACCCTGGTGTTCGGCCGTACCAAGCACGGCTGCGACAAGCTGGCCATGTTCCTGGACAAGTCCGGCATCAAGACCGCGGCCATCCATGGCAACAAGAGCCAGGGCCAGCGCCTGCGTGCGCTGGGTGACTTCAAGGCCGGCCGCGTGACCGTGCTGGTGGCCACCGACATCGCCGCGCGCGGTATCGACATCAACGAACTGCCGAAGGTCATCAACTACGACCTGCCGATGGTGGCCGAGGATTACGTGCACCGCATTGGCCGTACCGGCCGTAATGGTTCCACCGGCCAGGCGATTTCGCTGGTGGCCCAGGACGAGGCCAAGCTGCTGCGCCAGATCGTGCGCCTGCTGGACAAGGACCTGGACATCCGCGATGTGCCGGGCTTCGAGCCGCAGACCCCGATCCGCTGGGGTAACAGCGCGCCGGGCAAGGCGGAAGTGCCGGGTGGCGATCGTACGCCGCGCAAGCACGCCCGCCGTCCGCACGGCGAGGCCCCGCGCCACGCCCATGCCGGTGCCAAGACCGGGGGCGGCCAGCGTGACGGTGCCGGCCGCGGTGCGAGCCGTGGTGCCGGCAACGGTGCCCCGCGCGGCGGTGCGCCGTCGGGCCAGCGCCGTGGCGGTGGCGGCCGCGGCCAGGGCGGCGGTGGCCGTCCGGCCTGATCCGTTCGCGGAGTGAACACTGAAAAGGGCGACGCATTGCGTCGCCCTTTTTTGTTTACCAGCTGTACGCCACGGTCATCCGCGCGTTCCGGCCCGGTTCGCTGTAGCGCCCGATGCCGTCATCGTTGACGTAGCCGTACAGCGTGTTGGTGCCCTTGTTGACGGTACGCACGCGCTGCCACAGGTAGTACTCGCGGTCGGTGAGGTTGTAGATGCCGGCGCTGAGCCGCCACTGTGGGGTGATGTTCCAGCTGCCGTACAGGTCCAGCACGGTGTAACCGTCGGCCTTGTCGACGAACGCCGGGGTGGTGACCGTGCCGTTGGCTGCGGTGGTGTAGGCGTCGTCGGCATGCTTGGCCACCGCATGGGTGACCGCCGCGGTGACGTTCCACACCGGCGACGGCGCGTAGCGCACGCCGAGCACGGCGCTGGCCGGCACGATGCTCTCCAGCGGGTCGCCGTTGCGCTTTTCGCCTTCGCTGTAGGAGGCGGCCAGGCGCGTGGACCACGCATCGCTGATCTGCCAGCGGCCTTCCAGCTCCACGCCCTTCACCGTCACTTCGCCGGCGTTGGTCGGCATGGTGTAGGCGCGCTGGTACAGGATGGGGCCGGTGGCGGTGGTGCGGAAGCCACCGGGGATGGACTGCATCAGATTGCTGTATTCGATGAAGTTGTCGTAGCGGTCGCGGAACACCGACAGGCCCAGCTGTGCGCGCTCGGTGCTCCAGCGGTAGCCCAGCTCCACGTTGAGGCTCTTCTCCGCCGACAGGTCCGGGTTGGACACGGTGTCGTTGAACACCAGCGGCTGCCCGTTCTGCGCGTTGATCAGCGTGGTGGTGCTGGTCGGCGAATACATGTCGGCCACCGACGGCGCGCGGAAGCCGCGGCCCACCTGCGCCCACAGTGCATGGTCCGGCAGGAAGCGGAACTCGGCGCCCACCTGCCAGCTCGGCGAGGCGAACGACACATCGCGCACGGTGCCGGTGCGGTCCACGAAGGTGGCATCCACCTGCGGCGAATAGTCGTAGCGGTCATAACGCGCACCGGCGCTCAGGGTCAGCCGCTCGTCGAACAGGCGCACGCTGTCGCGCACGTACACGTTCCAGTTCTGCACGTCCGTCTTGGGCACCTGGCGTGGATCCACTTCCACGCTGGCTACTGCACCGGCGGCATTCCAGCGGGTGTCCACGGCGGTGAAGTCCACGTCGCGCTGCTGCCAGGCCAGGCCATACACCAGCGCGTGCTGGGCGGCGCCGGTGGCGAACACCTTGGTGAAATCGGCAGCCGCGCGGTCCAGGGTCTGCTTGGTCGCGCGGTTCTCGCTGCGCAGGCAGGGAATGGCGCCGCCCGGGCAACCGCTGCCGGCCAGGATGGTGGTGATGCCGCGGCTGTCGGTGACCTGGCGGTCCAGCTGCGCTTCCAGGGTGTCGAACAGCAGGGTGTTGGCGCCCCACGCGTAGTGCACGCCGTAGCGGTCGCGGTCGTTGCTGTCGTGGCCGCGACGCTCCAGATACCCCGGTGCATACACGCGCGACAGGTTGTCCACGTCGTTGGTGGCGCGGCCGCGTTCGACCATGACGCCCAGCGTGTTGGCATCGTTCAACTGCAGGTCGATCTTGCCCAGCAGGTTGTCGCGGGTGCTGTCGACCGGGTCCGGAGTGCGCCGGCCGACGCCGATACGATCGACGGTGGTGTCGTAGTACGACTCAGTCTCGTGGCCTTCGCGGCGGGTGTAGACCAGCATCGATTCAACGATGCCGGTGCGGTTGGCGACCGTCAAGGTGCCCATCGCCTCATCATTGGCGCCGGAGTAGCCCGCCTTGAAACCGAAATGGGTGTCGTTGCCGGCAGGGGTGAGGTAGTCGGCCGGGTCCTTGGTGGTGAACACCACCGCGCCGCCGAGTGCCCCGCTGCCGGCGCTGATCGAATCGGCCCCCTTCACCACGGCCAGGCTCTTGAGCGTGTCGATGTCCACATCGCCGCGGCCACTGCGGAAGAACTCGTAGGAGCGCGCGGTTTCCACCGACTCGCCCAGGCTCAAACCATCCACGGTGATCGCCACACGGTCGCTTTCCAGGCCGCGGATGTTGAAGCCGTTGTCGCCGAAGCGCCCCATGTCCACGATGCTGACACCGGGGATGTAGCGGATGGCTTCTTCCATGCTGTTGGCCATCTCCGCATCGAGATCGGCGGCGGTGAGCACGGTGACGTTCTGGTTGGCGGAGCTGGACTGGCGCGCGCGTTCGGCCTGCACGCGCACGGTATCAAGGGTGCTGGCGTCGGCGGGGGCTTCGGCATGCGCAGGGGCGGACAGGCAGGCGGCAACCGCCAGCGCGAGCAGGGTGTGGGACGACTTCATGGGGAACTCCGCAGGAAAGAAGGAAAAGGCGGTGGAAGCCGTTCCTGGCTGCGGCGATCAGAAGATCGTGCGGGGCTGGGGGGCGCAGGTAGAGTGCGGTCACGACCGTTGGTCGTGACCCGCCGGGCCGGCTATCGCGCGCGGTTGCCGTTGGCCGAATGCGCGCCGGCGGCCGGCTCGGGATCACGTGCATCGACCACGCCGTCGCCGTTGCTGTCGGCGCGGGTGAACATGCGCTTGCCGGACGCCTGGTACTCGGCGAACGTCATGCGCTTGTCCTTGTCGGTATCCAACGCAGCGAAGCGTACGCGCGCCTGGCGCTCGGCGTCGGCGCGCACGCGGGTGCGCTGCTGGTCCAGGCGGCCTTCGAATTCGGCGGTGTATTCGGCCAGCGACAGCGCCCCGTTGCCATCGGCGTCGGTCGCGGCGAACGTGGCGGCGCGCACCGCGTCGAACTCGGCGCGGTCGACCACGCCATCCTTGTTGGTGTCATAGAGCTCGAGCATGCCGTTGGCGGTATGCGAGGTCGGCATCTTCAGCGGGTCGCGCGAGGTGGCGGCCGCGCTCTCGCGGGTCGCGTCCTGCGATTTTTCGTAGCCCGCCCAGGTGCGTTCGCCGGCGGCATCGTACTCGGCGCGGCTGATCGCACCGTCCTTGTCGCGGTCCAGGGCCTTGAAGCGGGTGTCGGTCTGCTTGAGGTGGCCCGCCCGCGCGGTGGCCAGACGCACGTCGAAGCGCTGCAGGTACTCGTCCACGTACTCCTGCTCGTCCACCGTGCCGTCGTGGTTGCGGTCGGTGTCGGCGTAACGCTGTTTGCGGAACGCCTCGAACTGCGCCCAGCTGACGCTGTCGGCGTCGTCATCGGCGAACTGGGCGAGGAACGCGGCGGCGGTTGGCGAGGCGGTGGCGGCCTTGTCGCCGGCCTGCGCGTGCGCAGCCGGGGCCAGCACCGCCGCCAGCAGGGCAGCGGTGAGCAAGGTGGTCTTCATGGTATTCCCCCTGGAATGGACGCGATTACGGTTCGAGAACGCGGAAGGTGAGCGTGTAGTTGTTGCCGTACTGCGGCGCCGCCGCGCCGGCCGGTGCCGGGCCGCGATAGCGGATCAACGCGAGGTAGGTGCCGCCCTGGTCCAGCGCGAAGCGCGCCTTGCCGGCGATATCGGTGGTCAGCGTGAGCGGGGCCGGTTGGGCGACGCCGTCGCCGAGCGCACGGTGGATCTCAACCTTCTGGTTCGGCAGCGGCTTGCCGTCGTACTGCACCACGAAGTCGAAGTGTTCGCCCCGGTAGAGGTCGTTGGGATGGGTGACCGGAACGAGTTCCAGGCCGGTGCCGTAGGGCGTGAGCGCGGTGGTGGTGGGCGCGCCGGCGGTGAGGTACACCTCTGACCGCGACAGGCTCTGGTAGTGGCTGGTCAGCGTGGCGCCGGCCGGCAACGGCGTGGCCGGGTCGCGGCTGGAGCCGGTCTTGCCGTTGAGTTCCCAGGTGCGGAACACGGCGCCGAGGCGGTTGCCGGTGCTGAAGCGGTAGGTGCCCTTCTGGCCCGGAAGAGTGGTTTCGACCACGGCGCGGGTTTTGAGGCGCTGCACGGTGTCGGGAGCATGCTGCCGGCCGTCCGGGTCGGTGACCACGAACTCGCTGTTGTCGAACACGACTTCGGGGACGAAGAAGGTCTCGGCGAAGCTGGCGTCCAGGGTGACCGTGCTGTCGGGGCGGACCTCGAAGCTGGCCGGGGCCAGGTACGGCGTGTGGGCGACGGCGGGCAGTGCCAGCGCAGCCAGCAGGAGGGCGACAACGGGGCGCAGGGACATGGCGGATGCTCGCGGCACCGGCGGGATGGCCGGCGGGCGACATCGTATTCTTATCGCGAATGATTCGCAATACGGAATTTTCACATGGGGTGTGGTGGGTCGGTTTCCGGGTGGATTCCGCCATCACCGGATGCAGCCACCCGGTAGAGCCACGCCCTGCGTGGCTGTTCCTGGTGCGACGCCGCGATGCCGGATGCCCCGCACAGCCACGCAGGGCGTGGCTCTACGGATGGGGTCATCGCCCCGATGTCGGACATCCCGCTCAGCCACGCAGGGCGTGGCTCTACGGATGGGGTCATCCTCTGGGTTTTGTCGGGTTGAGCAGGTTGCCGAAGAACACGGCGTTCAACAGCAGCCGCTCGGTACCGTGCCAGTACTTGCGGTGCGCCGGATCATCGGCGAACAGCACCACGTTGCCCTGCCCCTGCGGCGACACCAGCAGCCACGCGGCGCCGGCCACGCGGCTGCGGTTGGCCTCGGACAGGTAGCCGTTCACGCGCGGCGCCTCATCGATACGCACCACGGTGGAGAACGCGTTGCGGCTGGGCTTGAAGCTGATCCCGTTTTCCTTGTTGATCGCCAACTGCGTACGCGGCAGGCCGAACCCCAGCGGATGGCTGGTATCCACATCGGCACTGAGGATGTTGCCGCTGACCCGCTCGATCGCGGCGATGTCGCGCTGGTCGCCGAACGCGCGGCGCGCGCCTTCTGGTTCCTTCTCTTCGGCACCCAACACTTCATCGCTTAGCTTCTGCTCGATCGCCCACTTGGCCGCGCTGCCGTAGGTCACCAGCGAACCGCCGGCATTGATCCAGCGCTTGAGCGCGGCCACCGCAGTGGCATCCACACCGGTGTAGGTGCCGCCGGACAACACGAGGGTGGTGTAGCGGTCCAGGTTGACCTTGCCCAGCTGCGCCGGGTCCAGCTTGCTGGCCGGCAGCTGCACCTGCTGGTCGAGCAGGAACCATGCCGAGCCGATCTCGGTGGCGCTCACGCCCTCGCCCATCACCAGCGCCACCGCCGGCTTGCGCAGCGACTTGACGCTGTCGCTGCCCAGGTCGATGCCGCTGCGGCTCTGGCCGCTGGCCAGCGCGTGCACCTGCACCCCGCTGCTACGGGCGATCTCGTCGACGACGGCCAACAGTGCCTCACCGGCCAGTGGCTGCCCGGCAACCGGAATCACCACACTGCCGCGTGCAAACGCCTGCTCACCGGACGCGGTGTCAGCGGTAAACGGCTGGAACGCGGCGCGCGCGAGCACGCCCTTGGCCTGCAGCGCATACAGCGCGCGGCTGGCGTTGTAGTCGCGCCAGTCGAACACATAGGCATAGCCGGCCTGGCCACCACTCACCCCGCCACGCGCGGCCGGCAAGGTGGTGATGCGCTCACCGCCGGCGACACGGCTGCGGCTTCCGGCGAACGCGAGCCCGTAGGCCGGGGCGATCGCATAGGAAGTGCTGCCGTAGAACACGTCGCCCTTGATCGGCGGGGTCTCGGCGAAGATCGAATGCACCAGGCGGAACTGCGGCTGTTCGGTGGGCACCACGTAGGCGCTGCCCGGTTCGAAGCGCTGGCCGTCCACGGTCACCGCCGTGCTCAACGCCTGCACGCTGATCTGGTGCTGCAGCAGCAGGTCGAGCAGGCGCCGGGTCAGGCCCGGATCCTTGGCATCACCGAACACGAACGCCTTCACCGGCTGCTGGCCGGCCTGCTTCAGCGCGGACTGGAAGAATTCCTTCTGCAGCTTCAGCAGTCCATCGCGTTCGGTGACCGCACCGCGCACGGTGCCCAACCCGGTCGCCACCTGGTTGCGGATGGTGAACGGGAAGGTCAGCAGGCCGTTGACCGATTCCTGCACGCGGCCGCGCGAACTGGCCTGCTCGACGGTGACGCCGACCGCGCCGTGGAAGTCCGGATAGGTCGAGCCGTACACGGGCGAGAAGTTGTCGAAGTTCTCCCCGGTGTAGTACAGCGAGCCCAATGCATCCAGCGCCTGCGCGTGGTACTTGGCCAGGGTCTTGTTGAACTCGTAGGACGATGCCGGCAACAGCGGGCTGTGCATGCTCGCCGGGGACGGTTCGAAGTAGTAGGTGCTGTCCTTGCCCATCTCGTGGAAGTCGATCTGGACGTTGGGGTACCACTGGTGGAAGTAGGCGATCTTCGGCCGCGTGTCCTGCTGGGTGAGTGCCAGCCAGTCGCGGTTGAGGTCGGTGAAGTAGTGGTTGGTGCGCCCCTGCGGGAACGGCTCAACGTGTTCCTTGTCGGCCGGGTCGGCCGACGCCGGCGACGACGCATACGCGTTGTGCCAGCTGGCCGCGCGGTCGCGGCCGTCCGGGTTCTGCGCCGGGTCGAACAGCACCACCGCCTGCTGCAGCCACTTCGCGGTATCGGCACTGCGGTTGGCAACCAGATAGTAGGCCGTGAGCAGCGCGGCTTCGCCACTGGAGGTCTCGTTGCCGTGCACGCTGTAGCCCAGCCACACCACCACCGGGCTGTTGCCGGCGGCCGACAGCGGCTGCGCCGGGTCGGCCAGGGTGACGTGCTGGCGGCGCAGCGTTTCCAGCTGCTGCTGGTTCTGCGCCGAGGTGACGGTGGCAATCAACAGCGGCCGGCCTTCGTAGCTGCTGCCGATCTGCTCGACCTTGATCTTGTCCGAGTGCTTGGCCAGTTCGTTGAAGTAGGCCACCAGCTGGTCGTGCCGGGTGTAACGGCTGCCGATCTCGTAGCCCAGGAACTGCTGCGGGGTGGGAATGGCCGGATCGAAATCACCGCCCTGCGGGAAGAAGTAGGCGCTCTGCGCGAACGCCGGCGCGGCCAACAACCACAGCGAACCCACCAGCCAGGTGATGGGACGCGACAAACCACGGAACAAGGACACAGCAAACCCCTCTTAGAAGCGGTAATCGAAGCCGACGGTGAAGTAGCGGCCGCGCAGGTCGTACTGGCTGAAGTCGTACGGCGCGCGGATGCCGGGGAACGAGGCGTCGTACGGCGGCTCTTCGTCGGCAAGGTTCTGGATCTTCGCGTACAGGGTCAGCTTCTCCAGCCCGGTGTAGGCCAGGTAGAGATCGAACTGGCTGTAGGAATCCACCCGGTCCTGCACCGCCGTGGCCGCCGCGCTGGCCTTCTGGTCGTAGCCGCTGGTGTAGTACCAGGTCAGCGCGGTGCGGAAATCGGCATAGGACCAGTCCAGCGTGGTGGTGGCCTTGTTCTTGGGCAGTGTGGCGCCCAGGTTGCTGCCGGCGTAATCCACCAGTGGGCCGCCAACCACGGTGGGACGGCTGTAATCGCGCACGTGGGTGAACGCGGTGGACAGCGCGAAGTCGCCTGCACGCTCGGTCGGGAAGCGCTGGCGCAGTTCCACATCGAAGCCGGAGGTCTTGAGCTCGCTGAGGTTCTGGTAGCGGTTGAACACCGCCAGCAGCTTGCCGCGCTCATCGCGGGTGACCGCGCCCGGCACGTCGTTGGTGACCAGGGTCTGGGTGTTGTTGGTGCCGACCAGGTTCTCCAGTTCGATGCGGTAGTAGTCCACGCTCAAGCTGGTGTTGGTCCACGGCGACAGCACCACGCCCAGGTTGTAGCTCTTGGTGCGCTCCGGCTTGAGGTCGCTGTTGCCGACGGTGAAGAAGGTCGGGTTCTGGCGCGAGCCGGGCACGTCCGGGTCACGCGGATCGATCACGCTGCCGTAGGCGATGCTGGTGCTGTTGGAGTTCTCCGACAGCGACGGCGCGCGGAATCCCTTCGATGCCGCCGCGCGCACCAGCAGGACGTCGAACGGCTGCCAGCGCAGGCTGAGCTTGGGCGAGAACGCGTCGCCGAAATCGCTGTAGTGGTCGGCGCGCGCGGCGGCCTGCAGTTCAAGGCGCTCGGCCAGCGGCACGTTCACTTCGGCGTAGGCGGCGGTGACCTTGCGCTCGCCATGCACTTCGGCGATGGCCGGGCGGATCTGCAGGCCGGCATCGATCTGCCACGGGTTTTCCGAATCCAGCTTCTCGCGGCGCCATTCCAGCCCGGCGGCGAAGCCGATCGGACCAGCCCAGGTGCTGCCCAGACCGCCGGAGATCTTGGCGTCCACGCCCTGCAGTACCGACTCGGCCGGGCGCAGGGTGCTCAGGTTGATGCCATCGATCACCGACTGCGGGGTGGCCGAGGGATTGAGCAGGTTGTAGCTGCCGGTGGCCAGCGCATCGGCCAGGGTCCAGCGGTTGGCGAAGCCGCCGGAGACGGTTTCGCGCTCACTGCTGCGTGCGCCGAACGCGCCCACTTCCCAATCCCAGTCCTGCAGGCTGCCGCGCAGGCCGAACACGCCGCGGTACGCGGTGGAGCGATTGGTCTTGATGGTGGGGCCGAGGTTGAAGAAGGTGTACTCGATCGGGATCGCGCGGCCATACGGGTTGAACGGGCTGCTCGCCGGCAGGTTGGACGACACCGGCTCGGCCAGGCCGGTATCGGCGTTGAGTGCGAAGCGGCCGCTTTCCAGGGTGAAGAACGGGCTGCTGCCGAACCACGACACGCCCTTGATCTCGCTGTAGATCACTTCGCCGAAGGCTTCCACGTTGTCATTCACCTTGAAGGTGCCGTTGACGTAGGCCTGGTAGCGCTTGGTGGACGGAATGAGCGTGGTGTACGGGGCGAGGTTGTAACCGCAGGTGTTGCCCGGCAGGCCATCGATCGGCGCGCTGGCCACCAGCGTGGTGTTTTCCGGGCACTGGCCGTTGGCGTCCAGCATCGGCACCGAGGTGCCGTTGACCAGGAAGCGCGCGCCCTTGGCCGACCAGCCGTTCCAGCGGCCACCGGGCTGGTCGGTGTAGATGCCGGACTTGGTGAGGTCGCGCTGGTCCTGGTCCAGGCGCTCGCGGTTGTAGCCTTCCAGGCTGACCAGGATGTTGTAGCCGTCGGTGTCGAGATCGCCGATGCCGCCGATGAACTTCAGGTTCTGTTCGTCCAGCCCACCCTGGTCGGAGGTGCCGGCACTGGCGCCGAGATCGGCGCCCTGGAAGTTCTGCCGGGTGATGATGTTGACCACGCCGGCCACGGCATCGGAACCGTAGACGGCAGACGCGCCGTCCTTGAGCACTTCGATGCGCTCGACGGCGACCATCGGCAGCGCGTTGAGGTTGACGAAGGTGTCGGACAGGCCGCCGGCCGGGAAGCCGTAGTTGGCCAGGCGGCGACCATTGAGCAGCACCAGCGTGTTCTTCTGCGACAGGCCGCGCAGGCCGATGCCGGCCGAACCGGAGGCCCAACCGTTGTTGGTGGTCTCGTTGTTGGCGTTGCCGGTGTTGGCCGAGATCGAGCGCAGCAGGTCGGCCACGGTGGCCTTGCCGGTCGCTTCGATCTCCTGCCGGCCGATCACCTGCACGGGATTGGCGGTCTCGGTGTCGGTACGCTTGATGTTGGAACCGGTGACGCGCACGGCCGCCAGGGTGGTGCTGTCGCGGCTGGCGGAGGCGTCGGGGCTGGCATCGGGGCCGGCGGCGGTGTCGAGGGCAAACGCGGACAAAGGCGTAGCCAGAGCGGCGGAAAGGGCCGCCACAAGAAGGGTGTGCTTGGGCATGAACTCTATGGGGGTGGTGGACGACGAGTTCCGCAGTAGTCCATGCCGGGCCCTTAACGAGCCAATAACATCGCTTCATGCGGATATAACGAAAAGTAACATCTCTTCATCCGGATGGATATGTTTTCGTTGGATGGCCGTACAATGCGCCCATGGAAATCTTCAAAATCTTTACCCTCGAAGCGGCCCACCACCTGCCCAACGTGCCGGCGGGCCACAAGTGCGCGCGCCTGCATGGCCACTCGTTCCGGGTGGAGCTGAAGGTGGAGGGCGAGCCGGGCGAACGCAGCGGCTGGATCATGGATTTCGGCGACGTCAAAGCGGCGTTCCAGCCGATCTACGACCGCCTGGACCACCACTATCTCAACGACATCCCCGGCTTGGAGAACCCGACCAGCGAACGCCTGGCGATCTGGATCTGGAACGAGCTCAAGCCCGCGCTGCCGGCGCTGAGCGAGGTGACGGTGCACGAGACCTGCACCTCCGGCTGCCGCTACCGCGGCTGAGCGCCAGCGCCAACCGGTTGTTCCTGAACGGTTTTACGTGAATCCAGACCATTTCGGCAATTTGTTGTTGCAATGCACCACGATCGGCGTATGCTGCATTGCATCAAACGGAATTTGCGTGGGTCCCTCCCCCCACGCAATCCCAAGACCCGACAGAACCCTCCCTCTGTCGGGTCTTTTTTTTGCCCGCTACCGCGCCAACGGCCGCACGATGTTCACCAGGCTCAGCAGCGTCTTGCCCGGTTCCTCCCACGGCACCATGTGCGCCGAATGCTCGAACCACACGCCCTGCTTGAACGGTGCATCTACGTTGTTCAACCAACGCTCGGTCGGTGCGGTCGGGGTGGTGTAGTCGTGCCGGCCCATGAACATCACCACCGGAATCGGGAAGCGGGTGATGGGAGTGAAGTCCACTTTCAGCATCTGCGGCAGCAACGGCCCCAGCGACAGCACGCTGCCCTTGTCGATGTTGCAGCGGTCCGCATCCGTGTAGTCGGGTGAGAGTTTTGCCGCCCCGAAGTAGTATTTCGAGTCATCCCTGTATGCCGTCAGCCCGCCGTAGTACTGCGGCCAGGTGCGCGCGGTGATGATCCGCTCGCGCGTGATCGGCGTGTTGCCCGGGTACGGCGCGATGGCCTCCAGTTCGGCGATGGCCTGGGTGTTGCCGTGCGCCCTGGCCTGCGCCAGCCCGTACTCGAAACTGATCTTCTCGTTCTCCACCTGGTTGATGATCTGCCCGATGCCCACGTAGGCGTGGAACAGATCCGGGCGCTTCAGCGCCGCCTGCATCGCCACGATGGTGCCCCAGCTGTGCGCCATCAGAATCACCTTGCGCTGGCCCAGGTGGGCGCGCAGGTGCTCGGCCACCTCGATGGCATCGTCCACGTAGCGGTCAATGGTCAGCGTCGGCGCGATGGTCTCCGGCGGCGCCTCCGCGTAGGTCTTGCCGGCACCGCGCTGGTCCCAGTCCACCACCGTGAAGTATTCCTCCAGCGGCCGCTGGAACTGCCACAGGCTCGGCGTCACCGGGCTGGCCGGGCCGCCATGCACGAACAGGATGACCGGGTTGGCGCGGTCCTCGCCGTGGATGGTCAGCCACTGCGGCACGCCGCCGATCGGCGTTGCGTACTGCTCCTGGATGCCATTGGGCGTGCTGATCCGCTGCAGGTCGCGCACCACGGCGCGTGCCGGTTCCAGTGCCGCGGTGTCCGGGCAGACCTCCGCGGCCGCGGCGCTCCACGACATACCCAACGCAAGCAGCAGCGACACTACGCCGCGAAGGCGGCCATGAGAACCCGGTGCGATTGCCATGTGCTCACTCCTCGCTGGTGTCTAAAGCATTACAGCCAGTTGGTCTCCGCTACCCCAGTGCCGGTTGTCGCCATGACATTGGGCAGGGGACCGTCAGGTAGCCCGCGCCGCCGGCAGCGAGAACACGAACAACGCACCTTCGCGGCTGTCCAGCAGCTGGATCTCGCGCTGGTGCAGCTGCAGGATGCGATGCACGATCAACAGGCCCAGCCCGCCACTGTCCGGCCGCTGGCTGCCGAATGCCGGCGGCGTGTGGAACAGGTCCTCGCGCCGCGCCGGCGGGATGCCCGGCCCGGTATCGGCCACGCTGACCTGCACCTCGCCCTGCGCCGCCTGCAGCGTCACCGTGATGCGGCCGCCTTCCGGTGTGTGCCGGATCGCGTTGTCCAGCAGGTTGGTGAGCACCCGCTCGATCAGCGCCAGGTCCGCGTCCACCACCGGCAGCCCGGGCGGAATCTGCGCCGCCAGCGTCTGCCGGCGCGCCTGCGCGGCCAGCTCGAATTTCTGGAAGACGTCCTGGACCAGGTCCGGCAGGGAGAATACCTGCCGGTCCAGCACCACCCCGCCGTGCTCCAGCCGCGCCAGCTCGAACAGCGCCTGCGCCAGGCGGCCCACCTTGTGGCTCTGCGACAGCGCGATGGCCAGGTAGCGCTGGCGCTCCTCTGCGCTCAGCGCGGCGTCTTTGAGCGCCAGCGTTTCCAGGTAACCGTGCAACGACGACAGCGGCGTGCGCAGGTCATGCGAGATGTTGGCCACCAGTTCGCGGCGCTGCAGGTCCTGCTGGCGCAGCTGCTGCCACTGTTCGCCCAGGCGCTGGCCCATGTGCCCGAAGCTGTGCTGCAGGATCGCCAGTTCGTCGCGCTCACCTTCGCGCAGCGGCGTGGGCGGCACGGCCTGTGCCGGCGCGGCCGCGTCCACATCGAACGACTGCACCCGCCGGGTAAGTTGGCGCAGCGGCCGGGTGACCCAGCGGAACGCCACCGCGCCGGCCAGCAGCCCGATCGCCGCCACGATCGCCAGCGACCACAGCGTGGTGCGCAGCGTGGCGTTGGCCGCGATGTTGGCCGCCAGCGCCTCGCGCTGTTCGCCCACCAGCACCACGTAGATGTAGCCGGCCTGGCGCCCCTGCACGAACAGCGGCGCGGCGTTGAACACCTTGCGGCCGTTGGCGCTGCGCGGGTCGTCGCCCAGGATCGGCAGCGGCTCGTCGCGCAGCAGCGCCTGCACCGGCGCCAGATCCACGCGGTCGCGCTTGAGGTGGCCGGTGGGTGCGTCGTGGCCGAGGATGCGGCCCTGGTCGTCCAGCAGGTACACCTCGACACTGGGATTGACCGCCATCAGCTTGCCGAACAGCGCACGCACTTCGCCGTTGCGCATGCCCGCGCCGTCCATCAGTTCGCCACTGCGCGCGATGTGCTCGGCCAGCCCGCGCGACAACCGCTGCACGGTCTCCTGCTCGTGAACCGCGGTGCTGCGCATCTGGATCCACATCAGCGCGCCGCAGCACACCAGCAGCAGCGCGAAGAAGGCCACGGACAACCGCTGCGACAGCGTCAGGCGGATCATGCCGGCGCGCCTTCGCTGCCATCGACCAGCTTGTAGCCGCGGCCCCACACCGTCTGGATGCGCTGCGGCGAGGCCGGGTCGCGTTCGATCTTGTTGCGCAGGCGATTGATGTGGGTGTTGACCGTATGTTCGTAGCCGTCGTGCTGGTAGCCCCACACCTGGTTGAGCAGGTCCATGCGCGAGTAGACCTGGCCGGGATGGCGCGCGAAGAAGTACAGCAGGTCGAATTCGCGCGGGGTCAGTTCCAGCGCGCGCCCTTCCACCTGTGCGGTGCGGGCCACCGGGTCGATGCGCAACCCGGCCACGGCCAGCTCGCCGGCGTCGATGCGCGCGTTCTGCGCCATTGCCTCCACGCGTCGCAGCAGCGCTTTTACCCGTGCCACCAGCTCCAGCATGGAGAAGGGCTTGGCCAGGTAGTCATCGGCGCCCAGTTCGAGGCCCAGGATGCGGTGCACCTCGCTGGCCCGGGCGCTGGTGATGATGATCGGCGTGTAGCGCGCCATGCCGCGTGCGCGCCGGCAGATTTCCAGGCCGTCCACGCCGGGCAGCATCAGGTCGAGCACCAGCGCGCTCCACGGCTGTGCTTCCAGCAGGGCCAGGCCCTCGTCGCCGGTGGCCGCGTGGGTGACCTCATAGCCTTCGTCGCGCAGGTGCATGCGCAGCAGGTTGGCGATGTGCACATCGTCTTCGACGATCAGGACGCGCTTGGCACTGCTCATTGGCACGGTGACGGGCAGCAGGAAAGTGATCGCATTGTGGCCAGATCCGGACCTGAATGTGTCACGGAAAATTTAACCCTGCGTGAGGATTCGTTGACCGGCCCGGGCGCAGCATGGCCCCATCGTATCCAGACCGGGAGATCGCCATGCGTTGTACCCGTCGCAGACTGCTCGGCATGGGCGCCATCGGCGCCGCTGCCGGCCTGTTCGGCCTGACCGCCTGCAGTGGCCCGGCGCCCGCCGCGCCGGCCCCCACGCGCCGCTTCGAAGTGATGCGCACCGACGCGCAATGGCGCGAACAGCTCAGCCCGGCGCAGTACGCCGTGCTGCGCCAGCAGAGCACCGAACGCCCCTTCAGCAGCCCCCTCAACAAGGAGCACCGGCGCGGCACCTTCACCTGCGCCGGCTGTGCGCTGCCGCTGTTCTCTTCGTCCACGAAGTTCGACAGCGGCACCGGCTGGCCGAGCTTCTGGGCACCGCTGCATGACGCGGTCGCCGAGGACCGCGATACCACGCTGGGCATGCTGCGCGTGGAGGCGCACTGCCGGCGCTGCGGCGGCCACCTCGGGCACGTGTTCGACGACGGCCCGCGCCCGACCGGACTGCGCTACTGCATGAACGGCGTGGCGATGCAATTCACGCCGGCGTGAAACGCCGCACCACCGTAGCACCGGGCTCCACACCACCGTAGCGCCGGGCTCCACACCACCGTAGCGCCGGGCTCTGCCCGGCAGGCGTTCCGTACCCTCCATCGTCATTGAAAGGATTTCTCCATGTTCCTGCTTGTGTTGGCCTACCTGGGCGGCGTACTGACCATCCTCAGCCCCTGCATCCTGCCGGTGCTGCCGTTCGTGTTCGCGCGCTCCGACCGTCCGTTCCTGCGCAGCGGCCTGCCGCTGTTGATCGGCATGGCGCTGATGTTCGCGGTCGTCGCGAGCCTCGCGGCGGTGGGCAGCCAGTGGGTGGCGCAGGCCAACCAGATCGGGCGCTGGATCGCGCTGGTGGTGATGGCCCTGTTCGCGCTGGCGCTGCTCTGGCCGGCGCTGGCCAACCGCCTGCTGTCGCCGTTCCAGCGGCTGGGCGCACGGTTGAGCGCATCGGCCGATGCGGCCACCGACGCCGGCCGCGGCGGCGTGGGCACCTCGCTGCTGATCGGCGTGGCCACCGGCCTGCTGTGGGCACCGTGCGCGGGCCCGATCCTCGGGCTGATCCTCACCGGCGCCGCGCTGCAGGGCGCCAGTGTGGGCACCAGCGGGCTGCTGCTGGCCTACGCGCTGGGCGCGGCGACATCGCTGGGCTTGGCGATCTGGATCGGCGGGCGCGTGTTCAACGCGCTCAAGCAGCGCATGGGCACGGGTGAGTGGATCCGCCGCGCACTCGGCATCGCCGCGCTGCTGGCGGTGGTGGCCATTGCCATGGGCTGGGACACCGGCGTGCTGACCCGCTTGTCGTCGGTGAGCACCGCGCGGCTGGAGCAGGGTCTGCTGGACGCCCTGCCCGGCCAGGAACCCGCGGCCGGCAGCGCCATGATGATGGCGGCCAATGTCCCGGCCGGGGCGCCGTTGCCGGTGGAAGGCACGCTGCCCTCGCTGGCAGGCGCCACCGGTTGGCTCAACAGCCCGCCGCTGACCGCCGAAGCGCTGCGTGGCAAGGTGGTGCTGGTCGATTTCTGGACCTACTCCTGCATCAACTGCCTGCGCGCATTGCCCTATGTGCGCGAGTGGCAGCAGCGCTACGGCGACCACGGCTTGGTGGTGATCGGCGTGCACGCACCGGAATTCGCCTTCGAACGCGACCTGGGCAATGTGCAGCGCGCGGTGAAGGATCTGAAGATCACCTACCCGGTGGCGATCGACAACGACTTCGCGATCTGGCGCGGCTTCAACAACCGTTACTGGCCCGCGCACTACTTCATCGACGCCGAAGGGCGCATCCGCGCCCATCACTTCGGCGAAGGCAACTACGCGCAGTCCGAACAGATCATCCGCCAGCTGTTGCGTGAGGCCGGCCATGCGCTGCCGGACGAACCGGCCCAGGCGATGGCGATGCAGGCCGCCGCCCCGCGCGACGGGGTGGAGCTGCAGGCCGACATGCGCAACCTCAAGTCGCCGGAGACCTACCTGGGCCACGCGCGGGCGGAGAACTTCGCCTCGCCGGGCGGGCAGCGCAACGACCAGCCGGCCGACTACACCGTGCCGACGACGATGGCCTTGAATCAATGGGCGCTGGGCGGGCGCTGGACGGTAGGCAACGAATACGCGCAGCTGCAGCAGGCCGGCGGCCGCATCGCCTACCGCTTCCATGCCCGCGACCTGCACCTGGTGCTGGCGCCGGATGCAGACGGCAAGCCCGTGCGTTTCCGCGTGCGCATTGATGGCCAGGCACCGGGTGCGGCGGCGGGCGGCGACGTGGCGCCCGACGGCAGCGGCACGGTGGACGAACACCGGCTGTACCAGTTGATCCGCCAGTCCGGCGAGGTTGGCGAACGCACCTTCGAGATCGAATTCCTCGACCCGGGCGTGCACGCCTACGCCTTCACCTTCGGTTGAACCAGGAGACGCAGATGCGAGTTTCACTCGACAAACTGGTGGCCGGCGGCATTGCCGCCGCGATCGCCGCCCTGATCGTCGGCGGGGTGTTCAGCCTGGAGGGGCCCGCGCACGCGGCCGCCGCCGAGGCGGTCGTCGCGGTGCCGGCGCCCACCGGCCCCGCCAACCCGGCGCTGCCCGGCAAGCGCGCGCAGGTGGTGTTCGCCGGCGGCTGCTTCTGGGGCGTGCAGGGCGTGTTCCAGCACCTCAAGGGCGTGGACAACGCGGTGTCCGGCTACATCGGCGGCAGCCGTGCCGACGCCAGCTACGACCGCGTGAGCGGTGGTGGCACGGGTCATGCCGAGGCCGTGCAGGTCACCTACGACCCCAGCCAGGTGAGCTACGGCCAGCTGATGCAGGTGTTCTTCTCGGTGGCGCACGACCCGACCCAGCTCAACCGCCAGGGCCCGGATCGCGGCACGCAGTATCGTTCGGCGGTGTATGCCGACGATGCCGTGCAGCGGGATGCCACCCGCGCCTACATCGCGCAGCTGCAGAAGGCGCGCGTGTATGCGGCGCCGGTGGTGACGACGGTGGACGGTGGCAAGCCGTTCGTGGCGGCGGAGGGCTATCACCAGAACTACCTGACCCTGCATCCGGAGTCGCTGTACATCCGCATCAACGACCAGCCGAAGGTGGCGGCGCTGCAGCGGATGTACCCGCAGTTGTACCGGGAGAAGCCGCGGTTGGTGTCGACGTTGTCGGCGCGGTGAGCGGAAACGACGGGGTAGAGCCGACTGTTAGTCGGCTGCTCCTGGCGGCGACGTCAACACCATCGCGCTGCGCGCGATAGCCGACTAACAGTCGGCTCTACCCAGTCGGCTCTACCCAGTCGGCTCTACCCAGTCGGCTCTACCCAGTCGGCTCTACCCAGTCGGTTTTACCCAGTCGGTGCCCGCCAGCTTGCGGCCATGCCAGGTACAGCGCACGATATCGGCGTTCCTCAGGGTTACAGATCCCGCATGGCCGCCAATCTCTACCAGTCCCTGGCCGACGAAATGGCCGACGCCATCCACAGCGGCCGCTTACCGGCCGGGGCACGGCTGCCCTCGCTGCGCGGCCTGGCCGCGCAGCGCCAGCTCAGCCTGAACACCGTGATCGCCGCCTACCGTCATCTCGAAGACGCCGGCCTGGTGATGCCGCGCCCCAAGGCCGGGTTCGTGGTCAGCGCGCGCCTGCCCGAGCCGACGCGCTCTTTGCGCCAGGCGCCATCATTGGCCACCACCCAGACCCAGCAGCTGATGATGGCCCGCGTGCTGGCCGCACAGCGGCAACCGGGCATCGTCGACCTGGCCTTTGCGGGACCGCGCGGCGAGCGCTTCTACCCTGCCGCGAAACTCGCGCGCGCCACCGCCCAGGTGCTGCGCCGCACGCCGGCCATGGTGCGCACCTACGCACGCCCCAACAGCGCGCAGCGCCTGCTGGAGCAGATCGTGCGGCGCGGTCCGCGGCTGGGCCTGCACACCACGGTGGAGCGGCTGGTGCTCACCCATGGCGCGATGGAGGCACTGCAGTTGGCCCTGCGCGCGGTGACCCGCCCGGGCGATGCGGTGGGCATCGAGGCGCCGTCGTATTTCAACCTGTACCCGCTCCTCGGCAACCTGGGCCTGAAGGCGATCGAGCTGCCCACCGACCCGCGCGAGGGGCTGGACGTGGATGCGGTGGAAGCGCAGCTGGAACAGGGCGCGCTGGCCGCGATCGTGGCCATGCCCAGCGTGCACAACCCGCTGGGCTGCACCATGCCGGTGGCCGCCAAGCAGCGCCTGGCCGCGCTGGTGAACCGGTACCGCGTGCCGCTGATCGAAGATGCGGTCTACGCCGAACTGCAGTACCAGGAACCACTGGCGCCGCTGCTCAAGGCGTTCGACGAGGACGGCTGGGTGATCGTGGTCAACGGCTTCTCCAAGACGCTCGCGCCCGATTACCGCATCGGCTGGCTCGACGGCGGTCGCTTCGCGGCCGATATCCAGCTGCTCAAGTTCCAGTCCACCGGCGCCGAATCGCAGCTGCTGGGCGAGGCGGTCGGTGCGTTTCTCGAAGCGGGCAGTTACGAACACCACCTGCGCGGCCTGCGCCGGCTGTACCGCGAACAGGTGCGCCGCGTGCGCGCGCTGGTTGCCCAGCACTTCCCGCCGGGCACCCGCGCCACCCAGCCCAGCGGCGGCTTCCTGCTCTGGATCGAGTTGCCCGCAGGGGTGGATACCGGCGTGTTGTTCGAACAGGCGCTGGCCGAGGGCGTGGTGTTCATGCCCGGCCAGGTGTATTCGCGCGGCGCACGCTACCGGCACTGCCTGCGGCTGTCGTGCTGCCAGGACCTGGACGCGCGCTACGTGGGCGCCATCGCCAGCGTCGGGCGGCTGGCCACCGCGCTGCTGGCGCAGGCGCGCGGAGAGTAGTCAGCCCAGCAGGTGCCGGGCCAGCTGCGCCGGATCGGCGCCCGGCGCGTACGGCAGCCGGCCCCAGAACGGCAGCGGCAGGCGCGCGCGCAGCAGCGCCACGTTGTCGTCGATGCGCTCCATCTGCGGGTCCACCTCGTTGGCGATCCAGCCGATGCAGGTCGCGCCGCTGGCGGCAATCGCCTGCGCGGTCAGCCGCGCATGGTTCAGGCAGCCCAGCCGCAGCCCCACCACCATCACCACTGGCAGCTGCAGCGCCTGCACCAGGTGCGACTGGTCCAGCGTGGTGGACAGCGGCGCCAGCCAGCCGCCCACGCCTTCCACCACCACGGTGTCGGCCTGCGCCTGCAGGCGCGCGAACGCGGCTTCGATCGGCGCCAGCGCCAGGGTTACGCCCGCCGCCGCCGCAGCCAGTTCCGGGGCCAGCGGCAGCGGCAGCGCATACGGATTGAGGTCGGCGTAGGCCGGGGTGGGCTCGCTGGCGGCCAGCAGCGCGGTGGCGTCCTCGTTGCGCAGGCCGGCGGGCGTGCGTTCACAGCCGCTCGCCACCGGCTTCATGCCCACCGCGCGCTGCCCGCGCTGGCGCAGCGCGTGCAGCAGGGCGCAGCTGCTGAAGGTCTTGCCGATGCCGGTATCGGTGCCGGTGACGTAGAAGGCGGCGGGCAGGGAGGCAGGCAGGGACATGGCCGGACCGGTGGACAGGGGCCGCCATTATCGGCGCTGGGGGGTCGCCGGCGCATCGGCACCGCAGCGTTGCATGGCCGGGCAGTCCGGCCGCCGGCTGCGCTTGCTAGACTGCGGCCATGTTCGATACTTCCACGCTTACCGGCAGCAAGCCGGAACAGTACGGCCAGCTGCTGGCCCAGGCCCGCGCCCTGGTGCACGGCGAGCGCGACCGGATCGCCAACGCGGCCAACCTTGCGGCGCTGGTCTACCACGCACTGCCCGAGCTGAACTGGGTGGGCTTCTACTTCTTCGACGGCACCGAACTGGTGGTGGGCCCATTCCAGGGCTTGCCGGCCTGCGTGCGCATCCCGCTGAACAAGGGCGTGTGCGGCGCGGCCGCCTCGCAGCGTGTCACCCAGCGCATTGAAGACGTGGACGCCTTCCCGGGCCATATCGCCTGCGACTCGGCGTCGCGTTCGGAGCTGGTGGTGCCGCTGGTCAAGGGCGACACCCTGATCGGTGTGTTCGACCTGGACAGCCCGTCGCTGGCCCGTTTCGACGCAGAGGACCAGGCCGGCCTGGAAGCGATCGCCGCGGTGTTCGTCGAGGCGCTGGGATGAGCACCAAGCTGCGCAACATCGGCCCGAAGAGCGCGGCCTGGCTGCGTCAGGTCGGTCTGCGCACGCCCGAGGAACTGACCGCCATCGGTGCGGTCGGTGCCTTCGTCAAGGTCCGCCGCGCGGGCTTCAAGCCCAGCCTCAACCTGCTGTACTCGCTGGAAGGCGCGCTGCTGGACTGCCATTGGCAGGAACTGCCCGAGGCGCGCCGCACGGCGCTGGTGGCCGAATACGAGGCGATCATCGCCGACAAGCCGCTGAAGAAGGCGCCGCCTGCGTCAGGGCCGGTCTATGACCGCACGGTCGCCAACGATGACGACGGCGACGAAGCGCCGTTCGAGAGCGACGAAGAACGGGGGTAGAGCCACCCCATGGGTGGCTTCGCGGTGCCGGAACGAAGCGCAGCCACCCATGGGGTGGCTCTACAGCAACGATGCCGGTTGCTGAAGCTCCAGCAGTTCCCCCCACAACTCCCCCTCCTCCCGCTGCACCCGCAGCTGCAGCCGCGTGCCGTGGTCGATCCGCAGCGCCCAGCACATCGCCATCGGCAGCCCGCACACCTGCGACAGCACCATGCGCAGCGGGCCACCATGGCTCACGATCAGCGTCGGCACCGGCTCGGGATCGTCCAGCAGCCGATGCAATGCACGCGAAATGCGGCGCTCGAAGTGCCCCCAGCTTTCCCCGTGCGGCGGCGGGTTGGTGTGCGGGTCCAGGTGAAACGCCTGCAAGGCCTGCATCGGCAGCGCGTCCAGCGGTTGGCCGTCCCAATCGCCGAAATCCAGCTCTTCCCATTCTTCGTCGGCGATCACCTCCAGTCCGCGCGGCAGCGCCAGCGCGTCGGCGGTGGCCAGTGCCCGCTGGCGCGGCGAACTCAGCACGCGTTCCCACTGCAGCCCGGCGTAGCGCTCGCACAACGCGTCGGTAGTGCCCGCCTCCAGCGGTGGGTCGCTGCGTCCGTCGAGGTAGCCATCGCGGCCGGTGCTGGCGTGCCGGACCAGGTCGAGGATCATGCCGCTACCCCATGCCATGCGGCCGCGGGCAGCCGCGAATCTTCACGAGTGTGCCGGCGAGGGTGCTGCAACCACGTCTGTTTCATGCGAACCACTGCGTAGAACGAGGCGCATTCTAACCGCTCGGCTGCGCCGCTCCGCCACAGGCTGCACCTGGCGCGAGGCTTTGCTCTACACTGCGCGCACTTTCAGGTGACCTGCGGCGCAAGCCGGCAGGTTGAAACGGGAAGCCGGTGACGCAACAGGTCCTGCCTGCTGCCAGCCCGGCGCTGCCCCCGCAACGGTAAGCGTGGAAGCCAGGCAATACGCCACTGTGCTCGTGCATGGGAAGGCGCCTGGTGCGATGGTCCGCCATCGGCCCGCGAGCCCGGAGACCGGCCCGGAAGACGACTGGTTGCGATGCGGCGGGCATGGCGGCGGCAAGCGGCGCCGTGTCTGCGCCCGCCCACCGTCCCCTGCTCCCGTTGACCGCCGCCCCTACCCCAGCCGCGCGGGCGTGCGCGGTGTTTGGAGTCAACGATGAAGCTGCAGATCCGCATTCTTTCCCTGGCCGTGCTGTCGGCATTGCCGCTGGTGGCCGCCGCACAGGACGACGCGACCGCGCTCGACCAGGTCCTGGTCACCGCCACCCGCACCCCGATCGCCCTGCAGGACAGCATTTCGCCCGCACAGGTGATCGACCGTGCCGAGATCGAGCGCAGCCAGGCGCCGTCGCTGCAGGACCTGCTGCGCGGCCGCGCGGGCATCAACCTCAACAACAGCGGCGGGCTGGGCAAGCAGAGCTCGCTGTTCCTGCGCGGCACCAATTCGGCCCACACGCTGGTGCTGGTGGACGGCGTGCGCATCAACACGGGCGATCTGGGCCTGGCGATGATCCAGGACCTGCCGCTGGCGCAGATCGAGCGCATCGAGATCGTGCGCGGCCCGCAGTCCAGCCTGTACGGTGCCGATGCCATCGGCGGCGTCATCCAGATCTTCACCCGCCGCAACGCGGGCGACTTCGCGCCGCACCTGCAGCTGGGTGGCGGCAGCAACGGCCTGCGTGAGGCGAGCGGCGGCTTCGGCGGTACCGGCGCACGCGGCTGGTTCGGCACCGACATCGCCTACCAGCACACCGACGGCATCAATGCCTGCAACGGTGACCCGGTCACCTTCGCCGGCTGCGGCGCCGACGAGCCCGACCGCGATGGCTACCGCAACCTGTCGATGAGCCTGCGCGGCGGCTACACCCTGACCGACACGCTGAGCGTGGAAGGCACCGCGCTGCGCGCCGAAGGCGAGAACCACTACGACGGTTACTACAACTACTCGGAAACGCTGCAGCAGGTGCTGGGCGGCAAGCTGCGCTACACGCCCAGCGAACGCTTCAACCTCACGGTGAACGTCGGCCGTGCCGACAACGAGTCCGACAACTACAACGACAGCACCTGGCTGGGCGCGGCGCAGACCCACCGCGACAGCGCCTCGGTGCAGGCCGATGTGGGCATCGCCGACGGCCAGCTGCTCAGCGCCGGCGTCGACTGGAGCCAGGACAACCTGGACGGCAGCAGTGCCGGTTACCTGGTCGACAGCCGTGACAACACCGGCGTGTTCGTGCAGTACCAGGGCCGCTTCGGCGCGCACCACCTGCAGGCCAGCGTACGCAACGACGACAACGAGCAGTTCGGCAACCACACCACCGGCAGCCTCGGCTGGGGCATGGAGCTGGGCGGCGGCTTCCGCCTCAACGCGAGCTACGGCACCGCGTTCAAGGCACCGACCTTCAGCGACCTGTACGACCCGTGGAGTGGCGTGCCGGGCCTGGACCCGGAGAAATCCAAGAGCGCGAACGTGGGCATCGCCCAGCAGGGCGACGGCTGGCGCTGGGGCCTGGACGTGTTCGAGACCCGCATCGACGACCTGATCACCTACGACGCCACCACCTTCATGATGACGCAGGTGGAGAAGGCACGTATCCGCGGCGCGGAACTGACCGGTTCGCTCGCCGTGGCCGGCTTCGACCTCAGTGCCCAGCTCAGCCACACCGATCCGCGCAACCGTACCGATGGCAGTGCGCAGTTCGACAACTGGCTGGCGCGCCGTGCGCAGGACACCGCGCGCCTGGACATCGACCGCCGCTTCGGCGATTTCCGTGCCGGCGTCACCGCGTTCGGTGCCGGCAAGCGCTACGACAACGCCGACAACACCGTCCGCCTGGCCGGTTACGGCACGCTGGACCTGCGCCTGGAATACGCGCTCAGCCGCGACTGGTCGCTGCTGGGCCGGGTGAGCAACGTGTTCGACCGCGACTACGAAACGGTGGCCTGGTACAACCAGCCGGGCCGCGAGTACCGCCTGAGCGTGCGTTACCAGCCGAAATAAGCGTGTGTTGGCCGGCATCGTGAGGTGCCGGCCAACGGCCGGCGCTAACGGATGGGTGCGATCAGCTCCCGCAGGTCATCAACCACCGCCACCGCGTCCACCGTATCCAGATCCAACCCACGCGGGTACCCGTAGCGCACCAGCGCCACCGGCATGCCCGCATCCACCGCGGCGCGGTAATCGGTGATCGAATCACCCACCATCAACGCCGCCGCCGGCGCAACCTTGAACGCCTCGGCGATGTGCCGCAGCGGCACGCCGCTGGGCTTGCGCTCGGGCAACGAATCGCCGCCCAGCACCAGCGCGAAGAAGTCCTGCACACCCAGGTGTGCCAGCAGGGGCGCCACCAGCGCGGAGGGTTTGTTGGTGCAGATGGCCATCACCACGTCGCGCTCGCGCAGCGCCTGCAATGCAGGCACCACCCCATCGAACAGACGCGGGCTGCGCAGCAGGCATTCCTCGTAGTGGCGCATGAAGCCGGGCATCACCCGGTCCAGGTCGATGTCGCTGTGTGCGGCGGTGAACGCCTGCTCCACCAGCCGGCGCACGCCATCACCGATCCAGGTCAGCACCGTGGCTTCGGGCACGCGCGGTAGCTGCCAGTCTTCCAGCGTGCGGTTGAGCGCTTCGGCGATATCGCCGGCGCTGTCGACCAGCGTACCGTCCAGGTCGAAGATCACCAGCGGATAGGGGTAGGCCAAGGGAAGCTCGCTTCAAACGGGGGGCAGTACATTGTAGAGCCACGCCATGCGTGGCTTCGCGCAATGCCGGCATCGGCCCGCATCAAATCCGCGCCACAAACTCCGGCGCCGCAAACCGCTCCACCAGAAAATCCAGAAAGCTGCGCATCAGCGCCGGCAGCTGCCGCCGCGAGGCGTACACCGCGTGGATGCCCATCTCCTCCACCTGGTACTCGTGCAGCACCTCCACCAGCTCGCCCGAGCGCAGCAGCGGCGCGATCTGGTACCTGGGCAGCATCGCGATGCCCGCCCCCGCACGCACCGCTTCCAGCAACAACGACGCCTCATTGGCGCTGATATTGCCCCCCACCGCCACCGAGATCGCGCGGCCATGCCGCTGCAGCTGCCACACGCTCTTACCCACATAGTGGTGGGTCAGGCAGTTGTGTCCCGCCAACGCATCCGCACTCGTGGGCGTGCCACGCTCGGCCAGGTACGAAGGCGCCGCGCACAGCACCGAACGGCACGGCGCCAGCCAGCGCGCGATCAGGCTCGGGTCGATCGCGCGCGAAATCCGCACCGCCACATCCACCCGCTCTTCCACCAGGTTCACCACCCGGTCCACCAGCAGCAGCTCCACCCGCGTCAGCGGATGCCGACGCACGAACTCGGCCACCGCAGCGGCCAGGTGCAGCTGCCCGAACGACACACTGGCCGTCACCCGCAGCAAGCCATGCGGCTCCGGGTTGTCGCTGGCCAGCTCGCCCTGCAGCTCATCACCGATCGCCAGCATTTGCCGGAAGCGCAGCAGCGCGGCTTCGCCGGGCCCGGTCAGACTGATCCTGCGCGTCGTCCGGTGCAGCAGCCGCGCGCCCAGCCAGCGCTCCGCCTCGGCCAGATAGCGCGTCACCATCGCCCGCGACATATCCAGCGCCTCCGCCGCCGCAGTGAGACTGCCGCGCTCGGCCACCTCCACAAACACATTCATCGCCGTCAGCCGATCCATTTGATCGTTCCATGCAACAAATTAGCCCGTTATACGCGGTTTTTCGTTCGCTTTCAGGCGCATAAGCTGGCCTTCCTCCCTCAACGGAACCCGCCCCATGAAGATCGCCCTCGTCGGTGCCACCGGCAACATCGGCCGTGAAATCACCCGCCAGGCCCTGGCCCGTGGCCATCAGGTCACCGCCATCGTCCGCCGCGATACTGGCCTGCCGGCCGAACTGGACGGCGCCGAGCTGGCCATTGCCGCCCTGGGCGACACCGACGCCCTGGCCGCCGTCATCGCCGGCCACGACGTCCTGGCCAGTGCCTTCGGCCCGCGCCCGGGCGACGACCCGGCCACCGTCACCACCGTCACCGCCGAACTGATCAAGGCCGCGCGCCAGGCCGGCGTACCGCGCTTCCTCATGGTGGGCGGCGCCGGCACCCTGGAAGTCGCCCCCGGCGTGCAGCTCGTGGACACCGAAGGTTTCCCCGACGCGTACAAGCCCGTCGCCCTCGCCGCGCGCCAGGCGTTCAACCTGCTGCAGAACGTGGACGACCTCGACTGGACCTTCTATTCCCCGGCGGCCGAAATCGGCCCGGGCCCGCAGAAGGGCGGTTTCCGCACCCAGGCCAAGCAGTTCCTGGTGGGCGCCGATGGCCACAGCCGGATCAGTTACGCCGATTACGCCGATGCGTTCGTGAGCGAGATCGAGAAGCCGCAGTACGTGCGGACGATTGCGACCGTGGCGTATTGAGTAGAGCCACGCCGTGCGTGGCTGCAGGATGCCGGAACGGAGAACAGCCACGCATCGCGTGGCTCTACCCTTCGGAAGCGTCAAACAGCCCCATCTGGCTCACCTGTTCGCGCTCGCGGAATCCGCCCAATCCAACGCCCACCAGCCGATAGCGCGTTTCAGACGGCAGCTCCACGCGCGCACGCAGCGCCAGCGCGATATCGCGCAGCTCTTCCTGTGTTTCCGGCGGCGATTCCGGCGTGAAACTGCGCGTAATGATGCGGAACTGCGACGTCTTCAACTTCAACACCACCGTGTGCCCGACCCGGTCCGTCTTGCGCGTCGCGTGCCACGTCTTCGCCGCCAGCTCCACGATCGCCGGCTCCAGCGCGTCCAGCGGAAGATCCTCCGCGAACGTGTCTTCCGACGAAATCGACTGCACCGGTTGATCCGGCTCCACCGGCCGCTCATCGATCCCGCGCGCGCGCCGGTACAGGCTCGCACCGAAACTGCCGAACCGCGTTTCCAGCGCCTCCAGCGGCAGCGCGCGCAGATCGCCTACCGTCGCAATGCCCAGCTCGGCCAGCTTCGCCTCCATCACCTTGCCCACCCCCGGCACCCGCTTCACCGGCAGCGGCGTCAGGAACTGCTCGATTCGATGCGGCGGTACCACGAACTGCCCGTCCGGCTTGCGCCAGTCCGACGCGATCTTCGCCAGGAACTTGTTCGGCGCAATGCCCGCCGACGCCGTCAGCTGCGTCTCCTCACGGATCTGCGCGCGGATCACCGCCGCAATCTCCGTCGCCACCGTCATCCCGCCCTTGTGCACCGTCACGTCCAGGTACGCCTCGTCCAGCGACAACGGCTCCACCAGGTCCGTGTGGCGCAGGAAAATTTCGCGCACCTGGCGTGACACCGCCTTGTAGCGCACGAAATCCGGCGGCACGAACACCGCGTCCGGGCACAGGCGCTCCGCGCGCAGCGCCGGCATCGCCGAGCGGATGCCGAACACCCGCGCCTCGTACGATGCCGCGCAAACCACCGAACGCGCCCCCTTCCAGGCAACCACCACCGGCTTGCCGCGCAGCGACGGATTGTCGCGCTGCTCCACCGACGCGTAGAACGCGTCCATGTCGACGTGGATGATCTTGCGTTGTGCGGACACGGCGGTGGCTCAAGGCGTGAAGCGGCGGGGAGACATGAACAAGATTACAGCCACACGCTTGAGTATGGTCTTTTCATAACAACGACATGCGTTTTTCAACCTGAAAACACTACGCCAGCGTACGGTTAAAACGTTTGATTGAATGCCAAATACTCTGCACTCTTGGGCACTTTCAACCGCAACAATTCGCCGACCCACGGCCGGCGTCCCCCGATGTCACCCTCTTCAGGATTGCGTTTTCCATGACTCGTCTCAACGCGTTCTCGCGCGAACAGCTGCTGGCCAGCGCCCGTGGCGAACTGTTCGGGCCGGGCAGCGGTCGCCTGCCCAATGATCCGATGCTGATGTTCGATCGCATCACCGACATCCGCGATGAAGGCGGTCCTCACGGCAAAGGCTACGTGCGCGCGGAACTGGATATCCGCCCCGACCTGTGGTTCTTCGGCTGCCACTTCATCGGCGACCCGGTCATGCCCGGCTGCCTGGGACTGGACGCCATGTGGCAGCTCACCGGCTTCTACCTCACCTGGCTGGGTGCACCCGGCCGCGGCCGCGCGCTCGGCTGCGGTGAAGTGAAATTCACCGGCCAGGTCCTGCCCAGCGCCCAGCGCGTCAGCTACGAAATCGACATCACCCGCGTCATCAACCGCAAGCTCGTCATGGCCCAGGCCGACGCACGCATGCTGGTGGATGGCCGCGAAATCTATACCGCCAAAGACCTCCGCGTAGGTCTGTTCACTTCCACCGAGAACTTCTGATGCGTCGCGTCGTCATTACTGGAATGGGCATCACCTCGTGCCTCGGCAACGATCTGGACACCGTGTCCGCCGCACTGCGTGAAGGCCGCGCCGGCATCCGTGCCCTGCCCGATCATGCCGAAGCCGGCCTGCGCAGCCACGTCGGCGGCAACGTCGAACTGGACCTGGACGCGCAGATCGACCGCAAGCTCAAGCGCTTCATGAGCGATGCCTCTGCCTACGCCTACATCGCCATGCGCGACGCCATCGCCGACGCCGGCCTGGACGAAGCGCAGGTCGCCAACCCGCGTACCGGCCTGATCGCCGGCTCCGGCGGCGGTTCCAGCCAGTGGCAGGTGGAATCGGCCGACATCCTGCGTGCGCGTGGCGTGCGTAAGGTGGGCCCGTACATGGTGCCGCGCACGATGTGCTCCACCGTGTCGGCCTGCCTGGCCACCGCGTTCCAGATCAAGGGCCTGAGCTATTCGCTGTCGGCCGCCTGCGCCACCTCGGCACACTGCATCGGCGCCGCCGCGGACCTGATCCGCCACGGTGCGCAGGACGTGATGTTCGCCGGTGGCGGTGAAGACCTGCACTGGTCGATGAGCGTCATGTTCGATGCGATGGGCGCGCTGTCCACCCGCTTCAACGAGACCCCGGCCACTGCATCGCGCCCGTACGACAAGGACCGCGACGGCTTCGTCATCGCCGGTGGCGGCGGCATGCTGGTGCTGGAAGACTACGACCATGCCGTGGCGCGCGGTGCGCGCATCTACGCCGAGCTGGTCGGCTACGGCGTCACCTCCGACGGCGCCGACATGGTGGCCCCGTCCGGTGAAGGCGCGGTGCGCTGCATGAACATGGCCATGCAGAATGTCAGCGGGCCGATCGACTACCTCAACACGCACGGCACCTCCACCCCGCTGGGCGACGTGACCGAGCTGAAGGCCGTGCGCGAAGTGTTCGGCGAATCCATTCCGCCGCTGTCTTCGACCAAGGCGCTGTCGGGCCACTCGCTGGGTGCGGCGAGCGTGCATGAAGCGATTTACTGCCTGCTGATGATGCGCGACGGTTTCATCGCCGGCTCGGCCAACATCGGCGAACTGGATCCGGCGGTGGAGGGCTTCCCGATCGTGCGCGAAAGCCAGGATGTGCAGTTGAATACCGTGATGTCCAACAGCTTCGGCTTTGGCGGTACCAACGCGGCGCTGGTGTTCGGGCGGGTGTGATTCCGCGCGGCGTTGACATGAAAAACCCGGCCACGTGCCGGGTTTTTTCGTTGATGCCGACTGTGGTTGCCGACCCAGTCGGCTCCATCACTCATGCCCTGCGCAACAACGGCACCAGCAGCGCTTGCGCGTCCTGCAGCGAATCCACGATTCTATGACCCAGCGCGCGTAGCGCGTCGTCGGGGTGTACCAGGTCCGGGACCTGGATCGCGGTCATGCCCGCGCCGACCGCCGCGCGGATGCCCGCCGGGGAATCTTCCAGCGCCAGGCAGCGCGAAGGCGCCTTGCCCAGCTTCTGCGCGGCCAGCAGGTAGATGTCCGGCGCCGGTTTGGGATGGGCGACATCACTGCTGGTCACCACGTGGTCGAAGTACCCCAGCAGCCCGCTCGCCGCCAGCTTGCGCGAGGCGCGCGGCTGCCGCGTGGACGTCGCCACCGCGCGCGGGATGCCGTGCGCCTGCAGCAGCTGCAGGATCTCCACGATGCCCGGGCGCAGCGGCAGGCCCTGCTGCGTGCGCGCCTCGTACAGATCGTGGCAGCGCGCGAACAATGCGGCCACCGCATCGGCATCGATGTGCTGCAGCAGCCGCTGCTCGCAGTCGCGGTCGCCCAGCCCCACCATGCCCAGCCAGAACTCGTCGGTGAACGGCAGCGCCAGCTCCTGCGCCTCCTGCGACCAGCACGCCAGCGAGACGCGCTCGCTGTCGATCATCAGGCCATCCATGTCGAAGATGACCGCCTCGGGCAGGAACGGCAGTGCGGCGATGGCGGTCATGACGCGTCGGTGAGGTGCCCGGTGAACAGCGTCTCCAGGTCTGCCGCATCGAGCATGCGCCACTCGCCTTCCGGCAGGTCGCCCAGCGACAGCCCGCCGATGCGGCTGCGGTGCAGCGCCTGCACGTGGTTGCCCACGGCGGCGAACATGCGCCGGGCCTGGTGGTAACGGCCCTCGTGCAGCACCAGCTCGGCCTGTCGCGGCGAATGCACGTGCAACTCGGCCGGCAGCAACGGCTTGTCGTCGGATTCCAGCATCAGCCCGCCGCTGGCAAACCGCGCGGCCTCATCACCGCGCAGGTCTTCGGCCAGGGTCACCTGGTAGGCCTTGTCCAGGCGCGATTTCGGCGACACGATCCGGTGCAGCAGCGCACCGTCGTCGGTCATCAGCAGCAGGCCGCTGGTATCGCGGTCGAGCCGGCCCACCGACGACAGCACCGGCGAACGCTCGCGGAAGCGCGGCGGCAGCAGGTCGTAGATCAACCGCCCCTTGTCCTTGGTCGAACAGGTGTAGTCGCGCGGCTTGTGCAGCATCAGGGTCAGCCCCTGCGGCGGGTCCAGCGGCTCGCCCTCGACCCGGATCGCTTCGTGCGCGACCAGGTCGTCGGCGTACAGCACCTCGCCCTCGGCGTCGGTGACCAGGCCCTCGCGGAACATCCCCTGCACCTGCTTGCGGCTGCCATAGCCCAGGTTTGCGAGCAGCTTGACCAGCTTCACGGGCGACCCCCGCGGCCCCACTTGGGCTCGGTGCTGCGCGGCGGCCGGGCCGGCGTGGCGCTCTTGCTGGCCTTGGTGGCCTCGATCAGCTTGAAGCCGTCGCGCTCTGCGGCCACGCGCACCTGCCCGAAGCTCTCGTTGAGGATCTGCTCGTACGGCAGGTGGCGGTTGGCCACCAGCCACATCCGCCCCCCCGGGCGCAGCGCCTGCGCGGCCACGGCGATGAAGCGCTGGCCGATGTCGGGGCGGTCGGCGCGCGACGGGGTATGGAACGGCGGATTGGTGACGATGAAGTCGTACTGCGCCTCGATCCCGGCGGTGACGTCCTGCCAGTGGTAGGCCAGCGTGGCCGGCTTGCCCAGCGCGGCCAGGTTGACCCGCGCCAGCGCCAGCGCGCGGCCTTCGGCCTCATACAGATCCAGACCGGTCACGCCCGGGCAGCGCGCCAGCACTTCGGCCGAGAGATAGCCGAAACCGGCGCCCAGATCGGCACCGCGCCCGGCCAGGTCGGCCGGCAGCTGTTCGACCAGCAGCGCGGAGGCCGGGTCGATGCGGTCCCAGGCGAAGATGCCGGGGCGGCTCTGGAAGCGCCCGCCCAGGATCGGCCGCGGCGCATCCAGCGTGGCCCAGCGCGGGGCCAGCGCCGCGTCGTGCTGGCCGTCCAGCGGCGCGGTCCAGTACACGCGGCAGTGGTTCTTGGTCATCTTGCCGCCCAGCCCGGCCAGCTGCTGCAGGTCGCCTTCGCCGGAGCGGGCGCCTTCGTTGTTGTGCTGGCAGGCCACCACGATGCCGCCCGGGGCGGTCAGAGCCAGGGCCCGGGCGAACAGCGCCCGGGCCTCTTCACGCTGGCGCGGCGGCAGCACCAGCACCACCGCGTAGCGGGTGTCGGCGTCGGCCAGCTGCTGCTCGTCGCGCACGGTCCAGCCGCTGGCTTCCAGGGCGTCGGCGAAGGGCCGGAAGCTCTGTTCGCAGACCAGCTGGGCCGGCTGCGCGTACTCGCGCAGCGGCCAGCCGTCGCGGGCGCGCAGGAACAGCACCGGCCCGGCAGGCCAGGACAGCGCACCGGCGAAGGGCAGGAACAGGGTTTCCAGGGGGGCGTCGTGCTGGGCAGCCATGCGGGGGGCACATCTTGAAAAGAGGCGGCCATTCTACCGTTTCGGCTGATCGCACCCGTTCTGCCCCCGATTTGCGTTTATTCAACGCGGTCTTGATGCGACCGCAACATGCGGTGGGTCAGGGTGAAGGCTCATTCGGAACGGAGGTAGCTCATGCGCGCATTGTTCGTCGGTGGCGTGGTCGACAACAGCGAAATGGACATCGAGGGAACTCAACCGCCGGTGCACTATCCCGAAGATACCGGCGGCGGTCACTCGCGCTACCGGCTGCACCAGGTAGGCAAGCAGGACGATGGCACCGTGGCCTATGCGGTCTACGGCGCGCCCGGCATGGTGGACGAGGAAGTGGCCCGGGTAGCCGATGAGCGGGCCTATGCGCGCCGCTTCGAGGCCACGCCGGAGACGTTCAAGCATTGAGGCAGCCCAGGTACCGGCCGCCGGTCGGTACCTGTCGGCACACGCCCCGGCGCTAGCCGGCGGTTGTTGGCTCTATCGGCGGCAGCGAACGCACCGCACGGATCCGGTCCAGCCACAGCACATGCTGCTGCGCGGGTGTATCCAGGTCGTCCAGCCGCAGCTGGCCGTTGCTGCCTTCGTTCTCGTCCGCATCGCGATACTGCTGCACGGTTGGCTGCACGGCCACGGTGCCGAGCAGGCGGCTGCCGTCGTCCAGGGTGATCTCGACCTGGGTCTGGCCTTTGAGCTGCGGAAGCAGCGCTTCGAGGGCCGCGATATCGGCCGGATCGGTGTGGATGGTGGGGGCGTAGCGGGACATTGGGTTTCCTTTGCCGGTGGGGATACGCAGCCACGCATGGCGTGGCTCTACGGACGTTGCGGATGCATGGCGTAGTGCCACGCCATGCGTGGCAACGGGGTGCATGGCGTAGTGCCACGCCATGCGTGGCAACGGGATGCATGGCGTAGTGCCACGCCATGCGTGGCAATCGTCAGCGGCGCGCGGCAAGAACGCTGCGGACCGCCGAAACCAGCTGCGCAACCGAATAGGGCTTGGCCACGTGCTCCTGAAACCCGGACGCCAGCGCACGCTTGCGATCGTCCGCGCGTGCCAGCGCGGTAACCGCGACGGCCGGCAGCAGATTCTCATCCACGCCAATGTCTTCGCGCAGGGTGCGCACCAGGCCATAACCATCCATGCCGGGCATGCCGATGTCGGTCAGCAGCACGTCCACCCCTTCATGGCCGCCCTGGTCCAGCAGTTCCAGCGCTTCGCCGGCCGAGGCCGCGGCCGTCACCTGCGCGCCCTGCTCTTCCAGCAGCCGGCGCAGGTACTCCAGCACTTCGGGCTGGTCTTCCACCGCCATCAGGCGCAGGCCCTTCAACGGGTACGCCTCGATCACCTGTTCGCTGATCGGGCCGCTGAACACTTCGCGCAGCGGGCGCCCATCGGCCTGCGGCTGGTAGGCCGGCAGGCGCACGGTGAATGCCGCGCCACGCCCCTGGCCCTCGCTGTTGGCGGTGACCTGGCCGCCATGCAGCTCCACCAGCTGCTGCACGATGGCCAGCCCCAGGCCCAACCCGCCATGGCGGCGGGTGGTGGTGCCGTCGGCCTGGCGGAAGCGGCTGAACAGGTGACGCAGGAATTCCGGTGCGATGCCATCGCCCGAATCGGCCACGGTCACCGACCAGTGGTTGCCGTCGGTATCCAGCGTGACCGAAATCGTGCCGGCCGCCGGGGTGAACTTGATCGCATTGGACAACAGGTTCCACAGCACCTGCTGCAACCGGGTGGCATCGCCCAGCACCAGCGCCGGGACATCGGGCATGACCAAGCTGACATCCAGCGCCTTGCCCTCGGCCACCAGTTCCTGGGCGCGCATGGCCTCGGTCAACTGGGCGCGCAGGTCCAGCACTTCCACTTCCAGCTGCACCTTGCCCAGCAGCATGCTGCTCAGGTCCAGCATGTCCGAGATGAGCCGCTTCTGCGCCATGGCGCTGCTGGCGATCACGCCCAGGCCCTTGTACAGCGGGCTGGTCGCGTCCACGCGCTGCAGCAGCAGTTCGCTCCAGCCCAGAATGGTGGTCAGCGGGGTGCGCAGCTCGTGCGACAACGTGGCCAGGAACTCGTCCTTCAGCCGCGCCATGTTCTCGGCGGCGCTGCGCGCGGCACGCTCGGACTGCAGCAGCTCCTCGCGCGCCATTTCAATTTCGCGGCGTTCGGTCACGTCGGTGCTGCTGCCGGCCAGGCCGATGAAGCGGCCCACGCGCGAGAAACGCGGGCGGGCGTTCATTTCCAGCCAGCGCCATTCGCCGTCGGCACGCAGGCCGCGCACCAGCGTGCGCATGGAACGCTGCGCCTTCATGGCTTCCTGCAGCTCGTAATCGAACACAGAGGCATCATCGGGATGTACCAGCCCGCGCCACACATCATCGGGAACGCGCTGCTCGTCGCCGCCATAGAATTCGGTAAAGGCGCTGTTGACGAAGCGGGCGTGGCCGCGTTCGTCCAGCACCCACACCGGCATCGGCAGGCCGTCGGCCAAGGCACTGAAGCGCGCCTCGCTCTCGGCCAGCTCCACTTCGATCTGCTTGCGGTTGGTGATGTCGAAGAACAGCACCGCCACCCGGCGTTCGCCCGCCTCGCCCACGCGCATCGCTTCCACCGCATACCAGCGGCTCAGCGCCCGCGCCTCCAGCTCGAAGCGCTGCGGGCGACCGGTCGAGGCGATCTGCCCGTAGATGCGGTACCACTCGTCTTCGTGCGCAGGCTGCAGCTCGCTCATCAGGCGCCCGGAGGCGTCATGCAGACCGGTGTTGCGCTCGAAGGCCTCGTTGACTTCCAGGAAGCGGTAGTCGACACCCACCCCGTCCTCGAGGATGACCTCGATGATGCAGAAGCCCGCGCTGAGCCCTTCCAGCACGCTGCGGTGAAGGACAGGGTCAGGCGCCGGGGCCGTAAACGCGGCGGCGCGATCCAGGGTTGAGGCGGGCAGGCTGGGCAAGGGCGTCAAGTGGGGGCAACTGGCGGAGCGGAGGGACACAGCATCTTCCAGAGCGCGTATTCGTAGCGTCAAGCACTCCTTTCAGGATCCGGCGGGCTGAATGTGTAGGTGAATTCCTCCCCAACCCGATTCATGCCTATCGTTTTCGGCAATTGTTCTGCCGCGTGATCAGGATCACACTCCAAATCGTCTTCTTTCCACAACCCCGATCGAGGCAATGCCATGAACCGCAAACCCTTGCTGGCTGGTGCTCTTGGCTGTCTGATGCTGCTTGTCGGCTGTGCGTCGGCAGCCCCGCGAACGGTCACTGCCCCAGATGCGCCACGCGCGCTCACCGGTGAGAGCCCGGTGCAGGTGACCTGGACCGATCCGGCCCAGTTCACCGAAATCCGCAGCAGCTCCAACCGATTTGAGGCTCAAAGCGGCAACTGGGTCTACGAGCTGGCGTCGTATCTGCGCAGCAGCGCGGCCAAGCGCCTGGCCCCGGGCCAGACCCTGGAGGTGCAGATCACCGACATCAAGCGCGCGGGCGACTTCGAGCCACAGCATGGCCCGCGCACTAACAACATCCGGATCATGCGCGACGTCTATCCGCCGCGGATCACCCTCACCTTCGTGCTGCGCGATGCCAGCGGCGGCGTGATCAATGAGGGCGAGCAGAAGCTGATCGACATGAACTACCTGGGCAACATCGGCCTGCGCAGCGACAGCGATCCGCTCCGGTATGAGAAGCGGATGCTGGACGACTGGCTGCGCCGCCTGCTGCCGTCTACTGCCCGCTGACCTCACGCGCCACCCGCTTCACCGCGCAGGGCAGCTGGTAGGCACTGACGTTGCACAGCGGGGCCAGCACGTCCAGGCGGGGCGCATCGCCCCACAGCGTCACGGTGCTGCCCACGCCGGCCTGCGGCAGGTCGGTGAGGTCCACGGTGAGCATGTCCATCGAGACCCGGCCGATCAGATGGCCGGGTTGGCCATCGATCTGCACCGGGGTGCCGTTCGGGGCGAACTGCGGGTAGCCGTCGGCATACCCCAGCGCCACCACGCCTACCCGGGTGGGACGTTCGGCGACAAAGCGGGCGCCGTAGCCTACCGGTTCGCCGGCGGCGATCTCGCGGGTGGCGAAGATCTTCGACTGCATCGTCATCACCGGGCGCAGGCGCTCGGTGAAGGCGTTATGCGCCTGCAGCGGGTTGGCCCCGTACAGCATCAGGCCCGGGCGCACCCAGTCGCTGCGCACGTCCGGCCAGCCCAGCAGGGCGGGCGAATTGCACAGGCTGGTTTCGCCGGCCAGCCCCTCGATGGCGCTGGCAAAGGTGGCGGCCTGCTCGCGGGTACGCGGGCTGTCCAGCTCGTCGGCACGGGCCATGTGGCTCATCAACACCAACGGCGCCACCTGCGGCAGCGCGGACAGGCGCGCATGCGCGGCGCGGAACTCGGCCGGCGACAGGCCCAGCCGGTGCATGCCGCTGTCCAGCTTCAGCCATATCTGCAGCGTGGCCTCGGTCTGGAAGGCCTCCACGGCGTCTACCTGCCAAGGGGCGGCCACGGCGAACCACAGATTGTGCTGCACGATCAGCGGCAGTTCGGCGGCGTCGAAGAAGCCTTCCAGCAGCAGGATCGGCGTGGTGATGCCGGCCTGGCGCAGTTCCAGCGCTTCTTCGATGCAGGCCACGCCGAACGCGTCGGCCTCGCCCTCCAGCGCACGCGCGCAAACCACTGCGCCGTGGCCGTAGGCATCGGCCTTTACGGCGGCCAGGGTCTTGCGGCCGCCACCGAGTTCACGGGCCAGGCGGAAATTGGAGCGTAACGCGTCCAGGTCGATCAACGCGCGGGCTGGACGCATGGGGCAGGTTCACTGTGTTGGACGGAGGCGGCGTGGTGGCCGCCGTAACGGAAGATATCCAGGCCTTCGGTGCTGATCTGCGGCTGGCGCGCGTTCATCAGGTCGGCCAGGTAGCGGCCCGAGCCGCAGGCCATGGTCCAGCCCAGCGTGCCGTGGCCGGTGTTGAGGAACAGGTTGCGGTACGGAGTGGCACCCACCACCGGCGTGCCGTCCGGGGTGGCCGGGCGCAGCCCGGTCCAGAACTCGGCGCGCGAGAGATCACCGCCTTCGGGGTAGAGGTCGCGCACCACCTTTTCCAGGGTGGCGCGGCGGCGCGGCGACAGCGACAGGTCGAACCCGCCTACTTCGGCCATGCCGCCCACGCGGATGCGGTCGTCGAAGCGGGTCACGGCCACCTTGTAGCTCTCGTCCAGGATGGTCGAGGTCGGTGCCATCGCCGGGTTGGTGATCGGCAGCGTCAGCGAATAGCCCTTGAGCGGGTACACCGGCAGCTGCATGCCCAGCGGCGCCACCAGCGACGGCGAATAGCTACCCAGCGCGACCACGTAGCGGTCGGCGGTTTCCAGCTTGCCGTCGATACGCACGCCGGTGATGCGGTCGCCGTCGGTTTCCAGGCCGGCGATGTCCTGGTCGAAGCGGAACTCGACCCCGGCATCGATCGCCATCTGCGCCAGGCGGCGGGTGAACAGCTGACAGTCGCCGGTCTGGTCACGCGGCAGGCGCAGCGCGCCCACCAGGGTGTCGGCCACGCCGGCCAGCGCCGGTTCGTGGGCGATGATGCCGGCGCGGTCCAGCACCTCGTACGGCACGCCGTACTGGGCCAGCACCTCGATGTCCTGCGCGGAGGCGTCCAGCTGCTGCTGGGTGCGGAACAGCTGGGTGGTGCCCAGGTCGCGGCCTTCGAATTCGATCCCGGTCTCCGCGCGCAGCTCGTTCAGGCAGTCGCGGCTGTACTCGGACATGCGCACCATGCGCGCCTTGTTGATCGCATAGCGCTCATGGGTGCAGTTGCGCAGCATCTGCGCGAGCCACCGGTACTGGTGCCAGTCCAGGCCCGGGCGGATCGCCAGCGGGGCGTGTTCGGAGAACAGCCACTTCACCGCCTTCAGCGGCACGCCCGGGGCGGCCCACGGCGAGGTGTAGCCGAACGAGAGCTGGCCCGCGTTGGCGAAGCTGGTTTCCAGCGCCGGACCGGGCTGGCGGTCCACCACCGTGACTTCAAACCCGGCCTGCCGCAGGTACCAGGCACTGGTCGTACCGATCACCCCACTGCCAAGGACTAGAACGCGCATCTCACCTCTCCGACCCGATCATTCCCTGCACTGGAGCGTGCCGGGACCATAATTGAGGAAGTATATGCGGCTCAAACCAATCGTTTTTCCTGTTTTTTGAACCAAAGGCAGGGTATTGTCCCGGCAACATCCCCGACAGGTTGACGCGAATGGCCGTGAAAGCCCGCGAGCTGGACAAGATCGACCGCAAGATCCTGCGCATCCTGCAGGACGAAGGGCGCATCTCCTTCACCGAACTGGGCGAGCGCGTGGGCCTGTCCACCACCCCGTGCACCGAACGCGTGCGCCGGCTGGAACGCGATGGCGCGATCACCGGCTACTACGCCCGGCTGGACCCGCACTACCTCAAGGCCAGCCTGCTGGTGTTCGTCGAAATCAGCCTGGCCTACAAGTCCGGCGACATCTTCGAGGAGTTCCGCCGCGCCGCACTGAAGCTGCCCAACGTATTGGAATGCCATCTGGTGTCGGGCGATTTCGACTACCTGCTGAAGGCGCGCATCAGTGAGATGGCCTCGTACCGCAAGCTGCTCGGCAGCACGCTGCTGACGTTGCCGCATGTGCGCGAATCCAAGAGCTACATCGTGATGGAAGAGGTCAAGGAAACCTTGACGCTGCCCATTCCGGATTAAGGCGCCCAAACGCAAAAGGCGGCGCGCTTGCGCGCACCGCCCGTGTAGCTGCCGACCAGCCGCATCAACGCTGCTGTTTCTGGTCCTGGTGGCGCTGGTCCTGCTGTTTGCCACCCTTCTGGTTCTGCTGATCCCATTGCTGCTGGTTCTGCTGGCCTGGCTTCTGGTTCTGCTGGCCCTGCTGTTCCTGCGGCATCTTGCCGGGATTGCCCTTTTGCTGATTAGACATGACTACACCTTCTTAGCTTGGGGATGCGCGGTGTTGCGGCGCACGTACAGCGTCTCCCGAATCCGGTTAATCGCAGGCGAAATAGAAGTGAGTTGTGGCGTTGACACTCATGACTGCGGGCGTTGGTTGTGAAACGTTCATGCATCAGGGTTTGATGCGCTGCCCATCGCCGCTCGGCACGGCGTCGTAGTAGCGGCCGGTGCGCGTGTCGAGCACGCGGTTCGGACCGGCCTGCTGCATGCCCGGCACGATCCGGCCGTTGCGGTCGTAGACCTTCAGCGGCGCGGTGGTGGCCGGCGGCGTGGGCGGCACCACCTGCGCCGGCCCCTGGCTCTGGATCGGGTGGGTGCGCAGCTGCTGCGTGGTCTGCGCCGGCGTGGGTACGGGCGTTGGCGTCGGCGCAGGGCTGGCCACCGGGCTGCTTACCGGGCGGGTATCGGTGGGATTGCGTGGCGCTGCAATCTGCGCGGCCGCGCCCAACGGCAGCAGCACCAGCAGCGACAGGCCAAGCCAGGGAAGGCGGTTCATGGCGGCAGGCTCACGACGGGACAGGCATTCACCCTGCGCCAGCACGCGTGTCAGCACCATGAACGCCTCTGCCGCTTGCCCCCATCGCCGGCCGCCCCCATTTCTCCGCTACCCCTACGAGGACTGCCCATGACCGCCTTCGACCTCTCCCCGCCCAGCGACGCCCAGCGCCAGGCGCTGATCGCCGGGCTCAGCGCCGACGAACAGCGGGTGCTGCTGCACCACGGCACCGAGGCCCCGTTCTGCGGGGTGTTCCTGGACAACAAGCAGGACGGCGTTTACGGCTGCCGGCTGTGCGGCCTGCCGCTGTTCCGCTCCAACACCAAGTTCGACTCCGGCACCGGCTGGCCGAGCTTCTTCGCGCCCTTCGACGCGGCCCATGTCCACGAAATCCGTGATGTCAGTCATGGCATGGTGAGAACTGAAATCGTTTGCGCCCGCTGTGACAGCCATCTCGGCCATGTGTTCCCGGATGGCCCGCCGCCCACCTTCGAGCGCCATTGCCTCAATTCGGTGTCGCTGTCGTTCACCCCGAATGGCCAGGCCTATCCGGATCCGCTGCAGCGCGGCGGGGCCGAGGCCCAGCCGGCGGACTGAGCGCCGCGGCAACGGCGTACCCACCGTTGGTGGGTACAACGCGCCGGCCAAAACTGTGACGTCCGACCAACGCCCCCTTCAGAATGTACGCGCGGGGCCGACATGGAGATATCCCCCTCCACCGCGTCGGCCCCATGCTCATCATTGTTGGCTTCGTCATCGTCATCCTCAGCGTGCTCGGCGGCTATGTCGGCGCGCACGGCAAGCTGGGCGCCCTGTGGCAGCCCTACGAGCTGGTCATCATCGGTGGCGCGGCGCTGGGTGCGTTCCTGGTCGGCACCCCGATCAAGACCGTCAAGCAGACCCTGCAGGCCAGCGTGGGCGTGTTCAAGGGCCCGCGCTACAAGCAGCAGGACTACATCGATGTCCTGAGCCTGCTCTACGAACTGCTCAACAAGGCCCGCCGCGAAGGCTTCATGGCGCTGGAAGACCATGTCGAACGCCCGGCCGAGAGCGCCATCTTCGCCAACTACCCCAAGGTCCAGGCCGACCACCACCTGGTCGACTTCATGACCGACTGCCTGCGCCTGATGATCGGCAGCAACATCGAGCCGCACGAGCTGGAGCCGCTGCTGGAAATGGAGCTGGAAAAGCACCACGCCGAGGCCATGCAGCCCTCGGCCGCACTCAACAAGGTCTCCGACGGCCTGCCCGGCTTCGGCATCGTGGCCGCGGTGCTGGGCATCGTGATCACCATGGGCTCGATCGGCGGCGCCATCGAGGAAGTGGGCGCACACGTCGCCGGCGCCCTGGTCGGCACCTTCTTGGGCATCCTGATGGCCTATGGCTTCGTCAGTCCGCTGGCCGCCGCCGTGGAAGCGCGTGCCGAACAGGACAGCCGCATCTATGAGTCGGTGAAGACCGCCCTGCTGGCCTGCCTGCGCGGCTACAACCCGAAGATCGCCCTGGAATTCGCGCGCAAGACCCTGCCGTCGCACGTCCGTCCGGGTTTCAGCGAATTCGAAGCGCACCTGAAGACGGTCAAGTAAGGCACCGCCATGGCCGAGAACAAACCCACCGTCATCGTCCGCCGGGTCAAGAAGGGCGGCCACGCCGCCCATCATGGCGGTGCGTGGAAAGTGGCCTACGCCGACTTCGTGACCGCCATGATGGCGTTCTTCCTGGTGCTGTGGCTGATGGCGGCCACCACCAAGCCCGAACGCGCGGCCATTTCCGAGTACTTCCGCAACCCCAGCCCGTTGTCCGGGCAGAGCTCGACCCCGGCCCCCGGCATGGCCGGCCCGGGCGGCGCCAGCACCTCGATGATCAAGCTGGGCGGCGCCACCGATGTGTCGCGCGGCAACAGCAACGACCCCTTCCAGAATCAGCAGGCCGAGCGCCCGGTGCCGCAGGAAGACGAGCGTGAGCGCGAGAAGAAGCAGCTGGAAGTGCTCAAGCAGGAGCTGGAAGAGGCGATCAGCAAGAGCCAGGCGCTGGAGCCGTTCAAGGACCAGCTGCTGCTGGACCTGACCCCGGAAGGCCTGCGCATCCAGATCGTGGACAAGCAGAACCGGCCGATGTTCGACATGGGCAGCGCGGCGCTCAAGCCGTACACGCGCGAGATCCTGCGCGAGCTGTCGCAGTTCATCAACCACGTGCCCAACCGGATCAGCATCACCGGCCATACCGACACCACCGCCTACAACGCCACCCACGGCTACAGCAACTGGGAGCTCAGCGCCGACCGCGCCAATGCCGCCCGACGCGCGCTGCTCGATGGCGGCATGAGCGATGAGAAGGTCACCCGCGTGGTCGGCCTGTCCTCCTCGGTGCTGTTCGACAAGACCCAGCCGGACAACCCGATCAACCGCCGCATCAGCATCGTGGTGATGACCAAGGCCGCCGAGGCCGCCGCACTGGCCGGTTCGGGGCAGCAGGTGGCACTGTCGCCCGCCGTCCAGGACCCGGACATCCACGCCACCCAGGCCGCCCCGGCCGTACCGGTGCCCGTGCTGGCGCCGGCCGCCGCGCCCGCCGCCGCCTCGCCCTGAGGCGGTCGCCGCCCTTTACAATGGGTCTTTCCGTTATCCAGAAAGACCACACCCCATGTCCAAGCAGTCCAAGGCCAAGCGCGACAAGCGCAAGAAGCTCCAGCCCAAGCGCCCGATCAACCGCCTCAACGCCCAGCAGTCGGTGCAGAACCATGCCGTGCTGACCAACGAAGAAGGCCAGGTGGTCGCCGCGATCGGCCTGCAGGGCAACGAATGGCTGCTGGCCATCGGCGGCCAGACCATGGGCAACGCCGACAACCCGGTGCCGATGCTGGCCATGCTCAAGCACCTCTCCAACGTGCAGGAAAAGGAAGGCCGCAAGGTCACCCTGGAATACTCGACCCAGCTGCAGCAGCTGATCGACGACCTGGCCGCCGACGAAGGCACCACCGCCGACGACTACCTGACCAAGCTGGTTTCCGAGTTCGAAGGCGTGGAAGGTGAGGAAGGCGACGACGCCGACGACGCCGACAGCACCGCCGAAGACGCCGCGGTTGCCGACGACGCCGCTGCCGCAGAGGGCGACGCCGCCCCGGCCGCCAGCGACGACAAGCCGCAGGCCTGAGCCACGGCCACCCGGTGACGGTCTATATCGACGATGCGGTACACCCCTGGCGCGGCGAGCGCTGGGCGCATCTGATGGCCGACACCCTGCCCGAGCTGCACGCCATGGCGGCGCAGCTCGGCATTCCCCGGCGGGCGTTCCAGAACCGCCGCAGCGGCGCCCACTACGACGTGCCCGCCCCGCTGCGCCTGCAGGCCATCGCGCTGGGCGCGACGGCGATTTCCAGGCATACCGACCGGGCCCTGGTGAAGGCGGTCATCGCCAACGCGAGAACGCAGTTCGACGGGTAGCCCCGGCCGTTGGCCGGACACCGCGCGCAGCGCGGCACAAACATCCGGAACCGATGCATTGCAGCGCCGAACATCCAACCGGCGTTTAGACCCCAGCGGAACCGCGTGTCAGTCGTTCATGACGGATCAAAACGGGTCCGACCCCGGCCGCACTTCCACGCCCAGCAGCGAGCACAGCGCCAGCATGGCGTCGTCGTCGCGCTGCAGCGCCATCCAGCCGGCCAGGCCACCGTTGCCGGTGTCCACGCTCCACAGCGAGTAGTTGTTCTCGCGCAGGCGGTCGTAGGCGGTGCCCATCAACCGGGGCGCATCCACGGCGGCGGCGAAGTCCTCATCGTCCAGGTCGCCACCCCAGTCCAGCTGCAGGTTCCAGCGCGCGGCCAGCTCGTTCACGGCCGACACCAGCGCATCGGTATCGCCACGGTCCACCTCGAACCCGGACTGCCAGGCAATGGCGGCCATCAACGGCGGCAGCCAGTCGGCCTCTTCGTCGATCTCCTCGCCATTCTCCAGCAGCGCCTCGCGCCAGCGATTGAACTGCTGCAGCCCCAGCTCTTCGTCGCCGGGGTTGATCAGCACGAACAGGTTCCAGATCCGTGCCTCGAAATCGTCTTCGTCGAAGTCGCGCTCGTCTTCCTCGAAGTCGAAATAATCGCTGTTGTCGGGCATGGCCGGTATTCCTGGAGACAGGCAGGCATTCTGCCGTGCGCGGGCGTTGGCAGGAAGCGAAATTCGGCCACGGCACCGCTACGGTTTATCCTGTGCGCCTGAAGACGGCCGTGGTGGCCGTCAGCATCCGGCACCCATGAGCGATACTCCTCCCGATCACCTGGCGATCAACCCGGCCAGCCCCTTCCACGATGCCGCTGCGCTGGAGCGCGGCGTGGGCATCCGTTTCAACGATGTCGAGCGCGACAACGTCGAGGAATACTCGGTCAGCGAAGGCTGGGTCCGCGTGCAGGCCGGCAAGGCCCGCGACCGCCGCGGCAACCCGATGACCATCAAGGTCAAGGGCACCGTGGTGGCGTATTACCTGGATCAGAAGCCCGAGGCCTGATTTCGGGCCGAGGGCGTAGAGGCCCCCCCAGGGGGGGGGGGAATTGATAAAAGCCCCCCCCCCCCCCCCAAGGGGGGGGGGAAACGGAAAAAGGGTTGCGCGGTT
>NZ_JBLZQD010000005.1:81214-92610 GCF_049199305.1 Stenotrophomonas sp. PD6 | reverse complement strand
TTTCGGGCCGAGGGCGTAGAGCCACCCCATGGGTGGCTGTTCTTCGTTCCGGCACCGCGCAGCCACCCATGGGGTGGCTCTACCGTCATTCGCGTTGCCGCGTTTCCAGCAGGTCCAGGTTGCGGATCAGCCGGCGCGCGATCTCGTCGGAGATCCGGCCGCGCCGGGTCAGCCGGAACAGCTCCTCGCGCTCGGCGGTGAGCCCGGCGGTGCGCAGCTGGCGGTAGCCCTGCTCCATCCGGCGCACCTTCTCCGGGTCGCTGTCGGGGCCCTGCTCCTTCTCCAGGTTGCGCTGGTACAGCAGGCTCACCCGCGACGCCGCGTCGTTGTAGAGCTGCACATTGTCGGTGGTCTGGTTCTGCACCAGCTGCTGGCGCATGCGTTCCACCCCGGCCAGCGCCGCCTTCGACGCCAGCCGCCGGGCCAGGTCCTCCTCCTTGCGCTCGCCCGAATCGGCCGGCAGTTCCAGCCCCTTCAGCAGGCGCGGCAGCGCCACGCTGGCGCCCACCAGCGACACCAGGATCACCGCCGCGGCCAGGAAGATCACCAGGTCACGCGCCGGGAAGGCACTGCCGTCCGGCAGGAACAGCGGCAGGGTCAACACGCCGGCCAGCGTGATCGCACCGCGCACACCGGCCAGCGAGGTGGCCACCACGATCCGCCAGGAGGTACCGGGGCGCGCCTCGCCGCGATGACGCGCGCGCAGCACGCTCCAGCGCAGCGACAGCCACACCCAGGCCAGGCGCAGCAGCACCAGCGCCAGATTGATCACCACCACGTACACCAGCAGCCACCACGCGCTATGGTGGCCGCTTTCGCTCACGGTGGTGATGGCGCGGTCCACGATGCCGGGCAGCTGCTCGCCGAGCAGCACGAACATGATGCCGTTGAAGCTGAACTGCAGCATGTTCCACACCGCCGTGCGCTGCACGCGCATGCTGCCGGAGACGCGGCCGGTGAGCTCCACATAGCTCATGGTGATGCCCGCCGCCACGGCGGCCAGGATGCCGGAGGCATTGGCCTCTTCGGCCAGCAGGTAGGCGGCGAACGGAATCAGCAGGTTCACCAGCAGCGCCGCGCCGGGCTCTTCGCCGAAGCGCCGCCACAGCCAACGCTGGAAGGTGGATACGCCCAGCGTCACCGCCACGCCGATCGCCAGGCCCGCCACCGCCACCCACAGGAAGGTGAGCGAGGCGGAGGCCAGCGAGAACGTGCCGGTCATCACCGCGGCCACCGCGAAGCGGAAGCAGACCAGGCCGGAGGCATCGTTCAACAGCGACTCGCCTTCCAGGATGTGCATCAGCCGCTTGGGAATCGGCGCGCGCGAGGCGATCGAACTGACCGCCACCGGATCGGTCGGCGAGATGATCGCCGCCAGCGCGAACGCCACCGCCAGCGGCATCACCGGAATCATCCAGTGGATAAGCAGGCCTGCGCCGATCACGGTGAACACCACCAGCCCGAACGCGAGCTCGAGGATCACGCCCTTGTCGCGGAACAGGCCCTGTTTCGGAATGCGCCAACCGTCCAGGAACAGCAGCGGCGGCAGGAACAGCAGGAAGAACATCTCCGGTTCCAACGCGTGGCCGCGGTTGAATACACCGGAAATGACGGCGCCAAGGCCGATCTGCACCAACGGCAGCGGCAGCGACAACGGTAGTACGCGGACCAGGTAGCCGCTGGCGACTACCGCCACCAGCATCGCCAGGACGACTTCAATCGTATGCATGCATTTTCCAGAGAGCCTGGAAAAAAATTACCACACCGACCCCGAACCGCGTACGACAGCGGTCGCCGCAGCTCAGCGCGCGGCGGGCAACGGCGCTGTGGTCAACCGCCCGTGCGCGGGGCCGGCGGACGCGTGCAACACGGCATGCGGCGCGCTCACGCCGCCGCGCCGTCGAAGCGGTAGATGTCCATCGCCAGCATGCCCGCGTCGATACCGGCGTCGATGCGTTGCGCACCCAGCACCTCGCCGCCGGCCGCACCCAGCGCGAAATGCAGCGGCTGGAAATGCTCGTCGGTGGGGTGCGCGCGTTCGGCGTACGGCGCCTGGCGGCGGTAGTCGAGCAGCGCGGCACTGTCGTTGGCCTGCAGGCGCTGCTCCACCCATTCGATGAAGGGCCGCACGTACGGCGCCTCGCCCCCGCTCTGGTACTCGCGGAAGTCATGCAGGTTGTGGGTGATGCTGCCCGAACCGACCAGCAGCACGCCCTGCTCGCGCAGCGGTGCCAGCGCGCGACCCAGCGCGAACTGGTGGGCCGGGCCCTGCAGCGGCTGCAGGGCCAGCGGCACCACCGGAATGTCGGCCTGCGGGTAGAGCAGGCGCAGCGGTACCCACGCGCCGTGGTCGAGGCCACGAGTCGGGTCCACGGCAGGCGCCAGCCCGGCGTCGGCCAGGCGCTGCGCGACCTCGGCGGCCAGCGCCGGGTCGCCCGGCGCCGGGTACTGCAGGTCGAACAGCGCCTGCGGGAAGCCGCCGAAATCGTGGATCGTCGGCGGCTTCGGGTGCGCACCCACCACCGGCTGGCGGGTCAGCCAGTGCGCCGACGCCATCACGATCGCGCGCGGGCGCGGCAGCCGCGCGGCCAGCTCGGCCAGCCGCACGCCCACCAGCCCCGGGTGCAGGGCGGTCATCGGCGAACCGTGGGAGATGTACAGCGAAGGCAGGCGGGTCATGGCGGTGCTCCAGTGGGGACGCGGCAACGGGCGGGGTCCGATGCCAGACCGCCAGCGTATTGCGTCCACCAGAGCGGATAAATACGATGATCCGACGCTGTTCATTACAGGATTCGCAACAATGGACACTCTCGAGGCGATGCGCGTGTTCGTGGCGGTGGTCGAGCGCAATGGCTTCAGCGCCGCCGCGCAGGCGCTGGAGATGTCCACCGCGGGCGTCACCCGGCAGATCGCCGCGCTGGAAAAACGCCTGTCCGCACGCCTGCTCAACCGCACCACGCGGCGGGTGAGCCCCACCAGCACCGGCGCGGCGTACTACGAGCAATGCGTGCAGCTGCTGGCGCAGTTCGATGCGCTTGAGGCCGGCATTGGCGCGCAGGCGCTGGAGCCTTCGGGCCTGCTGCGCATCAACGCACCGGTGAGCTACGGCATTGCCCGGCTCGGGCCGCTGCTGGCCGGGTATCGCCAGCATTACCCGCAGGTGCAGCTGGATCTCTCGCTCTCCGACCGGCTGGTGGACATGGTGGAGGAAGGCTACGACCTGGCCATCCGCATCACCCGCCAGCCCGGGCCGTCGCTGATCGCGCGCAAGCTGGCCGAAACCCGCATCAGCCTGTGCGCGGCGCCGGCCTACCTGGCTGCACATGGCCACCCGAAACAGCCGGAAGACCTGGCCGCGCATGAGTGCCTGGGCTACAGCTACTGGGGCGGCGGCGATGCGTGGCAGCTGCGCGGGCCGCGCGGCGAGGTTTCGGTGGCGGTGCACGGCGGCGTGCGCGCCAACAATGGCGATGTGCTGCGCGAGGCGGCGATTGCCGGGTTGGGCATCATCGTGCAGCCGGATTTCCTGGTCGCTGACGCGTTGGCCGATGGGCGGCTGGAGCGGGTGTTGCCCGAATGGGAGGTGCCTGCCATCGGCATCTATGCGGTGTACACCAGCAGAAGCCATCTGGCGCCGAAGGTGCGCAGCTTCATTGATTATCTGGTGGAGGCGTTGGCGGAGCCGGCGGGGTAAACCCGATCGGGTGGCGCCGACTGGGTTGCAACGACTGGGTTGCGACGACGGGAATGGGCCGACTGGGTAGAGCCGACTGTTAGTCGGCTGAGCGCGAAGCGCGCGGTTTACGTGTGCCGGTGGGGGAGCAGCCGACTAACAGTCGGCTCTACCCCGCCGGCTCTACCTGCACTGCGGCGGTCTCCAACCTCGCGATCACGTCCACCAACGGTGCCGGCCGGCCGAGCAGATAGCCCTGCACCTGGTCGCAGCCGTGCGCGGCCAGCCACTGGTGCTGGCCCGGCGTTTCCACGCCTTCGGCGATGATGGTCAGCCCCATGCTGTGCCCCAGCGACAACAGCGCGCGGCAGATCGAGGCGTTGCGCGGGTTGGTTTCCACGTCCGCTACGAAGCTGCGGTCGATCTTCAGGATGTCCAGCGGCAGGTGCTGCAGGTAGGACATGTTCGAATAGCCGGTGCCGAAATCATCCAGCGAAATGCAGATGCCCTGCTCGTGCATGCGCTGCATGGTCTGCTTGGCCTGGCCGGGTTTGCGCATCAGGCTGCTCTCGGTCAGCTCCACGTGCAGTGCGCCGCGGGCCAACCCGAACTCCTGGCTGGCGCGACTGAACTCGGCCACCAGGTCGCTGTTGAAGAACTGCACGGCGGAAACATTCACCGCGATCGGCAGGTCCCATCCGGCATCCACCAGTTGCCGCTGCGCGCGCGCGGCCTCGCGGATCACCCAACGCCCCAGCGCCAGGATCAGCCCGGTGTCTTCGCACAGCTGGATGAACTCGCCCGGGGGAATGAAGCTGCCGTCGGACTGCGGCCAGCGCAGCAGCGCTTCCAGCGACGCCGGCGTGCCGTCGGTGGCGTGGCAGATGGGCTGGAAATAGAGCGCGAATTCGGCGTCGATCGCGCTGTGGATGCGCCCAGCCAGGCGCAGCCGGTCGGCCAGCCGTGCACTCACCGCACTGTCGAACCACGCGATCACGCTGCCTTCGTCGCGCGCGGCATGCGCGGCCTGCGCGGCCATGCTGATGACCTGCTCGGCGCTGACCACATCGCCGTCGTACTTCACCGCCACGCCGATCCGCGGCTCGAACTGGTGCAGCCAGTCCTGCCCACGCACCGGCTCGGACACCGTCTGCACCAGCGTGTCCAGCGCGGTCTGGCGTTCGTGGTCGTCGCGGATGGCGAAGATGAAATCCTCTGCCGGCTGGAAGGCCAGCAGCCCGTAGCGCACGCCCAACCCGCCCAGGCGCTTGGCCATGGCCTGCAACACCACCTCACCGACTTCCCGGCCCAGCGTATCGGCCACCAGCTGCAGCCCGCGGAACTGCACGTAGGCAATGGTGTAGCTGCCGCCCTCCTCGTCCAGCTGCGCGGCCAGCGCGCGCGTGTTGAGCAGGCCCGTGGCCGGGTTGTGGGTGGCGTGGTAGGCCAGGTCGCGCTCGTAGGCCATGCGGTCGCTGATGTCCTCGGCCAGCACCAGGCATGCCTCGCGCCCGTCGAAGTCCAGCCGGGCCAGGTGCGCGCGCACCTCGAACAGGGTGCCGTCCTTGCGCCGGTGCAGCCGCACCTTGGCATCCTGCAGTTCGCCATTGGCCGCATTGGCGATGGCCCCACGGATCTCCTCCCAGCCTTCGCGCGGGCGGATGTCCAGGATGCTCATCGCCAGGAACTCGTCGCGGGTATAGCCGTACTGACGCACGGCCGCCTCGTTGACCTCCAGGAAGCGCAGCGTGTCCGGGTCGAACACCCAGAACGGCGCGGGGTTGCGGTCGAACAGCAGGCGGAACTGGCGCTCGGCCTGCTGCGCGCGCGCCAGCGCCTGCACCCGCTCGCTCACGTCGGTGAGCGCGCCGATCATGCGCCGCTCGCGGTCGGTCGCACCGACCTGCTGCCCGCGTGCGGACACCCAGCGGACGTGCCCACCGGGCAGCACGATGCGGAACATCTCATCGAGCACGCCGTTGTTGGCGAACGCATGGTCGAACGCCGCCTGCAGGCGCTGCGCGTCTTCGCGGTGCACGCGGTTGAAGAAGTCGGCCACCGGCAGGGCGTCGGCGTCGATGCCGAAGATTTCACGGGCCAGCGGCGACCAGCGCAGCACCGCCGCGTCCTCGTCCACCGTCCACGTGCAGATCTTGCCGACCTGGTGGGCCATGTGCAGTTCCGCATGGCCGGTGCGCAGCTCCTCGCTCATCGCATCCTGGCGGCGGGTGGCGCGGCGCAGGCTGGTGTAGACCAGCGCGAAGGCACCCCAGTACAGCAGATACAGGCCCACCGACGCCTGCACGTAGGGCCACCACGGCGCCAACACGTCCTGGCGGCCCAGCCCGGCGTAGACCGCCAACGGGTACTGGCCCAGCGTGGTCAGGGTGGCGATCCGCTCGACCTTGTCGATCGGGCTGTGCTCGACGCCCAGCGGCGTGACCGCGTCGCTGCCAATCAGCTCGCGCCGCTGCAACGCAAACGTGGGGCCATGCAGCCCGTCCATGTCAGGGCTACGGGCCAGCACATGGCCGCTGGCATCGCTGATCGAAATGACCCCGTTGCGGCCGGTGTCCAGCCCGTTGATGATCGACTCCAGCTCGGTGGTATGCAGCCGGCTCAACAGCCAGCGGTCCTCCCCCATGCGCAGCGCCAGTGGCAGCACCCAGCGGCGGCCGTCCAGCGGCTGTGGCGGCCCGAGATACAGGTAGCTGTCCGCGCCCCGGTGCGCGCCCACCGCCCACAGCGGCAGATTCAGATCGCCGCTGCCACTGGTCAGCGCGCGCCCGTGTTCATCCACCACCACGATGCTGTCCAGCTCGGCATGCCGCTGCAGTACTCCGCCGATGGCTTCGTCCAGCAGGTCGGGCGCCTGTTCCGGCACCCGTTCGAACAGCTGCGCGCCATCGGCGGCAATGCCGCGCATGGCCCGCTCCAGGTTGCGCAGCTCCAGCCGCAGCAGCCGCTGCGAGCCGGCGGCCAGTGCGGTGCTCTGCCGCTGCGCCGCTTCCTGGCGGCGCTGGAAATCGTTGACCAGCATGAGCACCAGGCCCACGCCCAGCAGCACGCCCAGACCGATGCCCAGCGACACGATCGCCCGCATGGGCCGCGCCATGGCGTGGCTCATCGCAGGCATCGCGCGTCTCTTCCGCAGTCACGGCGTGGCTTCATCTGTAAACGATTCCTGGTTTCCCCAAACCTGAGCGGCCGATGTCGCAATTTCTTGACGTCTGTTTTGCCGGTTTCCCCACCGGCAACGCCTTGCGCCAGCGCTTGTGGCCCAGCATGCACCAGCCCGCGCGGCGCGGGAAGCAGAATAACGGCCGTCACAGGTTGACCCCCCCCGATGAATGGCGGCAGGACTCGCCAGCTTCGGTAATTGAACCTGTCTGGGGTAGCGGCGGGCGGCATCCCCCCGGGGCAGCGAGGAATTAGACTTGGGGTTTTCCCGTTGCCTGAGAAGTCCATGTCCAAGCTGCGCCGCCCTACCCTGATGCTTGCCATCGCCGCCAGCCTGTCGCTGGGCCTGGCCGCCTGCGACCGTGAGCCGGCCGCCCCGACCGCCACGCCTGCCGCCGATGCCACCGCCACGCCGCCCGCCGCACCCAAGCCGCAGCTGGGCAGTTTCGGCTTCGACGCCACCGGCATGGACCGCAGCGTCGCCGCCGGCGACGACTTCTTCGGGTTTGCCAACGGCACTTGGGTCAAGAACACCGAGATTCCGGCCGATCGCTCCAGCTACGGCAGCTTCAACGTCATTTCCGAGAAGACCCTGGCCGACACCCGCGCCATCCTCGAAGGCGCGGCGGGCGACACCAAGGCCAGCGGCGAGACCAAGCTGATCGGCGACTACTACGCCGCGTTCATGGACGAGGCCGGCATCGAATCGCGCGGCATGGGGGCCATCAAGCCCGAGCTGGACGCCATCGGCGGCATCGCCGACAAGGCCGCGCTGGCCACCGCCCTGGGCGGCACCCTGCGCGCCGACGTGGACCTGCTCAACGCCACCAACTTCTATACCGACCGCCTGTTCGGCACCTGGGTGTCGGTGGATCTGCTGCAGCCCGACCGCAACGCGCCCTACCTGGTGCAGGGTGGCCTGGGCCTGCCGGACCGCGACTTCTACCTGCAGGGCGGCCGCATGGCCGAGCTGCGCAAGCAGTACCAGGCCTATATCGCCCAGGTGCTGCAGCTGGCCGGCGTGGCCGACCCGGCGGCCAAGGCGCAGCGCATCCTCGCGCTGGAGACCAAAATCGCCCAGGCGCACGCCACCCAGGAAGAAACCAACGACGTCGCCAAGGGCGCCAACGCGTGGAAGCAGGCCGACCTGAACGCCAAGGCGCCGGGCATGGACTGGACCGCCTTCCTGGCCGCCGCCGGCCTGGACAAGCAGGACGACTTCATCGTGTGGCAGCCCAAGGCCGTGGCCGGCATCTCGCGCCTGGTCGCCACCGAGCCGCTGGATGTGTGGAAGGACTACCTGGCCTTCCATGCGCTGGACCGCGCCGCGCCGTACCTGCCCAAGGCCATCGCCGACGCCCGCTTCGCCTTCCATGGCACCGCCCTCAACGGCACCCCGCAGCAGAGCGAGCGCTGGAAGCGCGCGGTGGATGAAAGCAACAGCGCCGTCGGCGAAGCCATCGGCAAGCTGTACGTCGAACGCCACTTCGACCCGGCCACCAAGGCGCGCGCCGACGAGATGGCCAAGAACATCATCGCCGCCTTCGCCAAGCGCATCGACGCGCTGGAGTGGATGTCGCCGCAGACCAAGGCGCACGCCAAGGCCAAGGTCGAAGGCCTCACCGTGAGCATGGGCTACCCGGACAAGTGGCGCGATTACAGCGGCCTGGAAGTGAAGCGCGACGATGCGCTGGGCAATGCCGAGCGCGCCAGCCTGTTCGAGTACCGCCGCAACCTGGCCAAGCTGGGCCAGCCGGTGGACCACAGCGAGTGGGCGATGCTGCCGCAGACCATCAACGCCATGAACGTGCCGCTGGAGAACCGCCTGGTGTTCCCGGCCGCGATCCTGCAGCCGCCGTTCTTCGACGGTGCGGCAGACGACGCGGTGAACTACGGCGCGATCGGCGCGGTGATCGGCCACGAGATCAGCCACGGCTTCGACAATGCCGGCGCGCTGTTCGACGAGACCGGCAAGCTGCACAACTGGTGGACGGCCGACGACCTGAAGAAGTTCAACGCCGCCGGCGATGCGCTGGCCGCGCAGTTCAGCAGCTACCAGCCGTTCCCGGGCGTGTCGGTGAATGGTCGCCTCACGCTGGGCGAGAACATCGCCGACGTGGCGGGCCTGGCCACCGCCTACGATGCCTACCAGCTTTCGCTGCAGGGCAAGCCGGGCCAGACCCTGGAAGGCTTCACGCCGGACCAGCGCTTCTTCCTGGGCTTCGCCCAGGCATGGCGCAGCAAGGCGCGTGAGCAGGCGCTGCGCAACTCGCTGCTGACCAACGTGCACGCGCCGGGCCAGTTCCGCGCGCTCACCGTGCGCAACCTGGACGCGTGGTACCCGGCGTTCGACGTCAAGGAAGGCCAGAAGCTGTACCTGGCCCCGGACAAGCGGGTCAAGGTGTGGTGATGGAAACGGGCGCTTCGGCGCCCGTTTTTTTTGGGGATGCGCTGCTGATCCTTGTGGGATCGGGGGGACAGCCCTCGGCGTCAACGGGACGGTGAACGGCCTGGTAGGGGCGGTTACCAATACGTCGAAGAGTGCGGCGTCACCAATGCGTCAACGTGCTGATCGGCACGTCCACCCGTGCACACGCACGTGCCGCCACGCCGTCCTGCAACGCGCGGCGGAACAGCGGTGACATGCCCTGCAGCAACCGCGCCGACGCACGGGCCTGGGTGCGCTGCAGCGGCGTGCGTTCGAGCATCGCCGTGGCCCACTCCGGCAGCAGCGCCGCGCCGGCGCCCAGGAACAGCTCGCGCGACAACCCCGCCATCGGCACCGGCAGGCGGATGCTGGACAGCACCGCCAGCACCTCGCGCGAGCGTGCATCGAAACGCAGCACCGATTGCTGCCGCGCGAAATACGCTGCCACCGCCGCTTCCGAGGCGGGCACATGGGTCGCGCCCAACGCTTCGGCCACGCGCCGGTATTCGTCGTAGTAGCGGTCGGCAATCGCCTCCGGCACGTCACGGCAGTAGCGCCGGTAGCCCTGCAGGAAACCGTACGCCTCGGTCACATGCACCCAGGTCAGCAGCGCCGGATCGTCGGCCGAATACGCCTGCCCCTCCGGCGTCTGCCCGCGCACCTGCGCGTGGATGCGCTTCACCTTCGCCACCAGCGCGTCCACTTCCTGCGTGGCGGCGTAGCTGGTGCACGCCACGAACGCCGTCGTGCGGCGCAACCGGCCCACCAGGTCGTCGCGGAAGTTGGAATGGTCGTACACCCCGGCCAAGGCCAGCGGGTGCAGGGTCTGCAGCATCAGCGCGCACAGCCCGCCGGCCAGCATCCCGGGGAAATCGGCGTGCACGCGCCAGGTCGCGCTGTCCGGCCCGAACCAGCCGGGTTCGCCCAGCGGGTGGTCGTAATCGATACCGCTCTGGCCACGGGGGAAGGCACTCAGCACCCAGCGGCGGATCGGCGCGGTGGCGGGGCTCGACAAGCGGTGCAGCAACGACGGCATCAGGCGGTCCAGAACGGGAAGCGGAGGCCGCGAAGCTGCGCGGTTGCGTCAATTCTGCGTGATCTCCGACACCCCGGCCACGTCGAGAACCGCAATTCCCCGTCGATTGTGCATTTGCAGCAAAAAAGGGGGCGGTTTTTGGACTTTTGCCAGCGGTTTTGAATGTCGCATCGCGCAAATTTTCTCGGCCATCGCCTATTCAGCAAACGCCCCTGCGGCGATTTGTCGCACTGCCCATTGCCAACCGCAACCAAAGTGCTAGAACTGAACCCGCCTCACCGTCCGTCCAAATGCGCCGCTGCACGTTCCCGAAGGAGCCCGTGATGATCGCTTTGTTCAAAGGTTTAGGTTTACTGCTCCAGGACAACGAGCTCTACGGCAGCCCGTTCGAGAAGCAGGTCGCGCATTGGCGCAACAAGAGTGAGCAGCAGATCCGCGAGGAAGTGGCCACCCTGGCCAAGGCCAAGGGTCAGTGGCTGATGGCGTCCATCGTGGGCTGGCAGGCGGCCTCGCTGCTGATCCTGGGCCTGATCGCCAATTACCTGTGGAAGGACGACTTCCATATCACCTTCACCCGCGTGGTGATCATCTTCGGTTCGTGGGTCTCGATCCTGTTCGTGATCTGGTTCATGGCCAACATGTTCGACCACACCGCCGGCTTCGAGCGCTGGATGAAGGCCTTCAACAGCCGCGCCCGCATCACTTCCGACGCCGACAGCATCGAGTGCGTGGCCGAAGCGCTGGACATGGCCCAGCACTACCCGGAAGTGCTGGACTACAAGCAGGTCGTCAGCGCCAAACGCGAGCTGCGCCACGAGGACATCCGCATCATGCGCGAGATGGGCCGCATGAAGCAGCACTCCGAACTGGTGGGCCAGCTCAACCATGTCGGCGAGCAGGACAACGGCCACAACCTGCATTTGCAGCCCGCTTTCTGACCACCTGGTAGTGGGGGGGGGGGGCCCGGCCCCCCCCCCCCCCCCCGCCCAGCATCAGCCGCAGGAACTGCGCGCGGTTCATCGCCGCGCGCAGCCTCCGTAGCGCCTGCCGTTGCCGCGTTCCATCAGACCGCGTCGGAC
>NZ_JBLZQD010000005.1:0-81204 GCF_049199305.1 Stenotrophomonas sp. PD6 | reverse complement strand
GTGCCGGGCTCTGCCCGGCAACCCGACCGCACAGCGGGGCAGAGCCCCGCTCTACGGCACCGGCACCGGCGCCGTATCCGTGAAAGGGGGGGGATCCCAATGCCACCGTGAGCGATCACGGTGGCATTGTTTTTTGGCGCCTTGGGTCACATGCCGCGGAACAGGCTCATGAAGGGCTGGCTCACGCTGATCAGTTCAGGCCGCTGCTTCAAGCGCAGCTGGCCGCGCCCGGTGTCGTCGCGGGTCACCGCCGCTACCGCCGTCATGTTGACGATGGTGGAGCGGTGCACCTGGCGGAAGCGCTGCGGGTCCAGCACTTCCAGCAGCTCGCGCAGCGGCGTGCGCAGCAGGCTTTCGCCGGCTTCGGTCACCACCGTGGTGTACTTGCTGTCGGCACGGAAGTAGACCACGTCTTCCAGCATGATCAGCTGCGTGTCGCGGCCGTTGCTGGCGGTGATCCAGGCCAGCGGCGGTGCGCTGGAACGCGCGCCCGGCTGCTGGCCGAGGCGCTGCAGCAGCTGCTCCAGCATCGCGCTGTCCGGCCGGCCCATCTGCATGCGCGCCAGAATGCGCTCGCGCGTGGCCAGCAGGCGCTCGTCGCTGACCGGTTTGAGCAGGTAATCGATGGCCCCGTGCTCGAACGCGTCGATGGCGTACTGGTCGTACGCGGTCACAAACACCACCTGCGTGCGCGGGCTGATCTCCGGCAGCGCGCGTGCCACCTCGATGCCGCTGATGCCGGGCATGCGGATGTCGAGCAGTGCCAGGTCCGGCTTCAGCTCGGCCAGGCGTTCCAGCGCGCTGGCACCATCCTCGCATTCGGCCACCAGCCGCAGTTCCGGCCACAACCGCTGCAGCTGGGCCACCAGCGACTGGCGCAGCAGGTCTTCGTCTTCGGCAATAAGGGCATCAAGCTGCATGGATCGCCTCGCGTGCGTCGCGCGGCAGGGTGATCGTTGCCGCCACGCCGCTGGGGAAGTTGGATACGATCGCCACGCCCGCGCGATCACCACAGGTCAGGCGCAGGCGCTCGCGCAGGTTCTTCAGGCCGATGCCGGTACCGCTGCTGCCCTGGCCGAAACCGAGCCCGTCATCGGCGACGGTGAGAGTGACGTGGTCATCGAAGGCGCGCGCGATGATCCACACCGTGCCGCCACCTGGCTTGGGCTCCAGCCCGTGCTTGATCGCGTTTTCCACCAGTGTCTGCAGCGCCATCGACGGCAGCGGCAGCGATTCCAGTGCCGGCGGCACGTCCACCTGCAGCGCCAGCCGCGCGCCCATGCGGATCTTGAGGATTTCCAGGTAGGCCTTGGTGCGATCGAGTTCCACGCCGAGGGTGGACATCGACTCGTCCACGCTCGGCAGCGAACTGCGCAGGTACTGGATCAGGTGCCCCAGCATCTGGTCGGCGCGCGGCGGGTCGGTACGGGTCAGCACCTGTGCGTTGGCCAGCGTGTTGTAAAGGAAGTGCGGCTCGACCTGCGCGTGCAGCAGGTTGAGGCGGGCCACCGAGAGTTCCTTTTCGGTGGCGGTCTGTTCGGCGGCGGCCTGCTCGTCGCGGCGCTGTTCGGACACCCGGCGGGTGATGGCGCGGCCGACCGCTTCGGCGTTCTCGTAGTTGCTGCCTTCGTCCACCGCGAGCAGGTCGGCCCATACCCCGGCATCGGGTTCGAACAGCAGGGTCACGCTGCTGGTGCCCTGCCCCGGGGTGACCGTGGCCAGCACGCTGTTGCGCTTGATCGCCCACCGCGCCGGCAGGTTCCAGCGCGACGGCGGGCGGCCATTGTAGGGGTCCACGCGGCGCACATAGGCGCGCACCTGCAGGCTGCCGGCGGCGCTTTCGATGTCTTCCACGCGCGGCAGTTCCTTGACCGCCTGCTCGACCAGGCTGAAGGCCGCGCCGGCATCCATCGGCAGCTCGATCTGGCGGCGCTGGCGGCTGGACACGGTGGCCGCATCCAGATGCCCGGCCAGGGTCGAGACGCGGCGCAGGTGGGTGATGCAGCTGCCCAGCGCGGTGATCATCAGGAACAGGGCCAGCAGCCCGAAGACCCAGCCGGGGCCTTCGTCCATGCCGTGGAAGAAGCCACTCCACACGAACCCGGCCACGACGATCGCCGCGGCCCAGGCCAGGAGAATGCGGAGAATCAGGGAAAGGCTGGCGAACACGGCGGCGTCTTCACGATGGGATGGTGTGAGGATAGCCTTGCCGCTCGAGGGAACAAGCGGGATGCGACGAAAGCGGGGTTTGACGCGACGAAGGCGCGTAGAGCCACCCCATGGGTGGCTGCGCTCCGTTCCGGCACCGCGAAGCCACGCATGGCGTGGCTCTACATCCGGGGTCCGGGACCGCGAAGCCACGCATGGCGTGGCTCTACATCCGGGGTCCGGGTCCGCGAAGCCACGCATGGCGTGGCTCTACATCCGGGGTCCGGGTCCGCGAAGCCACGCATGGCGTGGCTCTACCAACGGTCCGGCCGGCGGGTGCCGGCCGGGCGCGTTCTTACTTGCGCTCGGCGGCGCTGGCATCGCGCGGGCCGCGGAACTGGGAGTCATCGCTCCAGTTCGGCCAGGCGCGGGAGTTGGCCAGCTGGTTGCCCAGCGTGTACAGCACTTCCAGGTCGCGCGAGGCGCCGGCGAAGGTCCAGTCCGGCTGCCACTGGTCGCCCTGCTGGTGGTATCGCTTGGCGGTGTAGTCATCCGAGGCCTGCTTGCCTGCGGCCACGCCACCGTCCACCCAGTCCTGCCCCGCCGAGTACGACACCGCCGGCACGCCACGCTTGGCGAACGGGAAGTGGTCGGAACGGAAGAACAGGCCCGCTTCCGGCTTCGGGTCCGGCGTGTAGCGGATGTCCCAGCCCTTGGCCACGTCCTTCAACTGGTCCAGCAGCTCCAGCTTGGCCGAGCCGTAGATGCCGAAGTCGCGCGACGGACCGAACGGCGCCATGCCGTCCATGTTGATCACCGCCACCGTCTTGGCCAGCGGATACAGCGGGTGGCTGGCGTAGTACTCCGAACCCAGCAGGCCCTTCTCCTCGGCGGTCACCGCCAGGAACAGCACCGAACGCTCCGGGCGCTTGCCCTTGGCGAAGCCGCGCGCCAGCTCCACCAGCGAAGCGGTGCCGCTGGCGTTGTCCAGCGCGCCGTTGAAGATGGTGTCGCCGTTGGCGTCCGGCTTGCCCACGCCGATGTGGTCCCAGTGCGCGCTGTACACCACGGTCTCATCCGGGTGCTTGCTGCCTTCCAGGCGTGCGGCCACGTTGTGCGAGGTGATCACTTCGCTCTTCACCGCGTACTTGGCCGACAGGGTCTCGCCCTTCAGCTCCACCGGCTTGAAATCGCGGCGCTGCGCCTGGCGCTTGAGCGTGTCGAAGTCCTGCCCGGCGCGCTTGAACAGCTCCACCGCCAGGTCGCGCTGGATCCAGCCTTCCAGCAGCGGGTGTGCCTCGGCCGGGTTGTCGCGGACCACGTCGAACATGGTGTTGGTGTTGGACCCGGCCACCGTGGCCCAGCCGTACGAGGCCGGCGCGGTTTCGTGCACGATCAGCACGCCCAGCGCACCCTGGCGGGCACCCTCTTCGTACTTGTAGGTCCAACGGCCGTAATAGGTCATGCCCTTGCCGTCGAAGTCGCCTTCGCCGGTTTCAAAGTCAGGGTCGTTGATCAGCACCACGGCGATCTTGCCCTTCAGGTCCACGTCCTTGAAGTCGTTCCAGTTGCGCTCCGGCGCGTTCACGCCGTAGCCCAGGAACACCAGCGGTGCGTTCTGGATGTCGACCTCGGTGGCGCCGTTCATGGCGGCGCGCACGGCGATTTCATTGCCTTGGGTGAGCGACTGCGGCTTACCCTTGCTGGACAGCGCAAGGCTCGGCGTGCCGACGATATCGCCCTTGCGCAGCGGCACGGCCTGGGTCCACAGGCGCTTGCCGTCCTTCAGGTCGCCGCCCGGCTGCAGGCCGGCGGCGGCGAACTGCTTGCCCAGGAAGGCGATGGTCTTCTCTTCCCCGGCCGTGGCAGGCGAGCGGCCTTCGTAGGCGTCGGAGGCCAGTTCCTTGACGTCTGCGGAGATCCGCGCGCCATCGAATTTCGGCGTCGCCGCCATCAGGGCGCTGGACACCGACAGTGCCAGCACGCTCAATACCACTCGCTTCATTGCTCTCTCCAGGGCGGGGACATCATCGTTTGATGATACCCATTCCTGGAGCATGAGCCCTCTTCAACTCACCAGTTCGGATCTTCCGCAGGCGCGGCAGGCTTGGCCGCTGCACGCGCCGGCTTCGGCTTGGCACTGCCACCGTTCGACGCCGTGGTTGCCGCCGGCTTCACCGCACCGGCCAGCTGGCGCAGTTCGATCGCGCCGGGCTTGAAGTTCGCGCCACCCAGGTCCGCGCCGCCTTCGATGGTGCCGTAGGAGGTCTGCGCCGCCACGCGGTCCACGCGGATCGTGCAGCACGGGGTTTCGGTGCGGCCCAGCGAACGGCCGGTCTGCGGGTCCTTCAGGGCCTCGCCCAGCATCACGGCCTGCCAGCGCTGCCCGGCCTTGAGCGTTTCACCGCCCTGGCTCAGCACCACCTGGTCGCCGGTCATGGCCACCACCGACACCGGGAAGATCTCGGTGATGATCGCCGTGCCGATCTGGCCCGACAGCGAATCCATCATCGCCGCCGCCATGCCCTTGCCATCCACCGTGCGCGGCAGCGTGCTCGGGCCGGTCGAGGCCAGCTGGTGATCGAAGCTGTCGGACATCACCACCTCACCGGTGGCCGCGTTGATCAGGCGCAGGGTGATGCGCCCGCCGCCCGAATACGAGGTCACCTGGCGGTCGGACATGCGCAGGTTGCGCACGCTGCGCGGGTATTCGAAGCGTTCGATGGTCGGAATCAGGATCAGGTCGGTGGCCAGCTGCTGGCCCAGCCGCGCGGTGTCCTGCAGGCGCACGTTGCCGCTGTTGATGTGGTCGATCTCGGCCTGCATTTCCTCGCCGAACTCACGATCCAGCACGATGAAGCGCTTGGTCTGGGTCAGCGTGTCGTTCAGCCGCGCGCGGATCGCCGCGGCCACTTCGTCGCTGGCCACCCGGCCATCACCCACTGCGTAGGTACCACTGCGCACGTGCGGCTGGGCCACCACGATCTTCGGCCGGCCCTGTTCGTCCGGGGCGCGGTACTTGGCGATCTCGGCGCGCACGCGCACCTTCCAATAGCTGCGCATCGTGCGGCGGTTGAGGTCGGACTCGAACGCCTGCGCGCCGCGCTTGGCGTCCACGCTGGCCTGTTCCTTGTAGCTTTCCTTGATGCTGGCAGAGGCCGAACCGCCGCCGCCACTTGCTTCTGCCTGCGCCTGCGCCGAGCCACTGGCCGAGGCAGACGCCGAATAGCTGTAGCCGGCGTCGCTGGCGCGCACGCGGGCAATGACTTCTTCATCCAGCTGGGTAACTTCTTCCTGCGAGAGGATCTCGTAGCCCACCACCGCGCCCTGCGAGGCGGCAATCATCTGCTGGGCGAACGCGTCGGCGCGGATATCGCCGACGTGTTCCCCGTCTACATCCACATGCAGGCCTGCACGCAGGCTCTGCATCTGGCTCGCCACGCGCACGCCATTGACCTGTGCCACCGCCGACTGCAGCGCAGCCAGCACCGCCAGCTCCGGCGTGCTGCCGATGCCATCGGCTTCGCGCGCCACCTGGGTGATGCCGCCGAAATCCGGTGCCTCGCGCAGCGGCTTTTCAGCCGGTGCTTCCAGCTTGGATTCGGCCTTCGGTGCCGTGGTCTCCACCGGTGCCTCCTGCTTGCCGCAAGCGGCAAGCAGGGTCGCGGTGAGGGCCAGGCTCAACAGTCGGAATGAGGTCTGCATGCGTGGCGTTTCCTTGTATTACAGGCTGTCGAGCATCGACTCGGCGTTGCCCGGCACCTTGATCTTGCTGGCGCGGGCGAAGGTCAGCGCGGCCTTCGAGGACGAATACAGGCCCTTCAGGTAGCCCGGCGATTCCTTGGCCACCCACGCACCGGCCGCCAGCTTGCGGCCGGCGGTGACCAGCTGGGTGCCGCTCAGGCTCTTCATGCCATTGGCGAAGTTGCTGGCTTCACCGCTCAGCTTCTGGCCTTCGGCTGCCGAGGCGACCAGGGCCACCAGGCCGGTGGTGTAGTGCTGCTTGGATTCGGCGCTCAGCTCCGGCTTGGCAGCCACGCGCTCATCGATCGCGGCCTGGGCGGCTTCGCTGACCGACACCGACTTCTTCATCTGGTCCACGTTGACCGAACCCGACGACAGCGCCTGGCGCTCGGCTTCCAGCAGCTGCACCTGCTCGGCCAGGCCGAAGGCCTTGGCGAAGGAGGTCTGGGCATCCAGCGAGTGCGACTGCGAGGACACGAAACGACGCACCAGCGCTTCCTGCGCGGCTTCGTCCGGGGCGCCGGCCGAGGCGGCCGAGGCGCTGTTGCCGCCGCCAGCCAGGTCCTTCAGCTTGCCGAACTGCGCATTGGCCGGGGCAACGAAGGTGGCCGCGATGGCCAGTGCGATAAGAGTCTTGCGGATCATGGTGTGTTCCTTGTTGGAAATAATGCAATTCGGTGGGTACCGACCGTTGGTCGGTACGCCTTAACGAACGGCCTTGACGTTCAATTCGTTGATCATCTGCTGCGCACCCTTTTCAGAGGCGATCTGCAGTGCATTGGTGCGGGCCACGGTCTCGTTCGGGCCGGTGCCGGAGAACTGCACCGGACCCACCGACGACACGGTCTTCGGGAAGCGGCCGCTCACGTCCAGCACCTTGCCGGTGACGGTCACGAACACGCGGGTGTTGCCGCTGACCGGGTCGCGGTCACGCATGCCCACGTCCAGCGTGCCCACGGCCAGGTACGGAATGTTGGCGGCCTTGATGCCGTTGGCGGTGTCGCGCAGGGTGGCGGGCGACAGGTCGTTGCCGGTGCTGAAGTCCTTGCGGATGCGCTCGATGCTGAGCAGGCCGCGGCTTTCGCCTTCCACGTATTCCGCTTCCACCACTTCATAGCCGGCCGCGCTGAACGCGCCGGTCATGGCGGTGTTGATCTCGTTGGCGTTGGCGACCTTCCAGCTCACGTTGTCGCTGCGCGCGGTGGTGCTGCCACCGGAGGTGACCGACACCGAGCCGTTCTGGTTGATGCTGCCGCTGGTGCTCACCGAATTGCCACGGAAGCTGTCGCCTTCGCGGGTCTTCTCGTCATAGCTGGCGCTGGCGTCGACGCGGCGGTATTCCTTGTCCTGGAACGACTGCACGGTGTCCTGCGAGCGCGCCATGAACAGGAAGGTCAGCAGCGAACGCTGGTTGCTGCGCGCACCGGCGGTGGCCGAACCGGCATCCAGCTTGGTCTGCAGCAGCGTGGTGTTGATCTCGGCGCGGACGCTGACGGTGTAGGTCTTGGCCTTCTTGTCTTCGGTGTCCGACAGCGGCACGGCCGACAGCACGTAGCGGTCGATTTCACCGATGAACTCGGCGCGGCGGTCTTCGAAGAGGCGCAGCTTGGCCGCACCGGATTCGGCGATGTACGCCTCCAGTGCATTGACCTTGGCCTTGTTCAGGGCCTGGGCGCGGGTGTCGGCACTCAGGCGCAGGCCATAGCTGGCCGAACCGGTACCACGGGAACTGGCGGACTGCGCCGACACCGGCGCGGCAACCATCAGTGCAATGAGAATCAGCAGTACGGCACGAATCAACGGCATGACTTGATCAACTCCTGGAGGGCTTGGGTCTGTTGCTGCAGCGGCTTGCCGCCGGGCTTCTGTTCGTCCAGCCACGCCTTCGAATCCGCACGCTTGGCGGCGGCGCCGGCGAAGGCGTCCAGGCCGGCAAGCGCGGTTTCGTAGCTGGCCGACCACTGGTCCACGTGCCACTGGGTCGCCGGCACCACCTTGGTGGCACCCTTGCGCAGCGGCTGGTCGAAGAACACCTTGCCCGAGAACGGCTCCACCACCGTGGCCTGGAAGAACGCGCCGAACAGCATCGTCTTCATCGCCGGGGTTTCGTTGATCACGCCGTTCTTCAGGCCATCCAGGCGCAGCTTCACCACGTAGTCCGGCTCGGGAATCTTCAGCTGGTACACCTTGCCGTCGGCAAAGCGCGCGGCCATCGCCCCGCCGATCGCCTGGCCGGTGGCCGGCGGCAGCAGGCCGATGCCGGTGTTGGCCGACAGTGTCTTGGACAGCTCATGGGCCAGCGTGGCGCGCAGCACCTTCTCGTCCACCGTATCGGGCAGCTTGGCGCGCACCGCATCGGAGAGGGTCACTTCGCCCACCTGCAGGCGGCGCGTGGACGCGGCCGGCAACTGCGCCTTGGCCAGCGTATCGGCCAGCACCTGCGGCAGGCCGGTGGCGGCCTTGCCATACAGCAGATCGGCGACAATCGCGTCGATATCGTCGTCGTCCGGCAGGTATTCCATCACGTCGATGCGCTGCAGCGTGATCGGGTAGGAGGCCACCACCTGGCGCTCGCGGAAGTCGAAGAACAGCGCCTGCAGCGCCACTTCCACCAGCACCTTGTACTGGCCGCCGATCGGCTCGATGGAGACCAGTTCGCGGTCCAGCGCCGTGGCCAGCACCGTGGCGCTGGTGGTGCCATCGAGCATCGCCAGAGGCTGATCGATCAATTGCAGGCTGGCCGGCGGCTGCGCCTTCAGGCGCGCCCACAGGGCCTGGTTGAGCGGGGCCAGCCCGCGCGTCTTCAGTACGGCGGCCGCGCGTGGGGTGCTTGCCTCGACGGCGCTCTGGTCGGCGGTGTAGGCAAAGCCGGCCCAATAGGCCTGCTGCGACTTGTCGGCGGCCTGGGCGGCACCCGCGAACGCCGCGGTGCCAATACACACAAGGCCGCACAACAGCAGCCACGCGCTACGCGCGCGCGTACGCTTCTTCCCTGAAAACATCGTCCTGCGTTCCTTATCGGCCGGACCTGGCGGTCGCCGGGTCACTTTTGTGAGGCGCCACCATAGACCCTGTTCATAAAACCGGCAAGTAAGATTTCTCTCAGCGCCGTGACGCCCCGTCCGCCCGCGCCTGCAACAGGGCCCGCTCGCGGGCGTTGGGCGTAAGCCGGGCGGCGCGCGCGAAGGCGGCGGCCGCTTCGGCATGGCGAGCCAGTTGCGACAAAAGGTCGCCCTGCACCGCGGCCAGCGGCGCGTAGTCCTGCAGCCGTGGGTCTTCCGCCAGCTGCTCCACCAGCGGCCAGGCCGCCGCCGCGCCCTGCGCGCGCGACACCGCCACCGCACGGTTGAGTTCCACCACCGGCGAGGGCTGCACCACCGCCAGCCGTGCATACAGCCCGGCCATGCGTTCCCAGTTGGTGTCCTCGGCGCGCCGCGCACTGGCGTGGCAGTCCGCGATCGCGGCCTGCAGCACGTAGCCGTCGTCGGCGCCGCCCAGCGTCAGCGCCTGCTGCAGCGCGGCCTGCCCGCGCGCTACCTGCAGGTGGTCCCAGCGCGTGCGGTCCTGGTCGGGCAGCAGGATGGGGTTGCCGTGGGCATCCACCCGCGCGGCCGCACGCGAGGCCTGCAGTTCCATCAACGCCAGCAAGCCGTGCACCTGCGGCCAGGCCGGCAGGCGCTGCTGCAGTACCCGCCCCAGCCGCAGGGCCTCCTCGCACAAGGCCGGGCGCATCCAGTCGTCGCCACTGCTGGCGGCATAGCCCTCGTTGAAGATCAGGTAGACCACCGCCAGCACCGAGCCCAGCCGTTCCGGTAGTGCCGCCTGGCGCGGCACCTCGAACGGCACCTGCTTGGCCGCCAGCGTGCGTTTGGCCCGCACGATGCGCTGGGCGATGGTCGGCTCCGGCTGCAGGAACGCCCGGGCGATCTCGTCGGTGGTCAGCCCGCCGAGCAGGCGCAGGGTCAGCGCCACCCGCGCATCGGCCGGGAGTACCGGGTGGCAGGCCACGAACATCAGCCGCAGCAGGTCATCGCCGATATCGTCCTGCAGCGCATCGCTGTCGTCGGGCAACGGCAGCGGCTGCGGCTCCAGTTCGGTGCCCCACTGCGCATGCTGGCCGGCCACGCGCTGGTGCTGGCGCAGCACGTCGATGGCACGATTGCGTGCGGTGGTCATCAGCCACGCTCCCGGATTGTCCGGAACACCCTGCGTGGGCCAGCGCTCCAGCGCGGCCAACCAGGTGTCCTGGGCCAGTTCTTCGGCACGCCCGATGTCGCCGCCCAGCATCCGCGCCAGGCGTGCGATCAGGACCGGCGACTCCATGCGCCAGAGGGTGTCCAGTCGTTGTGTCAGCGCGGCATCCATGCGGCGAATCAGAGCATTCCCCTCCGCGCCGCACAAGGTGCGGTTCGCCCGACCCGGCCACACCGCGGATGCCGGCCAACGGCCGGCGCTACCGAGGGAGATGGCTGCACGACTTTCAGGTGGGCTCGCCGTCCATATGTGCCACTTCCCAGAGATGCCCGTCAGGATCCTCGAAGCTGCGCTGGTACATGAAGCCATAATCGCGTGCCGGCGTCGGCTCGCGGCCGCCCGCGGCCAGCACCTTGTCGAGCGTCTCATCCACGGCCGCGCGGCTGGGCGAGGACAACGCGAGAATCACCTGCGCCTGCGCGCGCGCATCGCCGATGGGCCGGTCGATGAAGGTGGCGAAGAACGGCTCCAACAGCAGCATCAGCATGATGGTGTCGCTGATATTGAAGGACGCCGCCTTGTCGTCGGTGTAGGTCAGGTTGGGCGTGAAGCCGAGCGCGGTGAAGAACGCCTTGCTCCTGTCCAGGTCACGGACGGGCAGGTTCACGAAGATCATCTGGGGTGTATCGGTCATGGTTCGGTTCCCGGGCTCAGTAGGGCTTCATGCAGTTGACCATCCACGGCTTGCCGTAGCGGTCTTCCAGCATGCCCCAGCGCTTGGCCCAGAACGTTTCACCGATCGGGAACGTCACCTTGCCACCGTCGGACAATGCCTTGAACACACGCTCGGCTTCTTCGACGGTCTCCACCTCGATGTTGATCGTGGTGCTGCCTGCGCCCGACGAGGGCGGGCCGTCGGCCGCCATCAGGATCGCGCTGCCTACTTCCAGCTGGCTGTGCGCGATCAGGTTCGGATCGGCCGGGCCGGGGTTGTCGCCGCAGCCGTCCATGTTGTCGCTGGCGGGCATGTCGCTGTACTTCATTTCCGAGGTGACCTTGCCGCCAAGGACCTGCGCGTAGAACGCCATCGCTTCGTGGGTCTGGCCGCTGAAGCCAAGGAAGGGAATCAGTTTCATGGGAATCTCCAAAAGCACGGGTGGGTGGGTCAATCGGCCTGGCCGATCTGCTCGCGCAGACGCTGTTCCTGCGCACGTAATTCCTGGGTGAAGGCCGCGCCGAAATCGTCCTCGGTCATGAACGGGCGGATCTCCACCACGTCGCCGGGCTTGAACGGGGCGCGCTTGAGCCATTCGGTGGCTTCGTCCACCGAGCGCACCTGCCAGAGCCAGAACCCGGCCACCAGTTCGCGGGTTTCGGCGAACGGCCCGTCGGTCACCTGCGGCGCCGCGCCGGTGTACGCCACCCGCCGGGCATGCCGGGTGGGCCGCAGGCCATCGCCGGCCAGCATGATGCCGGCCTTGACCAGCTCCTCGTTGAAGGCACCCATCGCCTGGATCTCCGCTACGGTGGGCAGCTGCCCGGCCTCGGTGGCCTCGGTCGCCTTCACGATCACCATGACTTTCATCGGTCTGTCCTCGTTGTCGGCCCGGTTGGCGGGCCCTTCACTGGTTACGACGCCCCAGTGGAACCGAAATCGACACGCCTGCCAAAAATAATTCCGCTCCCGCCAACCGGTGACGATCACGGCCTGAACAGGCGCGCGGCGCTGCACTGCAACAGGCCCGTAGCGGCGGCTGGGGCATCATGTTCTCCCCTGCCCCGCGTTGGATCGGCCATGCAATTCCTGCTCCTGATCTATATCGATGAAGGCCTGATCCAGGCCCTGCCCGCCGACGAATACGACACGCTCATGCGCGGCTGCCTGCGGCACGCCGACGAACTGCAGGCGCAAGGCTCCCTCGTGCTCGCCCAGCAGCTGGAACCGGTGAGCCAGGCGCGCACCCTGCGCACGCGCCAGGCGCAGGCGCGCATCACCGACGGCCCGTTCGCCGAAACCCGCGAACTGCTCGCCGGCTTCAACCTCATCAATGCCGCCGACCACGACGACGCGATGCGCATCGCCCAAGGATTCCCGTGGTCGCGTTACGGCAGCATCGAAGTCCGCCCGCTGGCCGACATGGACGCCGAGCGCCGGCGCGTGGGGTTGGGGATCACGGCAACAGCGTGATCTTCAACTCGCGCGGCCCTACCGCTTCATTCCCGCTGTAATCGCGGGCGCTGGCGCGAATGATGTAATCGCCGGCCGGCAACGCATCCGGCTGCCAGCGCCCGGTTTCCACCAACCCGTCGCGCACGGTGTTGGTCACCAGGTAGCGGAACCGCGTCACCGCACTGCCATGCACCGTGATGCCACTGTCCGGTGCATACGCCACCACCGTGGCGCTGTTCTCGCGCGGCATGCGGTTGAACACGATGTTGAAACGCGGCTGCTCATAACCGGGCAGAGGCGTACCGCCCGCATCCAGCACCTGGTAGCCCACCTGGTAGGCACCCAGCCGGCGGCGCGGCAGGTTGTTGTCCACCTGGTCCCAGGCTTCCACCACGATCTGCACGCCCGGACCCTGGCGCGGTACCGGCACGCGCCCATTCGCCGCGGCCTTGATCGGCTGGTCCAGGTCATCCAGCAATGCCACCTCGGTGATGCGCGGCGCGAAGTGGTCGGCATACCCGACAAACCCCAACGCCACCGCATTGCGCTGGAAGCCGCTGGCACCCACACTCAGGTGCACATGCGCCATGCGGTTGATGCTGCCCAGCGGTTCGCCCGCCTTGAAGCGCGTACCACGCCGCACCCGCACGCGTTCCAGCTTGCCATCCAGATCGTGCAGCTGCGGCCAGCGCGCGTCGAACGGCTGGTCGCGCGCATCGCGGCCCACCTTCATGTGGATGTAGCGCAGCCGGTCCAGCGACAGGCCTTCGGCCTGCCCGCCCAGCGACCAGCTCGGGAACGGGCTGCTGATCTTTCCATCGGCAATCGCCAGCACCGTCTGGCCGACGTCGCCGCGGATATCGAAGCCATCGTGCAGGTGGTGGCGGCTCTCGCCACTGAAGTTGCCGCGCACCTCGCCCAGCGTGCCCACCACCTCGTGCCAGCCCAGCTGCGGCGCCAGCGGCCAGCGTCCACCGGTGTCGGGCAGGGGGGCATCGGCGGCCGGGCCGACCAGCGCCGGCGCCGGCGTGGCACCGGCGGCCAGCGGGCGCAGGCGGTGCACGCGGTAGGACGCCGCGTCGGACAGGAACAGGCCGCCGTCGGCATCCAGCGCCAGCCCGCTCGGCCGCGAGAAGCGCGGTTGCCCAGCCACCCCGGTGAGATCCAGCACGTGCCCCTGCGCGGACAGCTGCACCACCTTGCCGTCGAAGTCGCTCACGTAGATCACATCGTCATGCGTCACCGCCAGCGCCAGCGGCCCGTTGAGCAGGCTGCCCTCGGCCAGCAGCGTATCCACCGTGCCGGTCGGCGCCAGGCGGCGTACCGCGTTGTTGAGCATGTCGGCAATCAGCAGGTTGCCATGCGCGTCCAGCGTCAGCGCCACCGGCGTGTCGAACCGCGCGCCCACGCCCGCACCGTCCACGTTGCCCGGTGCATCGCCGCCGGCCAGCGTGCGGACCCGTCCGTCGGGCTCGACCACACGGATGCGGTCGTTCCAGGTATCGGCCACGAACACGCGGCCACCGGCGTCCACGGCCACGCCCATCGGCCCATCGAAGCGCGCCTGCGCGGCCGGGCCGTCCACGTAACCGGCGGTACCATCACCGGCAATCGTGGTCACGTTGCCGTCCGCGCCGATCCGGCGGATCACATGATTGCCGGTGTCGGCCACGAACACATTGCCGGCCGCGTCGATGGCGATCGCCGAGGGCGTATTGAACTGCGCCTGCAGCGCCGCGCCATCGCGCCAGCCCTCACCCTGCCCGGCCAGCGTGTCCACGCGCCCATCCGGATACACCCGGCGGATGCGGTTGTTGTCCCCGGCGTCGGCCACGTACAGCACGCCGTGCGCGTCCACCGCCAGCCCATACGGGTCGGCGAAGCGTGCCTGCGTGCCGGCGCCATCGCGCAGCCCACCCACGCCATCGCCGGCCAGTAGCGTGATGTCCGGGGTCCAGCCCAGCGCGGTCGGTACGGGGCCAGGCGGCGGTTCCGGCGCTGCCGGTTCGCGCAGGAAGGTCCAGGCCAATGCTGCCGCCATCAGTACGGCGACCAGCACCGCCATTGCCCATCGTCCGCGCGTCATCGCTGTCCTTGCCGGTTCCAGTTCGGCTGACGACCTTAGCCGCTTGCCGCGTGCGTGCAAACCCCGCACATGCCACGGACGGCTTGTGTGGATGCCGCGTTCCGGTTTCAATCGAGGCTTACGCCAAGGAAGGAAGCACCGCATGGCCTGCCGCACCAGCACCACCCTCGTCCTGTTGCTCTCGTTGTGTGGGGCGCCGGTTGCCGGCGCGACCGCTGCCGTCAGTGGTGCCAGCGTGGATGCCACCGATGCGGCGCCTGCCGCCAACACCGCGTTCCTGGCCGAGGTCCGCGCCGCCCTGCAACAGGCCAACAACGGCGACAGCCTGGGTGCGGCCATCGTGCTGGATCGCCTGCTGGCCGACCCGCGCATGGCAACGCTGGATGTGGCTGAGCGCAGCAATGTCTGGGCGTCGGCGGCCATGGTGTCCGGTGCGCAGAAGCAGGGCGACATCGCCCTCCAGCGCCTGCAGCAGGCAGTGGCGATCGACCCGCACAACGCCTACGCGCGGCTGCGGCTGGGCTTGACCCAAATGGTCGACGAACAGATCGACGCCGCTGCCGACAACGTCATTCTCGCCTTGGCCGACACTGACGGCGAGCCGGATATGCCCGCCGAGATAGTCTGGCAGCTGGACATGTTGTTGAAGCACCAGCCGGCCAGGCGGCTGGGCGTATTGCAGGGGTTGTTCGACCACGACTGGAAGATCGATGGCATCGAGCCCGTGGAAGTGTGGGTCAACCTTGCCATCCTCCAGGTGGAAGCGGGGCAGCACGACAAGGTGGCGGCCACGCTGGAGCGCATCGATTCGCCGGCGCCGTTGATGCGCCTGCGCGCCGACAAGCGTTTCGACCGATACCTGCGCCGCGACGATCCCCGCTACGACCCGGTGGCCGCCTCGCGCCGCCATATCGACCGGCTTCGGGTGGAAGCCATGCTGTCACCCGGCGTGAATGAAACCGCCGTTGAACTGAGCGACGCGCTGATGGTGGCGGGCGACCTGCAGGACGTGGTGGGCATGACCACGCGGCTTGCCGAGGCCTCCAGGGAGGCTGGCTCGGCACCGCCCGAGCTTGCCCGCCATGTTGCCTGGATGCTCGACACCCGCAGCCGCGCGTTCCGCCGCCTGGGCAAGACGGACGAGGCCGTGGACACGCAGTTGCTGGCCGTGCGCATGGCCGAGCCGGAGGGCGACACGGTCAGCCATCGCCTCAACCTGGCCGGCCTGTACGCGGCCCTGCACCGCCCGCTGATGGCGCGCGAGATGATGAAGGGCCTGGACGACCTGAGCACGTATGGCCAGAGCAGCCGCGCCCTGATCGACCTCCAGATCGCCCTGCAGCTCAACGATGCGGCTGCGGCAACGCGCGCACGCGAGCAGCTGTTCGCCAGCCGCAACGACACGCCTGGCCACTACCGCGACGGGCTGCTGCTGGAGAACCGGATGGACGATGCCGCCGCCGGCATGATCGCGCAGCTGGCCGACCCGATGGATCGCAGTACCGCACTGCTCGAACTGCAGGACACGCGCGAAGCGCCACCGCTGCCGGAAGAAGTCCTGCTGACGGCGCGCTGGAAGCAGCTCAAGCAGCGCCCCGACGTGCAGGCGGCGGTGCGCCGCGTCGGTCGCATCGAGTCCTATCCGCTGTTCTCTCACTGAGTGCCGGTCAGCGCGCCGGCGTTTCCACCTTGAACCCCATCGCCTCGCGGTAGCGGGTGTACAGCACGCTCACCTTCTCCACGTACGCCAGCGTTTCGGCATAGGGCGGCACGCCCTTGTAGCGCGTCACCGCCCCGATGCCGGCGTTGTAGGCGGCCGTGGCCAACGTGCGGTCGCCCTTGTAGCGCTTCAGCAAGGCCTGCAGGTAGCGCGCGCCGCCGTTGATCGACTGCTCGGCCGACAGCGGATCGGACACGCCCAGTTCGGTGGCCGTATCGGGCATCAGCTGCATCACGCCCTGCGCACCCTTGGGCGACACCGCACCGGCGTTGAAGCCGCTCTCGGCGTGGGCGATCGCGCGCAGCCAGGCGTCGTCCACCCCGGTCGCACGCGCAGCGGCCTTGAACTGTTTCGCGTGGCGGTTGAGCTGCGGCGCGCCGATTTTGCCCAGCCCCTCATGCGCCGGCTCACCCGGCGGCGTGGACACCGTGAACTTCAGGAACACCCGCGAGCCCGGCAGGTTGCGGGTGGAATACACCAGCGTCCCGTCCTGCTCGCGTTCGTACAGCGTGCCGCTGAATACCCCCATGTTGCCCCACAGGTTCGGCGCCTGCACCGCGTTGTCATCCACCTGCTGCGGCGTGCATTTCGAGCCCGGCTCCGGCGCCGTGGCCAGGCTGACCGTATTGCCCTGCACGCAGCGGTACACCGTGCGCGCCGCGGCAGGGCCGGGCAACAGCAACGGCAACAGCGCCAACAGCACAGGCAGGAAGGGCTTCATGGCTCCGGGGCCGCAGGGCGCGGCCAGATCGTGGGGTGGCGCGATCATCCGGCGCGGGGCGCGAACCGCAGGTGAATCCGATAGACAGACCCGAAGGGAGCCGGTACGCGTCGGCTTCACCTTGCCAATGCGACCTGATGCCGACACTGGGGAAAACCCGACAGGAATCTACGCGAAATCCTGTTCCCATTGGCCGGTCCAGATGGTGATATAGCGCTCACCCATGCATCGGCAACGGCTCCCCTGCTGCCTGCCCCCCACGCCCAACCGGGAAACGAGGTCAGCTTGAAGCGCGTCCGCACCATCGCTGCCATCGCGCTCGCCGCCCTGCTGGGGGCCGCCCTGCCCATCCTCGTGGTGGTCTACTTCACCTGGAGCCGCAGCCAGGACGCCGACCAGCAGCGCCTTCACCAGACTGCCGAACGCACCCTGCAGCGCGCCAACCGCGCCTATGAAGCGGGCCTGCTGGCACTGCGCAAGCTCAACCAGGCCCCGGTGTCGGGCTGTTCGCCGGAGCACCTGCGGCTCATGCGCGGCCTGGCCCTGACCACGCATTCGGCCGAGCAGGTCGGCTACTTCGAGGACGGCCGCCTACGCTGCACCTCCTGGGGCATGACCGAAGATCTCATCCCCGAACCCACCCCGGACCACGTCACCGCCGACGGCGCCACCCTCACCCTGGGCGTCCGCCCGGTGGCCGGCGACAACGCCTCCCTGCTGGCCTTGCAGCTCGGCCGCCACGACATCCTGATGGACCCCAACCGCTTCGTCGACGTCATCACCGACCCCAACGTGCGCCTGGCGGTGGCCACCCCCGACGGGCGGCTCATCGCGCAGCAGGCGCTGCCCGACCAGGACCTCTTGCAGCACCTGCTGCGCGAGCCCCACAGCGGCAGCACCGCGCGCACCCTGTACGCCACCGCGCAGGACCAGGAGTGGCTGGCCATCGCGGTTGCGCCGCGTACCAGCCTGCTGACCAGCTTCCGCCAGAACGCGCTCCGGCTGCTACCGCTGGGTGTGGTGGGCGCGGTCATGGCCATTGCGGCGGCCGTCTGGCTGTCGCGCCGGCGGCTGTCGCTGCGCAACGAACTGGCCAGCGCGGTGCGCCGCCGCGAGTTCCGCATGGACTACCAGCCCATCATCGAACTGGACACCGGCATCTGCGTCGGTGCCGAGGCCCTGGTGCGCTGGTCGCGGGCCGACGGCACCCAGGTGCGCCCGGACCTCTTCATCCCCGTGGCGGAGGAAACCGGCCTGATCGAGGCCCTGACCGACCACGTGATGGATCTGGTGCTCAACGACATGCGCGAGCTGCTCATCCACGACCGCAGCGCGCACATCGCCATCAACCTCTCCGCGGGCGATGTCAGCAGCGGGCGGGCGCTCAAGGTCCTGTCCGGCAAGCTGATCGGCACCGGCATCCATCCGCAGCAGATCTGGCTGGAAGCCACCGAGCGCGGCTTCCTGGACATCCAGGGCGCGCGCACCTCGCTTGCCGCTGCGCGGCGGGCCGGGCACTGCGTGGCCATCGACGATTTCGGCGTGGGCTACTCCAGCCTGCAGTATCTGCAGCAACTGCCGCTGGATGCGTTGAAGATCGACAAGTCCTTCATCGATTCCATCGGCACCCACAGCGCCACCAGCCCGGTCACCTCGCACATCATCGACATGGCCAAGACGCTGGGGCTGTTCACCGTCGCCGAAGGCATCGAAACCTCCGCCCAGCTGGCGTACCTGCAGTCGCGTCAGGTCGAATTCGGCCAGGGCTGGCTGTTCTCCCGCCCGCTGCCGGCACCGGAGTTCATCGCCTACCACGAGCAGCGCCGCCGCCAATACGGCAAGGCCCCCGAAGACATGCGCAACCCCAACAGCATCGAAGAGTAGAGACACCCCATGGGTGTCTGCTCCCGGGGTTCCCGGGGTCTATAATCCCCCCGCGGCACCCAGCCGCCCCCGTAATGAGGTATGCCTACATGCGCCATTGATGCCGCCGTCGTCTGACGGCCAGTCTCCTTCCCGCCCTGTCCGCAGGGGGAGTCCTTGGCATCCCTGGAGGTCGCATGACCGCACTTTCCCTCACGCTCGACCGCGTGACGTTCACCCTGCCCGACGGCCGGGTGTTGTTCTCCGATCTTTCCGCCGCATTCGACACCACTCCCACCGGCCTGGTCGGTCGCAACGGCGTGGGCAAGAGCGTGCTCGCCCGCCTGCTTGCCGGGCAGCTCGCGCCCACCGCCGGCCAGCTGCAACGGCACGGCCACGTGCACCTGCTGGCCCAGCACAGCGGCGTGATCCCTGGCCGCATCGCCGACCTGGCCGGCGTAGCGCCGCAGCTGGATGCACTGGCCCGGATTGAAGCCGGCAGCCTGGATCCGAACGACTTCACCCTCGTCGGCGATCGCTGGACCCTGCGCGAGCAGCTGCAGGCGCAGTGGCAACGGCTCGGCCTTCCCGTGCTGGACCCGGCGCAACCGGCGGCTCGCCTCAGCGGCGGCCAGGCCATGCAGGTGGCGCTGGCCGGCGCCCTGCTGTCCGACGCCGACGCTTTGGTGCTGGACGAACCCAGCAACCACCTCGACAGCGCCCACCGGCAGCGCCTGATCGACGCCTTGGCGCAGTGGCGCGGCGGCCTGATCGTCATCAGCCATGACCGTGCGCTGTTGCGCGGCATGCAGCGCATCGTCGAACTCACCCCGTCCGGATTGCGCAGCTACGGCGGCAACTACGATCTGTACGCCGAGCAGAAGCAGGCCGAACAGGCCGCAGCCGAGGCACAGCTGGCCCTGCGCAAGCGCGAGCGGCGCCACGAGCAGGCCGCGCTCCGCGAACAACGCGAGCGACAGGAGCACCGCCAGTCCCACGCACAACGCGACGCCCGCACCGCCAACCAGGCGCCGATCCTGCTCGGCGGCATGAAGAACCGCGCCGAACACAGCGCCGGACGCCTGCAGGCGCAACAGGTCGAGCGGCGCGCGGCTGCCGACAGCCGCGTGCGCGATGCCGCCGCCGGCATCGACGAGGTCACGCAGATCGCCATGATCGGCCCACGCCTGGCCGCGCCGGGCCCGCAGCAGGTAGCGGCATTGATCGGCGTGCAATTGCCGTGGGTGAGCCCGCCGTGGCGGGATGTCGATCTCCACATTCAGCGCGGCGACCGCATTGCCGTGCGCGGCAACAACGGCAGTGGCAAGTCCACCCTGCTGCGCGTGCTGGCCGGCGAACTCGCGCCGCTGGCCGGTGAGGTGAAGCGTGCTGCGACTACCGCCCTGCTCGACCAGACCTTGTCATCGCTGCCCGCACAGGACTCCGCGTTGCAGCTGCTGCAGCGCGCGAACCCGCAAGCCGATGACGCCACGCTGCGCACCCAGCTGGCTCTGCTCGGGCTGGATGCCGAGCGCAGCCTGCGGCCGCTGGCCACGCTGAGTGGTGGTGAGCGGGTCAAGGCCGCACTGGGCGCCGTGCTGTATGCGCAGGCCCCACCGCAGCTGCTGTTGCTGGACGAGCCCGGCAACCACTTGGACCTGGCCTCACTCACCGCCCTGGAGCAGATGCTCAACCAGTACCGCGGCAGCGTAGTGATCGTCTCGCACGACCAGGCGTTGCTGGACGCCGTGCAGCTGACCCATCTGCTCGATGCGGGCGAGGAGGGCTGGCAACTGCACAGCCTGTGACGCACAGAGCGCGCGGCCGGCCTGCATGGGTACGCGAATCGGCCGCGTGTGATCGCCAGGCGACGTGCAGCCTGCGTCTCGCCTCCGCCTCGCCTGCGCCGACGGAACCATGCGACCACCGACAGGCGGCACAAGTGCGCGTCCAGTCAGGGGCAGGTTAGGTTCGGCGCCTATCGAATGTTACTCTATAACACTCGATGTTCCAGAACCCTTCCCCCATGAAGCCAACTTCCGCCCTGCTCGACGCCGGTGCCATCGCCCTCTCCAGCCTGTGCCTGCTGCACTGCCTGGCCCTGCCACTGCTTGCGGCGGCGTTGCCGCTGATGGGCGTATGGGCGCAGGCCGAGTGGGTCCACGTAGTGTTCGTCGCCATCGCCGCCCCCACCACCGGCTTCGCGCTGTGGCGCGCGCACCGCCAGTACCCGCTGCCGGTCTTGGCGATGGCCAGCGCAGCCAGCGGCCTGCTGTTGCTCCTCGCCGGCGCCGCAGGCTGGCCCAGCCACGAAGCCGAAACGCCGATGACGGTAGCGGGCAGCCTGATGCTGGCCAGCACCCACATCTGGAACGCCTGGCGCCGCCACCGCCACTAAAGCCGGAAGCGGCGCACCAAACCCTGCGTGGCTGCGCCACCCCGCCGGTAGAGCCACGCCATGCGTGGCTGCGCTTCGTTCCGGCACCGCGAAGCCACGCACGGCGTGGCTCTACGATTCGTTCCGGCGCCGCGAAGCCACGCACGGCGTGGCTCTACGATTCGTTCCGGCGCCGCGAAGCCACGCAGGGCGTGGCTCTACTTGCCGTATGCGCGCAGCAGCTTCACCAACACCTGCGCTTCCGCCGCCCGCTCGGCCGGGTCTTCCGGCGACACCACGTGCGCCTGCAGGTGGTCATCGAGCAGCGCCATCAGCAGCGCGTGCGCCGCGCCACGTACCGCCGACGCCTGCATCAGCACATCCGTGCAGTCCGCGTCCTCCGACTGCAGAGAAGTTTCGAGAGCAGACACCTGGCCGGCCATACGCCGAACCCGGGCCAGAAGAGCCTTGCGTTGTTGTTGTACGTGCGCCATAGGTGCCAAGCGTATACCCTACGGGGGTATATTCCAATGCCTGAGCACCCCCATGAACCTTGCCGCCACCGCAGACGCCCGTCGCCACAGCCACCGTTTCGACGACGGCAACCCGCTGGCCGAGCGGCGCACCCGCCAGGCCCTGTACCTCACCGCCGCCATGATGGTTGTCGAGATCTTCGGCGGCTGGTGGTTCAACTCCATGGCGGTGCTCGCCGACGGCTGGCACATGAGTTCGCACGCCCTTGCACTGGGCATGGCCGCCTTTGCCTACGCCTGCGCGCGCCGGTATGCGCACGACGGTCGCTTCGCGTTCGGCACCTGGAAGATCGAAATACTGGGTGGTTACACCAGCGCCATTGCCTTGCTGGGTGTGGCCCTGTTGATGGCCGTGCAATCCACCGAACGGCTCTTCTCACCCAGTAGCATTCACTACAACCAGGCCATCGGCATCGCCGTGGTGGGCCTGGTGGTCAACCTTGTCTGCGCGTGGTGGCTGCACGACAGCAAGGGGCATGGCGACAGCCATGGCCACGACCACGCGCATGCACAAGCGCATGCACACGGCCACGCGCACCACGACCACCACCACGGCCATCACAGTCACGGGCATCACCATCATGCGCACGGTGACGACCTCAACCTGCGTTCGGCATACCTGCATGTCATCGCCGATGCCGCCACCTCCGTGCTGGCCATCGTGGCCTTGATCGGTGGCAAGGTCTGGGGCGCCGCATGGCTGGACCCGCTGATGGGCCTGGTGGGCGCGGTACTGGTCACGGTCTGGGCCATCGGCCTGCTGCGCGACACCGGCCGCATCCTGCTCGACGCGCAGATGGACGCTCCCGTCGTGGCCGAAGTGCGTGAAGTGATCGAGCAGGGCCCCTGGCAGGCCAGCCTCGCCGACCTGCACGTCTGGCAGGTGGGCCGCGGCAAGTACGCGGTGGTCGCCAGCGTGGTGACCACCGCGGATGTAACCGCAGATGTCTTCCGCGAGGCACTCGGCGTGCACGAGGAGTTGGTGCACGTGACCGTGGAGGTTCATCGCGTAGCGTTGGCAAAGCAGTAGCGCCGGGCTCTGCCCGGCTTGCCACGCGAAGCGTGGCCATCATTTGATCGCTGACAACGCAGACACAGATCCAACAAGCGAAACGCGGCCAGGCAGGGCCTGGCTCTACGCGCGCGCGCGGGTCTCTGCCTTCAGAGGCGGAGCAGCATGCCCGCCAGGAACAGCAGCAGCGGCGCCGCGCTGATGATCGCGCCCACAACGCCCACCCACGGCCAGCGTTCGCGCCGCACCCTGCCGCCCATGCTCAACAACAGTCCCAGCACCGCACACGCCAGCACACCGACCGATATGCCGGCGTTGCCTACCAGGATTCGGCCCACGGCCGGGGAGGCCTGCGTTGCGGCAACCGCCACCGCCAGCAGCACCGGTGCCACCAGCCAGCTGGCGGCCCCCAACAGCGGCCAACGTTGGCCGGCGGGCGCGGAGGCGGGGTTCGATAGTGATGCGGACGTGGGCTGTGACATGTGGCTGCTCCGTGGGTCTGTCCAACCGTACACCCAACACCACGCCTGCACACGCCCTCGGCGCACGGGCGTGCACCATGCCTCCACGACCTGTCCCTGGGGGGATCCACCGATGCGTACCGTTCCGCTGCTGCTTGTGTTGCCCAGCCTGCTGTTGCTCTCTTCGTGCCGCGATAACGGCGCCGGACCCAGCACGTTCTCGTCAGACCCGTTGCTCGGCTGCTTCGCCACCCACCCGCGCAAGCCCGCGGAGTTCCGCATCGAACAGGAACAGGGCGCTTACTTCGTTTCCTTCAACCGCGACGAGCAGTGGCAGCGTGACAGCACGCCATTGCAGCTGTCTTCGCGTGCCGACATCGCCCGCTTCTTCAAAGACGACGCCGGCCAGATCGACAAGGCGCTGGTACGCCCCACGGGTGGCTTCGGCATCTTCCACTTCAATCCCGGCGCCACCCTCAAGGGAAAGGACAAGGACAGCGACTACATGGCGTTGGTGCTGATCGGTGCCGGGCCGGTGTTCCAGGTGGCCTGCCCCTGAGCGCCGCACCCCCGGCGCTGCCGCGCGGCGAGCCGCGGATGTGCAGCTGCCGCCAGGGTTTCCTCGTCGGTGCGTATCCCCCTCGCACCAAACCCCTGCGCCCCCACGGGATGCAGCGGCGCAGCGACCGCCGTGCTCCCTCTCCCCTGTATCGCCCGCGCGTGTGCGCATCTGCGCGCACGCTGGTCATCCTTTCTGCAGCGCGCGCCGCACGCCAACCGACTGTCAGCATGGCGACTCCCCCTTGGCGCACTGGCGGTGGATGGAGCTGTAGGGCCACTCACAGGCCTCGCGCACCAACCCGTGCTTGACCGGGTTGTCGTGCACGTAGGCGATGTGGCGCTGCACATCGTCGGCATCCACCAGCCGGTGCTCGCGGAAATCGGTATGCCACAGCGGGCGCACGCAGCGATCACGGCGCACCATCGCACGTGGCGGGTGGCCGGGCAGCTGCCGGTCGAACACGGCCTGGATCTGCAGCCAGCGCCGGTGGCCTTCTTCATCACCCGCCGGCAGCGTCCACACGCCGTGCAGGTGGTCGGGCAGTATCACAATGGCGTTGACCCGGAACGGCCGGGCCTGCTGTGCTACCCGAAACGCGAGGCGCAGCACCTGTGCGTGCTCCACCAGCAGGTGGCTGTAACGGTCACGCAGGTGCGCACTGAAGAAGTACGCGCTGCCGGGTTGCCAAGGGTGGTTGTGAGTGCCCATGGCCGCAGTGTGCAAATCTGCGCGGGCGCAAACGATCAGCCCAGTACCTGCGCCCGCGTCAGCGTGCTGCCCTGTGCAGGGTCAGACACGCGGCAACGCTCATCGGCAGTTGCCCTCAGGGCGCAGCGCGCGCCGCGCCTAGCGCCTCCACACATTCGTGCTCGGCCACGCGTCCAATCCGCGTAGCAAGATGCACATCGCCGTTGTTGGCAAGCCGCTGGGCTGCCTGCGAATCGGGCGGCAGCAGCCGGCGCAGCGCGTCGCTGACCGGCACCGACCAGCTGCGCGGCGCGGCCGCAGTGCCCGACGTGGGCTGCTCGCCCAGCGTCCATGGCAGCATGTGCAGCGTCCGCTCGCGCGAGGAAATCACCCGGTCGGGCCCATCGCTGAAGGTGATCACGACGCGCATCGCCGGATCGTCGTCGGTCCATGGCATGTCCTGGTAGTACGCATCCACCTGCGAGCGCAGCTGCGCCCCCTTCAGATGGGCGTACATGCGGTCGCGAATTTCCCTGGCGGTGCAGCCGGGCACATCGGCACGCGGGGCCACCAGGGCGTTCTCCATCATCCACACCGGCGAAACGTGCCGTGCCACCACCTGCACGGCGCGCTCGCGGGGCCACGGCGGTGCCGACAGCGCCCACAGCAGTTCGCCCACCCGTTGTGCGGGTACGTTGCCGCGTGTGGTCGTGATGCCGTCGGCCGCTTCCACCCTGGACGTGCGGGTGAAGGCGCGCTGGCCCGTACCGCGCTGCAGCCGGTGCACCTCATCGGCACGCTCCCAGCCGTCGTGCTGGTACTGGATCTCCACCGAGCGGACGTTGTGGATCGTCACCGCAGCCGGTGCACCTGCCGGCCCGGCGCACGCGACCAGCAGCAGGGCGGGCACGCAGCCCAGGAAGCGCAACGCGGCATGGAGGAAGGTAGGCATCCCGCATTCTAGACCTGCGGGTACGCGACGCACGGCTCAGTTCCGCATCTTTCAATCGACCTTTGTCCCACAGGTGGGACACACCGCACGGCGCTGCACCTTTCGCCTCGAACAGACTGGAATGAACCCCGACGCGCCGCGTGTATCCCATGCCTTTCCTCCTGCTGTTCCTGCTCACGACCGCCACGCCAGAGCCGTTCCCACCCGGCTACCACGACCGCCCCGGTGACGCAGAGGACGGTATCCACGTGATCGTCCGCACCGGGCTGTGGGACGACTTCAACGGCGGGCAGGCCGCCGTGGAGCAGGTCCTCATTCCCAACGAGGACGGGTCGTTCACCTATCAGTACGCACGCCAATCCCGAGCCACGCGCATGTACCACGCCACCTACTGCGCCTTCAGCCAGATGTACCCGCCCGAGGAAGACCTGGTCATCAGCGGCTCGGGTACCTACGGCGGCTGGGCTTGCTTCAGTGACACGCTGTTGCCCCCCAGGCCGCAGGCACTTGGCCCTCCGACCGAGCCGCCCTGAACCAGCCCGCCGCCTATCTCGGGTACGATTCCACCCCTTCCCTTCTTCCAAGCCGGCTGCCCCGCAGCGCGGCCGCCCCGATCCCGTGCCCCACTACACCGGCCCCCTGCTCACCCGCCCCCTTGCCGAAGCCCTGGTCCGCGCCCGCGACGCCGGTGCCACCGAATGGACCGGCTCGCTCGACCTGGCCCGCTCCACCGGCACCGCCGTGCTGGGCGCCGACAGCTGGCAGTGGAAGGGTGAGACCTATGCCTACCCGGGCAAGACCAAGGACCGCACCCTGTATTACTGGGACGGCGAGGAATTCCTGGCGGTGTCGCGGTTCGGCTCGGCGCTGATCAAGCTGGTACCCACCGAGTGGAATGCGCCCACCTTCGAGATCGATGGCATCAAGATGCTGCCCAGCGCGCAGGTGTCGCCGTTCGAGGACGCGCGCCGCAAGGTGGCCTTGGTGGCACCGGCCGGCAAGACCGTGCTGGATACCTGCGGCGGGCTGGGCTACTTCGCCGCCTGCTGCCTGGAGGCCGGCGTGACCCGCATCCAGTCGTTCGAGAAGAACCCCGACGTGCTGTGGCTGCGCACCCTCAACCCGTGGTCGCCGGACCCGGACGCCGCCAGCAGCGGTGGCCGTCTGTCGCTTACCCAAGGCGACGTATCGGAGGCCATCCCCGGGCTTGAGACCAGCTCCGTGGATGCCATCCTGCACGACCCGCCCCGCTTCGGCATTGCCGGCGAACTGTACTCGCAGGTGTTCTACGACCAGCTGGCGCGGGTGATCCGCCCGGGTGGCCGCATGTTCCATTACACCGGCGCCCCCAACAAACTCACCAGCGGCCGCGACGTGCCGCGTGAAGTGGCCAAGCGGCTGGAGAAGGCCGGCTTCAAGGCCGAGCTGGCGCTCGATGGCGTGCTGGCCGTCAAGCGCTGATACGCAGGAACTGCACGCGCAGATGAACCAGTCACCGCGCGTCCACCCGGGCTTAACCTGAACGCGTGGCGGCTGACCTAGGCTATTGCCGTGCCCCACGCCTGACAGGTAACTGCATGACCCAAAGCACCACCGCCGTCTTCGATGAAACCGAACGCCAGCGCGCCCTGGATGCGCTGCATATCGTGGGCAGCCTGCCCGAGCCGGCTTACGACGATATCGTCAAAGTGGCGGCCGCCGTCTGCGGCACCCCGATGGCGCTGGTGACCCTGATCGATCGCGACCGGCAGTGGTTCAAGGCCCGCACCGGGCTGGAGGGCGTACAGACCGAGCGCAATGTTGCGGTGTGCGACCACGCCATTCGCCAGCCGACCGAACTGATGGAAGTCGGCGACCTCACCCAGGACGCGCGCTTCGCCGACAACCCGGTGCTGAAGGACATCGGCGCCCGCTTCTACGCTGGCATGCCGCTGGTCACCGAGGATGGCGCGGCCGTCGGCAGCGTCTGCGTGGTGGACCTCAACCCGCGCCAGCTCAACGCCACCCAGCGCGAGGCCCTGCAGGCCCTGGCGCGCATCACCATGAATTTGATGGAAGGCCGCAGCCGCGAGCGCGACCAGCAGGTGGCCGCCATCCTGGCGCACGGCGTTGCCGAAGAGACCGCTGCCGCACCGGATGCGGCGGGTTCCTACACGGTGGTGATTCTGGAGCTGCAGGACCTTTCCGCAGCGGCACAGCGTCTTGGCGAGCGCGGGCTGGACCGCCAGCTGCAGCAGTTGGATCAGTCGCTTGAGCAGTGCCTGCAGCCCGAACGCGGCGACAGCATCAACCGTGTCACTGGCAGCGGCGAGTTCATCGCAGTGCTGGGCAGCGCCGATGCGAGCGACACCCTCGCCAAGCTCGAACAGGTGGCACGCGACACCCAGCAGAGTCTGGGCGTGGCACTGCTGCTGGGCGCGGCCTCGACCCATACGGCGGAAGCCACCACCGCCGTCTTCCTGCGTGCGGACAAGGCGCTGAGCGCCGCCAAGGACGCCCTGCGCTGATCGCGCATTGACACGTTCAGAAGGCGATGCGGTGAAGCAACCACCGCATCGCCGTGAGGCTCAGTCGCCGCGCGGCAGTTTCGCAGCCCACATGTTGTCCACGAGATTCGGGTAGGCCCTGCCGTTTTCCTCGGCACGCTGACGCGCCGCATCCTTCTGCACCTGCGACAACGGCTGCCCCTTCCCGGCTTTCTTCGGGTTGGGCTTCTTCCAGGGCGGGGTAACCGTCTTACGCATGCAAGTTCTCATCGTTCCAGTTGCGTGGCGGTAGAGCCACGCCATGCGTGGCTGACCGAAGCCGCCCGCCTACTTTGCCAGAAACGCCACCAACGCCGCATTGAACTGCTCGGGGTGACTGGCATTGCACCCATGCGGCGCATCCTCCAATACCACCACCTCACTGCCTGCAATCGCGGCATGCGTACGCTTGCCAGAGCCTTCAAACGGCACCGTGCCGTCGCTGTCACCGTGCAACACCAACGTAGGCACCGTCACCTTCTTCAGATCCTCGCGGAAGTCGGTCGTACCGAAGGCCTTCATGCAACCCAGCGCGGCCGTCTGGTCAGACTGCTCACACAGCGCAATCGCCTCCTGCCGCTGCTTCTCGCTGACCTTCAGCTCACCCTTGGCGCTGAAGAAGTCCTTGGTGAAGCCATCGAAGAAGGTGTCGCGATGATTCTGCAGGCCCAGGCGCATCTGCTCGGCCTTTTCTTCGGTCAGCGGGCCTTCGGGGTTGTCAGCGGTCTTCAACATGTACGGCGGCACCGCCGAGGCGAACACCACGCTCCGCAGACGCTGCTCACCATGCCGCGCGATGTAGCGCGCCACCTCGCCGCCGCCCATCGAGAAGCCCACCAGCGTAACGTCGCGCAGGTCCAGGTCTTCCAGTACCCCGGCCAGGTCATCGGCCAGCGTGTCGTATTCGTAGCCATCGGCGGGCTTGTCCGAACGGCCGAAGCCGCGGCGGTCGTAGGCCACCACCCGGTAGCCCGCGTCTTTCAGCACAGGCACCTGTGCCTTCCAGGACTCGGCGGACAACGGCCAGCCGTGGATCAGCACTACAGGGCGGCCAGTACCGCCGGTGTCTTCAACATGCAGTCGAACGCGCGATGCCGTCATGGGATGTCCTTCGGTACGAATGAAGCGTTGACCTTAGACAACCCGCCACACACCACCCGTGAAGGAATTCGCGGCCGCAATGACATCGCGTGCACAGCCAGGCGGGTGCAACCGTTCTGACTTGTAAGCGACACACAGGCGAACGGTCATCCCATTCTGCGGCCGGTCGCCTCACGCTCCTGCGATTGCACCTGGTCGTTCTGCTGCTGCGCCAGCTGGGTGTTGTTCGCAAGCTGCTCACCGCGTTCCATCGAAACGTCAACCGGCGTCTGCGCCGCCTGGGCAGTTGCCATCGCCGCGCGCAGATGCCCCGGGTCGCCACGCTCGCCCTGCACCACGAAGATGTTCTCGGCGGCGGGCGACTGCGCAGTGCGCTCGCTGAGCATCACGTGGTCAACGCGCGACAGGCCGTTTTCCTTGGCCAGCACGAACAGGCTGGCGCTGATGCGCTCGCTGGTGGGGTCGAACGTACGCCCGTTGGCGGCATCAAGCTCTGCGACCTTGCCGCGAATCTGGGCCATCATCGGGTCACCTTCCACACCTTCATACGGCCCGTTTTCAGAGATCCACTTCTGAAAGATTGTTTGCTTGGGCATCGGGTTGTCGTGTTCGGTGTTCAGCTTGCTCCCCGGAATTGGATCGGGAATCTTCTGAATTTCCCGCTTGTTTTCCAGAGGTCTGACAGCACCCTCGTAGTCTTTATCCTGACCCGACTTGGACTGACGGTGTAGCCCGGCATGGTTCAGCGCACCCCAAGTGAAGTCGATGCAGCTGTTGTTGAAGCCACCGTATTGCATGTTGAATCCATGCTTGGCAGGGTCTTTGCCAAATTCAATGATGCGATCGAACTGATCCTTCGTGATCTCCATCTTCCGTGCATAGAAGGGATTTATGTAGTCTGCCTCGTCCAAGCCTGTTACAGCTCCCGGCCCGCTCGTAGCGCCATGTTTGATTGGCGCGAACCCGAGGCTCTGCGAGAAGATCCCGTGTTCGACCGACAAGTACATATGGCCTGCGGCCGATGTACCACCCCGGGCTAGCGGTGTGCCGGGGGCAGCTACGTAAACGGTGACGGTATAGGGTGCGTCCTTGCCCATGAATCATTTCGCCTTTTTGAAGTACGCAACAAGCAACTCAGCTTTGTCGCGCTGGAACTCTGGGTGATCCGCCGAAAGTTCAATGCTCAAGCGGTAGTGCCCCGGCTGGATGTTCTCTGCAGATGCGAATTGAAGGACGTCATAGAACAGAGTGGCGTCGAGAAGTCCGGCATCTTCTAGTAACGATGTATCAACGCTGGTCGTGGTTAGACCTGGCACGCTGCCGTCTACAGGAACCGTGACTCGATCACGCAGGTCTGGCGTATTCCTCATGAGAGGCACCATTGTGACGGCGCCTTCTTCGACGCGGAGCAGCTGTACATTGGCCGCCATTTTTGCTTCGACCAATCTCATGGAAAGCGCAGTTCCAGACGCTGCGTCCGGCCTGGCCAGTCGCAAACCCAGCATGAGGTAAGGCACCGCATTGGGCCCGGGCGGCGGGACTTCAAACTCAAGGTTGATCACCTCGCCCGCCTTGTCCAACGCAATCGGCCGAGTAAGAGGAACTACAGTCCGCATCTCAGCGTTCTCCTTGTTGACCTCCACATTGGGTTGCGCGGTCTCTGCTCCGCGACTGCACCCGGCCAGGGCCGCTATCGCGATCACGCACGCAGCACCCAACACAATTGATCTATAGGCCTTCAGCGTCATGGTCACGTCTCTTCCTGATACGGGCGATCGTAGCGCGTGCGTAGTGTGGCGGAACCTGCACGAGTGACATATAGGAAAAGTCTTAAGCACGCTGCGGCATCCGCCGCACTTGCATGCGCTTCTCAGAGCTCACCTGCCTGCTCCCGATTCTTCTTCTTGTAAGCACTCCCCCAATCGCGCATCGCCAGCAACACCGGCACCAGCGTCTGGCCCAGTTCCGAAAGCCGGTACTCCACCTTCGGCGGCACCTCGGGGTACACGTGCCGCACCACCACGCCGTCGGCCTCCAGCTCGCGGAGCTGGCTGGTCAACATCGATTGCGTGGCGTTGGGGATCAGCCGGGTCAGCTCCATGAAACGCTTGGTGCCGGACACCAGATAGAACAGGATCACCGGCTTCCACGTGCCGCCCATGACCGAAAGCGTAGCCTCTACGCTGCAGCCGGTTTTGCCATATACGCGCCGTGCCATTACGGGATACTCCTGAAAACCATAGTACCTATGGAAAAGCATAGTTCTTGTGGCAACCACGGTACGACCATAGCATGCAGCTCATGTCCCCCAAGGTGATCAACGCCATGAAGTTCAATGCCCTGCTGGCCACGAAAGAAGACGGCCAGGTCTCCACCAAGCTGGTGAGCTTCGACGACGCCGATCTGCACGACGGCGATGTACTGGTGCAGGTGGACTACTCCACCCTGAACTACAAAGACTCGCTGGCGATGACCAACCGCTCGCCGATCATCCGCACCTTCCCGATGATTCCCGGCATCGACCTGGCCGGCACCGTGGTGGAATCCAGCCACGCCGAGTTCCGCGCCGGCGACCGCGTGGTGCTCAACGGCTACGGCCTCAGCCAGACCCACCACGGCGGCCTTGCCCAGCGCGCGCGCGTACCCGGCGAGTGGCTGGTGAAGCTGCCCGACGGCATCAGCAGCAAAGACGCCATGGCCATCGGCACGGCCGGCTATACCGCCATGCTGTGCGTGCTGGCGCTCGAACATGGCGGCGTGAAGCCCGAGCACGGCGACATCCTGGTCACCGGTGCCAACGGCGGCGTGGGCTCCATCGCCGTGGCGATCCTCTCCAAGCTGGGCTACCGCGTGGTGGCGTCCACCGGGCGGCCGGAACACGCGCAGTACCTGAAGGATCTGGGGGCTGCCGAACTCATCGACCGCACCACCCTGGCCGCGCCGCGCACCCGCGGGCTCGACGCCGAGCGCTGGGCGGGCGTGGTGGATGTGGCCGGCAGCCACACGCTGGCCAATGCGCTGGCGCAGACCAAGTACCGTGGCGTGGTGTCCGCCGCCGGGCTGGCGCAGGGCGATGACCTCACCACCTCGGTGCTGCCTTTCATCCTGCGCAACGTGACCCTGGCCGGTATCGATTCGGTGCAGGCGCCGCGCAGCGTGCGCATTGAAGCGTGGAAGCGGCTTGCGACCGATCTGGATCTGGGCAAGCTGGCGAGCACCGTCGAAGTGATTGGCCTGAAGGACGTGCTGGAGGTGTTCCCGGCGTTCCTGGAAGGCAAGGTGCGTGGGCGGTTGGTGGTGGATGTGAATGCCTGACGGCCTAGACATAGCCTGTTGCTTTGGAAGGCACTATTAGCATTCGTAACATCGATTCGCACCCTAACATTCACGGATGTTACGGTGCGGTTCGACGTTACATGGTGACCGTTCATGGCCCTCTTGCTCAACGCCAGGCGCTACCTTGCGGAGCTCTTACCGGGTGATGTGTCACGCATCGAGCATTGGAAGTCCTCCCCTCTGCCTTACTTCCTGCTCGACTCATTTGATCTCGTCCAACTAAGGGTCCACCGACATCAGGTGATTCTAGCGGCGAGCAAAGCTGCCATTTCCCAACAGATCCTCCATAGGATGCTTCGGCGAATAAGCGGCATCGCCGGCTGCAGGGTGCTGTATGTCGCCGGCCACCTGAGCGCTTACGAACGCAAGCGGCTACTCGCGGAACGCGTGGAGTTCGTTGTTCCTGGCAGCCAACTGTTTGCGCCAAGCCTCGCGATCAACCTCCGGGAAAACACCGCAACTTCTCCACCTTTATCCGAGGTGCTAGTGCTGGCTCCTGCTACCCAAGCGGTGCTGCTGACCTTGTTGCTCAGTGACAAGGACTCTGTCCAACCACTGGCCACTGCGCGAAGTCTTGGCTACTCGCCCATGACTGCCAGCCGCATCATTCGGGAGCTGGAGGCGGCGGGCCTAGCCAAGGCCAGCAGGATCGGCTCCAAATCACTCATCACGTTGGCGCACAACCATTTCACAGCGTGGCAGCAAGCGAAGCCACTTATGCGCTCTCCGGTCACCAAGCAGCTTCATGTGACTGGACCAACTGAGGGCCTGATGCTCGCGGGGGAGAGCGCGCTGGCTGCGCTCACACTTCTAATTGATCCCCAGGAGGCTGTTTACGCCATTCATCGAGATCTCTGGCGCGCCTCGAAATCGAACTTCACCGTCCATCCTTTCGCCGATGTCAACACCTTTAGCTTGCAAATTTGGTGCTACGCCCCATCACTTCTAGATGGCGGGTCCATCGTGGATCCGCTGTCATTGATCTCAAGCCTTGAGGGCGAAGAAGATGAGCGGGTACAGATCGCAATGGAAGAACTAGAGTCTGCCTTTGCTCAACGCTGGACAGAGTAGGCCAATTGTCGGCTAGGATCGCCGACGACCCACACGCCAGGAAGCGATGTAAATGGATTGGATAACTACCGTAGCGGGAAATGCCTCACTGATCTCAGCCATCATTGCGATCACCGCCGGGGCACTCGTGGTTTGGCGCACCGGCTCGATTCATCCGATCAATACCAGGCTGCTTCGATTGTTCATTAGCCGAGACGAAGTTGAGGATGCCGTCATACGGCAGAGCCTTGCAGATCAAGCCGCGCTTTCGAGCTTTCGCATGACACATGGGATCAAGGTCGAGACCATCTCTGACGCCCGTAAGCTTGCGAATTTCGGCAATGAGAAGAATATTTCTCTGCACCTCGTTGGGAGGGCTGGCGATACATTTGATGTATCCACGCTGTCGATGGTTCAAACCAAAGTGCCCTCGAAGTGGATGCTCCCGATTCCGATGGTTCTTACTCTGGCGGTTTGGGTCCTCATCTGCGGGCTTGGATTGCTAGCAGCAAGCGACAACCTCCTCGTCTCTTTGAAGAAGACAGACACCTGGATTTTCATCTCAGATTCCCAAGCTTCATTGGCATTTCCGCCCTTCTTTAGCGAGAGAGCGCAGGTATCTATCGATTCATGCAAGCGCGCCTCTGAGAGCCCCTCATTACCGGAGGGGTTCAACCAGAGAGATTCGGAGATCCTGTGCAAGGTTTGGAGTGACCCATTGCTTAAAACCTATCTGGAAAGCGAGGTTCCGAAGCAACGCAGGGCGGCTATAGTCGCCATCGCTTTCCTTGGCATTGCCTTCCTCTTCCTCGTCGCAACGATCCGACATTGGGCAGCAGCGATCCGTCTTAACCGGCTGCTGGTCCCAGGAAAAGCATCCCGACCAACTAAAAGGCTTCGACGAATCGGGCTGAAGAAGTCGTCAAAGAACTAGGTCCTGGACCCGAGTCTAGACTTGCCGGCACGATGCTCCGCAGCCAGTTTGGCGTGGTGCGCCAGATGCTCAAGCCGGGGATGATCCTCTGCTTTTGCGGGTGCGCGGAGCATTTCGCCGTGAAGATTGCCGTACTCCCCGTTGCGAAGCTTCATGTCTAGCTGGAGCGTTCGCTGGGGACTAATCCAGATTAGTCCGAGGTCGAAGAGGGTGTGAATGTCAGCGCGGAGCAGCAGACCATTGTCCACACGATGAGTGTGTTCCCCCTTATAGGGAACGATGTGAGCAGCTTCCAGGATATCTACCACGGCGCACCCGGTTACAGCGCACCGATTCCCGTAGGCCTTCAGAAGTTTGGTTCGAAACCCCTTCTGCCCACGACGAATTGCAATTGCCCGCTGGACTAGATCACGTGCATCTTTCTCTGTATCCACTGCCGCCATCTGCTTCCCGGCGGCAATAGTTGCTTCAACGATTGATTGCCCGAGCTCTTCGCCGGGAAACGTTGGTCTCCACGAGAACAATGCTTGCAGCGCTGGGTTTGGCACCGAAGGGCGATCCAACAGCTGGAACCGACAATCAACAGGGTATTGGCGCTCCATTGAAAGCCAAGCCAGCCCGCCACAGTAAATGAACTTCTGAGTCTTCCCCTTCATCTTGCTGCGCAGGCGGGCGAAGAGGTGGGCTTGGGATTGGCCGGATGCAAGCTGCTGAATGAGTGCGGAATTCTGGCTGTGTCTGTACTGACTCTGCCAGTGGATCTCGCCACCATCGAAGTAGTCGTTGTAGCCCTCTTCGTCCTTATCAAGCGTGACGAGCAATAGCACCGCATTGCCGAACGGCAGGATCCCCGTAGCCCAGCTTCCGGCGCGGTAGCTTTGGGGCGCCGAAACCATGCCGATCTTGACGATATCTTCCTTGCCATAGGCCTCGCCAACCGCGAAGCCCCTCAAGTCGATGCTTTCCTTGATCTTGGTCACAGCTACGATCACCGGTGATAGGTGATCGATATTAATCCTAGACTAGCGATTGCTCCAGCCTACTGCTTGGTATGCAGCCCGGCCCCTCGCTGGCGACCGGGTTGTTGCACTACTCAGCCTTACAGCGCAATCCGCGCCACAGACTCCTCGCTATCTTTCTCGTCCTTGTCGCCATTCTTGATGGTCACGTACAGGACGTTCTTCTTCGCATCCAGCGCCAGGCTGTTCGGGTGCGTGGGCACGTCATACGTGCCCACCTTCTTGTAGCTCTCGCTGTCATACGCCGTCACCGTGCCCGCCTCGCGGTTGGTCACGTACAGGCGCTTGCGCGGCGCGTCCAGCAGCAGGCCCAGCGGGCCGGCGTCGGTGGCGATGCTGGCCAGTTCCTTGCCGGTGGTGGGGTCCAGCACCAGCACGCGCTGGCCCGGGTGCTTGGAGACGAAGCCCGGGATGCTGCTGCCCTGGTACTTGCGGATCATCTCCAGGCCCTGGTCGGTCACGAACAGGCGCTTGCCGCTCGGGTCCAGTGCCAGGTTCATCGGCTGCTCGGCGCTGACTTTGAAGCGCTGCTCCACCTTGCCGCTCTCGGTGCCCACCGTGACCACTTCGCCCAGCAGGTTCGAAGTGAGCACGCGCTTGTTGGCCGCATCCAGCGTAAGGCCCGGCGCCTTGGCGTTGCCCAGGCCGGGAATGGTGTTGATGAGCTTCAGCGACTGCGTGTCCACCACGAACAGCACGCTGCCTTCGCCGGAGTGACCGGTGACGTACAGGCGGTTGTTCGGGGAATCGACCACCAGCTCGCGCAGGTCGTGGGTGTAGCCGGCCTTGCCGTCCTTGCCCACCTTCTTTTCCATCAGCTGCACGATACCGACGGCCTTGTTGGAGGCGGTGTCGACCACGGTCACCGAGGTGTCCACGGTGTTGCCCACGTACAGGCGGTTGTGGGCGTCGTCGAGCACCACGCCGAATGCTTTGCGCTCCAGTGGGATCTTGGCCTCAACGGCCAGCGAATCCGGATTCAGGCGTAGCACCTGGGCCGGGCCGGCGGCATCGCCGAAGCCGCCCGAGGAGGCCACGAACAGCGCGTTATGGGTGGGGCTGAAGGCCAGCTCATACAGGCCCTGCGCAACGGCGGTGCGCTGGACGGCCGTAGCGGCTGCGGTGGTGCCGGCCTTATCGGCGGCGAAGGCGGACGGGGCGCCGAGGGTCAGGCTGACGGCCAGCGCCAGGGCGGCCGAACGGAACAGGGTACGAGGGTGCATGCGAGCGTCCTTGTAAGGGCATAGGAAGAATCCTGGCTCGCGTGGCCGCTGGAAGCGGCCAACCACACAGTCGTACGACGTGGGAAGGCTGGCTGGCGCTGACATCTTAACAGGAGAGACGCAGGACCATCAGCTACGGCCCGGTCACTGAAATGCCCGCTTGAGCAGCTGCGCCAAGGTGGGGTTTTCCGCGAGAACATCCAGCGCGAACAGCACGTCACGGCGATTGGCATCGGAGCGAATGTTTGGAAGGGCGAGCGTGTTCACCGCCAGATCTCGCGCAACGTACAAGCGCGCCTGTGCGACGCTGCTCTGGCCAAGCGCGTCCCAACTCAACGTGTAACCAGCCTCTCGCGCCAGCTGGCGCGTAAACACCCGGAGGGCTCTGCTGTTCCCGTCATTGAACGGGTGGGCGTAGTCGATTGCCGAATACAGTTGCGCCATGTGCGCGGGCAACGTTTCGGCGGGAACACCGCTGAGGATGCTGGAGGAATGCGCAGCAAGTGCTGCATCCATGTCGTCCAGCGCCTTGTTGTCCAACGACGAATAGGCGACCAGGAAGTGGCTCCCCTCGATCGTCCTTCGCTTCACCCAGTCTCTGCCTTTCGGCGTTGGTTTTCGAAACACGCCCGGATTGAACGCGGGTAGATCCTGAAAGAGCCGTTGGTGGATCTGCTGCAGGTGCTGCCGATCATACTGTCCGGCAACCGGGCGCAGATCGAGTTCAATAGAGCGTAAGAACGTGCGATCGGCTTCAAACTGCGCCGTGTGATCTGCACGTTCACCCATTCTTTGCGGCTACCAGTTCGTCCAGACTGATCTCACCATTCACAAACCTTCTTGCCTGCGCCTCTGCTTCGGAGCTCACACTGAGTCCCTCCAAGGCGACCGATGCCGCTGCGAACCGCACCGCTTCCATTCGCTTTTCTTGGTTGGCGGGTTCCGGACGCAGCCTGGCCGCCACGTATTCGCGCATGAACTCCCGAATGACCTGCGCAGCGGGGCGGTGCTCAAGCGCCACTGCTTCTTGGAAGTTCGCACGAAGCTCCGGCTCTATGCGCAGTTGCATGAACACGTCTTTGCTCACGTTAAGAGACTCCACAATTTCGGGCTCTGGAATTATTCCATAACTACATTGTAGTGTCAATGTAGTGACGTTATCTATCGATTGGCCGAATAACGGGCGTTCTGCGAATGGTCCAACTGATCCCTGTGTCCGGGCGCTGGGCCTGTGGATTCAACACGGTCCCAATCTGTGAGACGCCCATGCGCGATCCTGCCCTCCGCTTCGGAGGATCCACATGAACAAGATCGACACTGACTGGCTGGAAGAATTCGACCAGGCCATGCTTGGCCTGTTTGCCATCAACCACAGCGACGCCGGCATGGATGAGCAGCTGCTGGTGAGCTACTACGACCTGGAGCCGCGTGAGGCGGCGTTGGCGTTTGGCAATGACTACGATCTGGATCGGGCCGATCCGTTGTGGCCGCCGGCAGGGCTTGCGTTGAACAGCTGAGCCAAGGCGGCCAAGCACTCGATGGAATGCTTACTCTTCCTCGCGGCCGTGCGGTGCCTGCGCGGCTGCGTCGAGCTGCTCCAGCAACTCTTCAGGGCGGGGTTGCACCGCAAGTACGGTGCACATACCTGCGCGCAGGTGGCCGGGGTTGTCCAGCTCGCCCTGCACCACGAATACGTTGTGTGCGCCAGGCTGGTCTGCAGTGGGGTCGCTGAGCACCACGTGGTCTACCCGCTTCAGACCGTGGTCCTTGGCCAAGGCAAGCAGGCTGCCGGTGAGGCGCTCGCTGGTCTTGTCGTAGGTGCGGCCGTGGGCGGTGTCGAGTGCGACCACTTCGCGGCGAATCTGCTGGTAGAGCGCCAGATCGGCGGTGTCAGCTCCGTTGTGTTCCTTCACGTTCCAAAGTCCTCCCGAGACTCGTATCGGTTTGCTGTGCCTGCCGAACCGCTTGGGGTCCAGATTATCACGGGCACTTCCGCATACGCGGCGGATGCGTCACGCATCGCTCCGTAGGCCGGACCCAGCGGCCGCGCTCTGTTTGGTGATCCGCTGGCCGGCAGTGGCCCGGTTGCGCGAAGCACACCAGCTACCGGCCTTGAATCGCGTTCAGTCGTTCCGGAAGAAGCTCATAGGCGCTGTCATGAACGGCCTTCGAGATGTAGCGGCCGTAACCTTCATTGGCCATGCCGTCTACGAAGCGCACATGCAAGGCAATCTCGCTTTCCAATCGGTGCGCCGCTACGGCGCGTACCTCCACCGCGTACCCACGGTCTTTCATGGCTTTGACGAGGTCACGAGAAACGAGCGAGCCATCCGTGAAGGAGAGGTCCAGGATCACATGCTTCATCAGGCTGGCAGTGTGGTACATCAGCCTGATGGCCCAGATCAGTGCATCCGTCGCTGTGTGTGCCGTCCACGCATGGGGGTGATCTCGCCGCAACCTCCTCACCAGTGGGTGGTAGTCCGCGAGATCCTCGGGATCAATCAGGACAGCATCGCCTTGCAGCTCCACAAACAGTTCCCGCACCAGCTTCGCGGCGCATGCCCCCGGTTGGCCAGCCACAATGATCACCTTGGGCCGGTCGTACGCAATGATGTCGTCAAGCCGATAGTCGGGAATGATCTGCTCAACCAAAATGAGGTCGCTTTCCTGCCGGGAAAGCTGACAGTCGATGTCGGTCATGGTGCGCTCCCTTCCGGCTTTCCAAAGTGGTTCCACAAGGCGGTATCGCCAATCCATACCTGTTTCAGGCGTATCTCGGACATCAGCCGGACATTCGCCTCTGCCCGCTTTACTTCCTTCCTATCGCCAGCAGCGCGTGCGGCATCGAGTTCGTCCCTTGCTTCCGAGAGGAAGGTTCCCATACGACCTTCCAGCGCCCATACCGCGAGCTCGAACCGTGGGATACCTTCCCTCCCGGCGATAGTGACGCCGTCCAGAGCCTGCTGCAGGCGTTCGATATGCGCCGGATGCTTGCGGAGTCGCTCGCGTAGATTGGCCGGCACTGTTGGCGAGGCGCCCCGTGCAGGAGCCTCGGATGCCGGCGCGTCCGCCGTCGGGGTAGCACGATCAAAGAGTTTGCGAAGAAGTTGCTTCATGACCGCTACCCCATTCTCATGGCAGACCGCTGCGTCTCTTGCTGGCGGTCTGCCGTCTCACGCTGGTTGTTCAGCTGCTGCGCCTGCGCCTGCTCTTGTGCAACCGCGTCAAACTTCGCCATCGACTGCTCGAACGGCGCCGTCACCGCCTGCTGGGTGGACATGCCCGCACGGAGGTGGCCCGGGTCGTTCAACTCCCCCTGCACCACGAAGACGTGCTGCCCGGCAGGTTGCTCCGCTGTGGCGCGGCTCAGTACAACATGGTCCACCTGGTCCATCCCCCTGCCCTTGGCCAGCACCAGCAGGCTGCCGGTGAGGCGTTCGCTGGTCTGGTCGTAGCTGCGACCATGTGATGCATCGAGCGCGGTGACCTGTTCGCGGATCTGCTGGTACATCGCGTGATCCGGATGACCGGGGTTCACAGGCGTCCAAGGCGCAGCCTCGACGCGCGGCACCTCAGCGGCCGGCGGCGGCGTAGGGGTCGCATGCACTGGCGCGGTCACGGTCACCGGGTCCAGGGTGGGAACGTGGGGCTCGTGGCCACCACGCGGCGTTGCCGACGGCTGCTGATTCAGCGACTGGATCTTCGCCACGTCCTCCATGGTGGTGGTGGCCGTGAGTACCATGCGGCCACCGGCGTCGCCGAACGCCGCAATGGCGCTCTCGGGGCTGGGCGCGTGGGTGCGCGGGTCGGGCAAGAGCTCCAGCACCAGGTCGCCCTGCCTTGCATTGCTGGCCAGGCTCTGCTCCACTGCCGCCGCCGTTGCCGCCAGCTGTTCTTCCGTGCGCACAATGCCGTGCTGCTGGTACAACGCATCCACCTGCCCGCGGATTCCCTCCGGCGCCAGGTGTACGTTGGCCTTGATCTCCTCCGCCATGCCCTTCAAGCCCGCCACGCCGGCCTGCTGGCTTTGCCAGGTAACTTCCAGCTCTTCGCTTACGTTGCGGTTGGCAGCGCTGTCGAGGACCAGTCCGTTACTGACCCACTGCCCTTCCTCATCCCGGGTGTAGCGGTTGCCGTCACTTGCGCGCAGCGTGTCCGCGCTGTCCCGTGCGTTCTGGATGGCCAGCGGAATGGAGGGTTCCTTCGCGTCGCCAAAGTCGCTCCAGCGCCCCTGCTCGTACGCCACCATATAGCGTGCGGCCATGGCAGCGGGCGTATTGGCGGCGTTCTGGGCGATCACTGCGCGCGACTGCTCGTCCAGTTGCAGCGACTGCTCAGGGGAAACCGGGGCCGTTCGCGTGATGGGCACATGGCCGTCGACCATCTGCTTGATTTCCAGCTCCCATTCCCGGGACGCGGGGTCGCGCACAAAGGCGCGCCCGGTCTCGAATGGACCCGGTGCTGGACCTTGATCGTCCCTCGCCCTCAGGCGGTACGGGTCCTGCGCCGGCGGTGGGTTGGTCAGGCCCAGCTCGTAGGAGGCCTTGGCCGCCTTCCAGTCCAGCTGCCGCTCCAGCGTGCCGGTGGCCACGTAGTGGGTGCGGACCGTGACGTCCTCACCAAGGGCAGTCTGCACCGGGCGCACTTCCACGCCGGTTCCGAGATCGCCGCTCTGTACCTGTTGCTGGTGCGACGCACGCAGCCAGCGCGCATCTGGGTCGGTCGGAGAGCGCGTCCACACGCGCCCCATGGTGTCTTCCTGCTTGTAGATGTGGTCGATGTCCCGCTGATCGGCCCATCGCTCGCCCAGATAGGCGCCAAGCACACCGCCGCCAATGCCGGCGGCGATCGCACCGGGGCCGGTCCATGAACCGGTCGCCAGGCCAACGCCTGCGCCAGCAGCGAAGCCACCCAACCCACCGCCAACATTGCGGCCCACAAAGTGGGCAGCGGTGGAGTCAGCGCCTGCCGCGTTGCCTTGGGAATACAGCTCCACCCACTTGTGGCCTGAGGTGGCGAAGTCATGGGCCAGCAGCGCCACGCCGGCAACGCCGGCGACCTTCATGCCGGGGTTCATGCCCGCGTGTACGCCGTGGGGCGCGGACTCTGCTGCCACCTCCGCGATACCTGCAGCACCGCCAGGGGGCGCACGTGCGCCACCGGGTGGGGTCGCCGCGTGCGGTGTGTGTTCGGGCGCCTCGGCATGGAGCCTGGGACTCGTGCCAAGGCTGGCGCGGGATGCATGCCAGTCCGCACGGGTGGCGGCCATCTCGGTGAGGTTGAAGGACTTGAATTCGTGGATTGGTCGATCAAACAGGATCTGATTCACCGCGTCATAGCCATCGATGGGCTTGAGCTGAAGACGAACCTCGGCGACGGTGACGGACTGACCACTGTTGAGGGTGGCTGCCTCGGCGAGCGTGACCTCCAGCGCTTGATACTCAGCGGCCGAATTCCGGACGAACGCAAGCGGATCCGGCCCGAAGGCGCTGACGGGATAGCCATTGATTCGAGCTGTGGGGTGCTCGAGCGCCGTAGTGAGCTCGAAGTTGCTGAAGCCTCGATTTGGTGGGGCATTGTCCACGAACGCTACGATGGGCTTCCCTGTCGCAAGGGCGTTCCTGAAGTACTCAGGACTTCCTGCGTTCCACATCATGTCTTGAAGCGCGCCAGCGTAGTCCTTGTTCCAAGGCTTGATACCCCTTGAATTCATGAAGTCCTTGAGGCCACTTTCCATGACTTGGAACTCGGGGTGCTGCGCAGCGTTTTTCTGCAGCCCGTCGACGAACTTGCCCCACGGAGTATCGCCAATCAGGCCCGCACGTCCACCAAGGTCCTTGGAGTAGTCGGTCGCATTCTGAAAGTTGTAGTTCCCCCAACGATCCTTGCCTGAGAACCCAACGTAGTCCATTCCTACCGGCAACTCGGGCGGGAGCGCCTGCAACTTGTTCCGAACGTATTCGGCATAGCTCGTAGACGCATCCGGCCCTGAGCCAGGAGACTTCAGGTAGTCAATTACTTCTTCTACCTGCCGTGCGGAAAGCGCACTCTCGTCGGCCAAGTTGCTTGCGCCGCCCAGCGTGGTGCGGGCGAAATCATCAAACTGGAAAGCGGTCACTTTGTCCGCCCTCAGTCGACGTGAGCTGGAACTGCGACCTCAGCCAGGACAACTATTCCGTCTGACAAGGCGACGCTTTCGGCAGTCATACGAACCCCAGCACGCTCAAGCGCTTCAAGGTTGGTCACGGCGACATAGCGGAGGTTGTCATCGTTGTCAGTACGACCTGCATATGCGAGCACAAGACCTTGCGCAAGCCCGCGCAGGAAAGTGAAGTCATCATCCGTCTCTCCAAAGTCCGGCTTGTATCGGAGCATGGACTTGATGATGGCTTCCCGACCGAGGTCAAACGTGAACACCCATTCCCGGGATCCATCGATCACAACGATCTCATCTGGTCCATCGAAGCCCAGCCCACCAATCCGGTCGTCGCCGCGATAGAACGAGTACTGGTACTCAGTGCCCTTCCCGCCACTGGAGAGTGTCGCGGGGAGAACTCTTGGTCGCGGAATCGAGACGTCGCTGACCGGTTCGTACGAGGAGTGGGAGCGGGGCTGGAAACTAAGAGGCATCATTCTTCCTAAACAATTGTCAACTGTTGAGCCTGTCGATTCTGCTGACTACTGCCGCCCCGGTCTTCACGGCTTGGCCTGCGCTTCAGACATCGAACGGAGTGCCAAGGAGCGCGTCACACGTTCCAGCGCGGATGCCGCTGGCATCCGTCGAACGCCCCATCCTACGGCCTTCCTGCCGGGAACAACGCCAAAGACTGTCACAGTTAACGGTATCGGACTATCAGTAAACTCTTACGTGCAGGAATCCGACTGGGCTGAGTCAGGCGCCGCCCTCAGCCTTGTCTGGAAGCACAATCCTCATGTAGTCGATCTTCAAATTGAACTCGGCGTTCAATCTTGCGATGAAGCGAACGGTAGCTTCATCGACCTCCGGCTCCCCAACGATGAAGAGCGCCGCAGGCTCAAGGCCACCCGTGCGGTATCCGTACTCCAGCAGCTGCCCCATGGCCTGACGGACGACAGCGCTCGCGGTTGCCGCGATCTTGATCTCGTACAGCTGGCAACGACCGTCCTTCGGGCGAACAATGGCATCGGCGTAGCCCCCAGTTCCGGTGGGGTACTCGGTCCACACCGATTCTTTTCCAAACTCCTCGACGAGTCGATGGAAAAGGGCTGTCTGCAGCGCGTTATGCCGGAGTTCGATATGTCGGCGGGCTGCAGGGAGATCAGCAGACGCCGACAGGGGACGTGGCGTATGGCCGGGCTTGATGCCAGCAGGAGCGGTGCGCACCCGAACCTGCTCCACCACAAACCACGGGAAGATGTTGCGCACCAGCTCATCCCCTGCAAGTGCGCCGATGCGGTCCAGATGGGCAGTCAGCGCCTGGGCACGTTCGGCCCAGTTAAGCCCCTTGGGAATCAAGAGGCCTGTGTGATCGACGAACCACTTGATGGCTTCATCTTGGCTGCTTGAGTCAACGGTGGTGTGATATCTCGAAGGGTGCACGCCAGCGAACGCGCGGGCGATCATCAGCTCGGGAAGCTTGGAGATTCGGCCGGACGACTTCCATCCTCTGAAGCGATCCACGATGCGCTCGAAGCTCGAAGGACTCCCGTCTGCTTGGATGTCGCGAATCACCTGGATCAGCTCATCCCGCAACTCGTCCACGTGCTCAAACTTGAGGATGCCTTGCCCAGCGTTGCTGATGTGATTCTCGGCGCGCTTCCACAGCAACTCGAAGATATCTTCTGGCCGATCGTCCGCCAGTGCGTCCTCAATGGCCTGGATCGACTCGCGATAACGGGGCAGCCATCGGCTCAGGAACCATGTGGTGGGATCAAGGAACCCATCGATGAATGCAAGCGCCTCGGCGTCCAGCGCCATCGGTGCCGGTGCCGGTGCCGGTGCCGGTTCGGCAGGATCACCCGCCTCGCCGTCGTCTGGCGGAGGCGGCAAGCCGGGCCTTTCCGGCGTAGCTACCGCCCGGGGCCGTCCCTCAAGCCGCGCGCGTGAGGCCTCCAGTGCCGCTTCCGAGAACTCCTCGGGGAACCGATCAATGATTGCCTCGAAGCTCAGCTCTTGGAGCCCGGCACCTTCCAGGACCTCGTAGCCCTTTGAAGGCTTTCGGCTTAGGACCATGCGCTCGGCTGCGGCCAGTGTTCCATGCTTTGCGAACATCTGGCGGGTACGGTTCGCCCGAAACACTCGCCCTTTGACCTGGCTTTGCTGCTCTTCGTAGGCATACAGCGCGGCCGCAATGGCCTGCTGAGCGGGGGTGGAGTACCCCTCCTCTACCGCCTGGAGCTCCAGAGCCCGCTCCAGCGCTTGGGTCTCAAGGTCTGCGTGGCCCAGGCGCTGAGCATTTGCCGCGAATTTGCGGGCGTCCTGCGAAGTCTTCAGGCGCGCGATTCGTTCTTCCATGAACCTCTCCTTGGCTGACGTCGAAGGCACATGCCCTCGTCAGGGCCAATCCTATCCCTCGCCGAGTGGGGGCCACAATGGGCCAAGGGACGCACCCAATTGCCAACTCGCGGCCCACGGCCACACGGCCAAACCTGCCTTCCAACCCCAGAGCCAGACGGGTCTAGACGGCGTAAGGGAGGCAAGTTCACAGATCGAGTGAACTCACCACCTCGACTTCAACAGGGTCTTCCGAGATAGCGACAGCTCAATCCATGCCCGCTGGTGAGCTGCCCCACCCATGCTGCCGCCGCCCCATCTCATCCACGTCCCGGTCATCGTCCGCGAACCGGGCCACCGCATCTGGCACGTGGTTGGACGCCATGAGCGCATCCAGGGCGACAATCGCCGAGACACGCTTGGCCGATTCCAGGCGCTTCGCCTCGTTGAGCGCCTCCGTGCGACAGTGCATGTACACGTACTCCCGCATCAGCTGCCGGAGCACCTGCGCTCCGGTGAGGTTTTCGGTTGCCGTGGCTGCCTCGAACTTGATGAGCAGCGCTTCATCGATCTCCAGCTGGATCAAGACACTCTTCTTCATGACTTCCTCCTGGTGCTTCGGGTTGAGCGGGCATGCGCGTACGCACCGCACCTGCGGTGCAATGGCATGCTCGTTGGTGAGGTTCAGAGCGCGGGTCTACGAAGGCTTGGCGTTCAATGTCGCCAAGCTTCGAGCGCTCTGTAGGGTGTGCCGGGTGCCGACAGGCTGGGCCCACCACGCAGGGCCAATCAGCTCAGCGGGATTTCCGCTGATGCTTCATTGGGCTGTACGCGTGGACTGCCATTGGCGTTCGGCTGATCGTCAGCGTGACGCCACCGGGCGTGGGCTCGATTCTGAGATACGTCTGTGACCAGCCCCAAGCGGTCAAGCCAGCGGCTGGGCAATCGAAGGTGAGGCACAATCTCGACGGCGATGTGCTGCGCATGGGTGGAACGCGCCGCCACGCGACCTTGGGGGCTGCAAGGTGGGCGGGCGTATGGCTTGGGGATAGTTGGCACTAACCCGAACGGGCTGTGCGGCGTCGTAAGCAGCATGTTGGACCTCCGGCAGGAAGGTCCCTCGCCGGGACGGCAAGGGAGTCGGGAGGTTAGAAACCGTCTAGCAAGAACCGGCGGGCGTATTTCCACAGGGGGTGTTGTATTAGCCACCCTCCCGACGTGGGACGTCCAACATTGTCTTGCTAGAAGAGTTTCTACGCTCCGATGTGCACCATGCGGGATCAGTAGGGGGATGGGAAATCGCTTGTTACTGTTGATCTGCGCGGCTTGGTTGGTGCTGCCTAATCATTGGCGCAACTGGCTTGTTGCGGTCGCAGGATCTGGGACGGGACGCACGCAATCTACTGCCATTCAGAGGAGAGCAGTAGATGACCCAGATTGATTCCGCCTGGTTGCGGGAGTTCGATGAGGCGATGCGTGGCTTCTTTGCCATTGACCACGCAGAGGCCGGCATGCATGAGATTGAACTGAGCTGGTACGCAGATCTCCCCGCGAATGATGCTGCGCTGGCTTACGGGCGAGACTTCGATCTGTGCCGGGTTGACACGTTCTGGCCGAGTCCTGGATAGAGCTGCACCGCCTAGCGGGCCGGTTGCGCCACTAGTGGTCGCCTACGGCATACTTTCACCCTATGGAATCGGCGATTCACACAGGGCGAGAGGAAGGTGGCATGGACGATTGGACCCACGAGCAGCTTGCTGCTGCCGTTGAGACGTACCGCTGGATGCAGCAACGTGCAGCAGACGGCTTCAGCTTCAATAAGACGCAGCTCTACCGAGAGCTCGCCCTCAAGTACGGACGTACTGCCAAAGCCTGGGAGTACCGCATGCAAAACATCTCGCATGTCCTGGAGCAGCTCGATCAAGAATGGATAGATGGCCTGAAGCCGGCGAAGAACGTTGGTACGGAGGTCACCGGTGTACTTATCAAGCTGCTGAAGGTTGCCCCCCCCACTGCCGTATCCCCTGCCACCTTGACCCGGCTTGAGCAGCAGCGCCAGATCGTGAGTGACTCGGGGTACTACCTTCCAGAGAACGTCGAGGATCAAAGAGCCCGGGTCCTAAGGTCGATCGTGCAGCGTCAGGGCCAAAGAGAGTTTCGGGCCGCCCTTCTGGAGGCCTATGGCGGCAGGTGTGCTATGACTGGCTGTGGGGTGGTTGATGTCCTTGAGGCAGCTCATATCCACCGCTACCTGGGCAGAGAGACAAACGTGGTCTCTAACGGCCTTCTTCTCCGGTCAGACCTGCACACCCTTTTTGACCTAAACCTGATCGGCGTCGACACAACCACCATGCGGATTTGCGTCGCGCCAACCCTTGCAGGCTCCAGCTACCAAGATCTTATTGGTAAATCGTTAGCGAGGCCCATAGTCAAAGGATGCGATGTGGATAGACTTCAGCTTGAGAAGCATCGAGCGCTATGTGACTGGTAATGCACACTTATTTCCTGGAGCGGCTCAATTTCCGCTATTGGAGGCTTTCGCCGACGCGTTGCCCGCTCGAGACTGAACGCACTGCCGCTATGCAAGACTCGCACCGCCAATAATCGCCCGGACGACCGCGAACTCTAGGTGATGCCTCAGCCTCTCATCAACTGCGAATAGCTCCTCCGCGAGTCGGTCGCGAATGACGCGCAGCAGCATGATTGATTCATCGTCAACCTCGTCCAGCCCGGGACACTCCCCGTCCCAGTTAGAATCCAAATTGATGACCAACGCAACCTTCCGCCATGACGCGGGCACCGGCAAGCTCAACTCACCACCAACGCATGCACCGATGATCAACCATCTCTCTCGCTCCCGAACACATTGCGCCATGACACGGTCAAGCAATCCGGTAGCGTAAACGTCCAATGGAGATAGGTCAGCACCGAGGAACGCCATTCTCTCGGATTCACCAAATCGGTCAAGCAATGGCTGTATGACCGAGCTCGACGTCAGGCCCATAGGAATATCAATGAAGTTGACCGGCACTCTATCGCTGACTGCCACCGCTTGAACGCACTGCCTGGCAACGCATCCCTTTATGAGAACAGCCGCACCGGCGCGCTCGGCGATGGCTACAAGCGCGGAAAGGACAGCAACCTGCCGGGCGTTGATTCCTATTACGTGTAGTCGTTCCCGCAATGATTCAGGTGTCAGAGACTCACTCACCACCCAGGACCTTACTTCCTTCCTAGGCACCTCACCCAGCTCTTGACCGCGAGACGATCCACTTCTGCCACCCAACATTCTCATTATCTCCGCGGACGCGAGCGACGCTGCTCCTTGCTCTATAGCCGCGTCAAAAGCGCCTTTCACAGAAACACCTACAGACTCAGCGCGAGCACGATTGCGCCGCTCAATATCGCGCCCTTCAGTCTCCAGCTCAGACTTTTTCCTACGGAGAGCGATGATCTCTTCGCTCAATCCAATCTTCTCTCGCTGCCTCGCCTCTACACCCTGCGAGACAAGCTCTTCGATGCGCCTCTTCACGTCGTCGTGAGATCTCAGTAGATCAAGAAGCAGCTCGACTTGCTCCTCGTCGATGGACATCTGCCGCACTGATCCTGCAATGCGCCTGATGCGGCCGGAAATCTCCCTCCCCTCGTCTCGCTCAAGAAGCTCCACAAGCTCCTTCCGTTGTGCCTTGCTTGTGGCAAAACGTCCATGGGCATCGAGGCCTTTCAAAAGGCGACTGAACGCGATTCCTATGGGAGATAGATCGAGCAATGACGGCGTTTCAAGTGGAAGCTCAAGGCAGTACTGATGCCCCTCAATTATCCATGTATCGAGCGACGTCCACACCTGCCAAGGACTATGAAACGGCTCGTCTCGAGTGACATCCACATTCTTTGGCGAGATGACCGCGAGTCCATCTAGCAGCAAGAAGATGCATTGCTCTCCCATGCCCCATCCGGTGGCTGCTGCATAGGCGCGTATCTGAGCTCTGACTTCATCGGGATCCCGGCTAGGAACGGGAAGTTGTACGACACGAATCGGAGAAGCCTTCTCACTATCCATGTGGAACCGCGTCCGCCCGTCAGGCCGGTCGCGCTCAGTCACGCCCCATCTCACAAGGTCTCGCACTCTTGGGGATCGCCTAAGCGCGGATCGATGAGTCATGACAGAACCGCTCTCCGGAAAGAGTTGGAGGCAATGATCCTTGGCCAGTTGAACTGGACTCCCTTCAAAGAAGAGAAGCACAGGCTGCACAAAGACAGCTCCCGTCTCAGATTCGTTAGTTAGCACCCCAATAATCTCTTGCGTGTCCTCTATAACCAGATTCGTCATGAAGGCAGGAACGTTCACCCGCGCCCCGGCTTGCCTGGGGGCGCCTTCCGGCTGATGCCTCGCTCTAGACAAAGCGTTCTCGAAGACTTCCCATTCAGGCCCAGAGGTTCCTATCGACGGCAGTTGGCTCTCCGCGGTAGCGATATCGCCTCCACGAAGCGCTATGAGGGCAGTAGTTAGCGACCTGGTCTTTTGACTGAACTGCGACAGCGCAACCTCCAACCCCTTCTCGTCGCCTGCTATGAGAGATGCAATTAGCTCCGACAGCGGGTACGCCTCAGAAGCTAGCACCGCCGTATGTTGATACGCGGCCCCATCCGTCTCTCCCGCCACGTCTACCAGCTCGCGGGATCTTGAATCGCCAGCAACTAGCTCAGACTGGGTTTCTGCTTTGGATTCTTGGCCCTTGAGAAGGCCTAGAAGCGCAACGTTCGGTTCGGCCTCAAAAATGTATGTCAGCGCAGACCTACAAATATCTCTCGCTTGAGCTCTAGATAGTTCGTCGGTTCCAGAGAAGTGTGCCTCCAGGTAGAGGAGCACATCATCTAGCTCCTCGCGCACTGCCAGATTGATATTCTGACTAAACCATGCTTGCAAGGTATCGTCCGTTCTACGTGATAGCCTCTCGCATATCGCGCGGATTCTCTCTTCTCTCCCATGCGGAATGTTCTGAACTTTTGCCCCACGCAACAGCAGCTGAGTCTTGCACTCCGTGAAGAACTTCTTTAGCTCTCCTTCGTGCGTCCCCTGTGCAAGCAAGAATGAAAGACGCTTGGGACTAAGATCAAGATAAGCCACGGTCGACCTCGAATGGCAATTTTGCGAGAATTATTGGAAGTACTTCTTGGCAATTGTGTCTCAAAGCCCACCTAAGCGCATGCTCTCGTGACTCCAATAGACGCATCTCGCTCAGGGCCAACTTCCCTGCTAGGCCAGTAACGAGGGCCTCAAGATTTTCACTGAACCGAGATTGGGGGAATTCCATCCCTCCTGCCGAGTCTCGTTCGGCCCATACCCCAAACGCACCGGCCGAAATGCATGCCACACCACCGGGAACGCAAAGTGAAAGACCATCCGGCAAGGGGCTTGGCCGTTGCCCATCTATCTTGACGCTCAACCAAACGCGGCTATTGGGGACTTCGATCCGAATTGGACCGGAACTAAGATCGATCGACTCCAACCCACTATCGCTAAGATCTACCTTCGCGTCGCCACACTCGATGACGACACCGTCCGGCACTGACGTAACGTCCGACTCGAATCTGAGTCGCTGCGCAGTAGCACCATGCGCCCACACCGCAGCCTCTTTGGGAGCACCACTCCACGTAATTAGAAATAGGCCTTGAGCGAGCTCTCGAACATCAGACTCAGTGCCTTCCCAGGACTCGAACTTGGGAAGAACCGAAATGGACCTCAAGACGATTTGATTACTGCCTGCGGGGTAGACCGCTGTCCCGTCCATGTCGTACTTGTTTGGCGGCGGCCAAAGGATCTCAAGTTTTGGCCTCGGAGGAACAACCTCGCGTTCAAAGTAGCTAGACAACCCAGAGATGGTCGGAAGGCGAGCTTCCGGAACATCGCGCAGATTAATGTGGTAAACGCTCCAGCTCTGGTGAAGCGTAGGGGGTTGGGACAGAGCAAGTCCCACTGGGTATGGCTCCGCTAACGGCCGCTGCGATACATAGATGTAGTCTTGTCCCAGCTCCAGTGGTACATCGCGATCCTCCAGAATGCCGCCCGTGACCGTTGCCCTGAAGAAGTTCCCTGAAAGTTGGAACTGGCTCAGGGCGACGTCGAACATCAATTCCACCCGCTCGTCATGGGGGTTAATCTTGGCAGTGGCCGGAGGTACTCTGAAAGGAAGACGAGAAAACGACGAACGAGTCTGTTCGGAGCCTCGTAGGTACGTCCCCAAACTTGAAACAATAGAAATTGACCTCGAATCGCGACCAAAATCCGGCGGCAATCTCAGCCATAGGCTAAGAGCGATAGAACCAGCGCTGCGCCACACTATTACAGGGCGCTGCTCCTTTGCAGGAATGGATTGCAGCTGCGGGTACTGGATTGTCCCGGCGCCCGTACCGGGCGTATATAGCTCGCAATCGCGACTAAAATTGCCGCTGTAGTGCGCAAAGTGAGGACGATTGAGGGCGCCACCTCTATGGTAGACCTTCGCATGACAAACCGGGCAACGAAGCAGTTGTGCATACGCATCCTGCGTGCCCGGCATGACCAGTACGCCAGCAGAATTAATCGCCCAGTCCATGAACCTCTGCCTGATGCGCCACTTCCTGTGGCAAGACACCGTAGATCGAGTCTAGGATACCGGCAGCACGCCAGGATCGATAACTTGAATCCCGTTCAGAGCGCGGCACGACCCATCTCGCCATCGCCGCGGCGCCTACCTCCCTCACACTGGGAAGACCTCCATACAGCGCCCTCTTCTTGTCGCCCCGAAGCACTGCCTCCGCGTTGGTCGCGATCCTACAGATGAAAACCTCTCGGACAAAACCATGTCGCGCAAGAGATGTGTCCAAACCAAGACGCTCAAGCGCCCGACGGATGACGCGAATCTTCCAATTGGGCCCCGACCCGTACTCAAAGCCTTGAGCATAATCGTCCCCAACGAACTGAAGATACGCCCTCAGTTCCTCAAATACTTTTCCGGAAAAGTGGAAGTGACCCCAGCCTGAAGTGTATCCAATGGACTCGAATATGCTTGTGCCATTTAGCTTCAATCTATTATAGACAGATGAGCGCCCAAGAGCCGAGGTCGTAGTCACCGCCAACAGTCGGGCATTCTTCTTGTCATTTGAGATAAGGCCAACTGATTCGCCGTACCGCGATGCGAATGCTTGGGCCACCTCTCGAGTCCGAATTAGAGAAGCAACTAGCTTTCCGCCCAGAAGCTGATTATACGGCGGCACAGCACCGAGCACGTAGGCGTCCATGATGTTAACCAGGGCTGTCGATCTCCGCTTGTGATCCCATCCAATTGTGACATCGCGGGCAGCCTGATTGAAAACGGCGTCCCCTAGCGCAATGATGCCAATCAATTTCGAATTGGAGCGATCCCACACCAGGAATCTCATCCGCCGCCCATACCCCTCTGAAACGGGAACCTGCCAATGTAGGGCCGCCATCCTAAATAGATCGGACTGCCAAGTCCTGCTTTTGATGAGCTCAAGCTCCGGCCGTATGTCTTTCGGGATCACATCGCACCCGTTAGCGAACCACTTCAACAGCTTGCTCTGGCGGGCCTCTAGCCATGTCATGTTTGCCGCAAGCTTCTCCTCACGCTGACCTTTATGAAAGCGCCTGTATGCCTCTTTCTCCAAGCTTGGCGGTTGTAGTCTGCCCTCGCAGTCACGCACAAAACCAAGGTCCTGAAGGTGCTTACGCACCGTTCGCTTCAACGAAGCCTCGCGCGCGCCCAACTCAACTACACTTCCCATTTTCATTTCATCTCTGCAAAGGCACTTGGGAGATCGCGCTGTATCTCGTAGGGCGAGAATACCAGTCTGATTACGCCATTTCGCGCCTCCCTATGAACGCAGGATCGAAGAGAAGGACAGACCTCAAGTTGATATGACTTTCCGGCGTAAGATGCCAACACTCCATCAGTGCCAACCTCAACCACTCCACCTGCGAGCCTCAACATCTCGATCAGCGGCTCGAGCGTACCCACCTGCGCATCCGCGGCCAACGGACTTGGAAGCGATCCACTTTCAATGTAATTCGCTAGATCTAGCGCTAGGTTCCGATCCAAGTCCGCATGATTGAAACGGTTAGCGTACTGGCGCAAACAGTTCTCGCATGAGGCACTGCAGTTGCAATCTGCCAATAACCGCCTTGTATCTTGGAAGATCTTATCGAAGGACTGCCCCGCTTCCAACGCGTAGCCTGCTCCACCGGACAGGTTGTCGTAGACAAATATGTCGGCGAACTTTGACTCCCCGTCGCTCCCAAACCTGAAGCCTGCGCTCACCTCGCGGACATCTATGTCCAACACCCTCGAAATCGACAGCGTCAGAGCTTCGCACAGAGTTTGAAGCGCATCTTCAAGCGGCTTTCGGTCCCGCCTCTTGTGCAGGTCGAACCGCACTGGCTCTACAACATCGATCCGCACGAGCAGCACGTCCGATGTGAACTCGTAGCCCAAAAATACCTGACGAAACTCTCCGTCGCAACGCTTAGATCGAGAGCGATCGTAGCCACTCGTAAAGTAGTCTCGTGCGTGAGGAGCCTCTGCATCGCCCTGCGCTAGCACTTTTCCACATTTCTCGCAGACACGAAAACCCACCTCGACAGCACCCGGGTCGCCCTCGTTGACTACGATTAGACGCTGCTTCGGCATGTACGCGATTCCAGATCGCTGCCCAAAGCGTTCGGTTGCCAACTTCCTATCCTTTTCGGGAAGTGGCAACTGAGCTTTGGTGACTCGGCTGTAGACTTGATCTTCAAAATCGCTAATGTCGGTCTTGCCACTTGGAAAGACCACCTCTGGCCGGATCACAGTCATCGTCCGCAATGTCACGGCTGCACACTGGGGGCACGTTTGCTCACCATCGTCCATGCCTATGAATCCCGCAGTGTATGAGCACTGCTCACAGTGACGGTACACCTTGCTCCTCGAGAATAGCGCCGCCCCTCGGTCCAGCTCGCTTTCTGGCCCAGAGGATGCAACGGTGCCGATTCGGTACGTCTTCTTGTCTACCACTACAAGTCGGCCCGGAGCGTACTCAGAGAGCGCGATGTTCAATCCCTGCTGAGCCTGCTCCACTACTCTGTATCCACCAGAAGCAACCCTTTCCTGGATTTGAAGCGCGCACAAGTCGACAGGGAATGCGTATGACGGCAGGAGGCCACGGGCAAACAGATAGTCGATCAGCCTCGATTCTAGCCCCTCCTCTGTCGAAGGCCTCTTCTCCAATAGTTCATCAATCATGCTTCGAGCAACTCTCTCCGCGGACTGACCATTGGGCAACCACGCTTGCGCCCGTTCGAGAGACCCCTTCCCATCACCTGAGTTCCAAACCCATTCTACAAAGGCCGCCAAGCCACTAGGCGATTCCCCATGATAGAAATCCCACGTATCGCCCAACACCGTGTAGATGTCGCTTGATGACGAGCCGGCTGCAAGAGGGCGGAAGAAGTCTTGAAGCAGTTGGGAAAGCACGTGTCGGTCAGTGATCCGCGCATTTGAAGTATCTAATACGGGCTTAGGAGGCTCGCCTGCCAGGATCTTGTCTGGATTTTGAAAATAGTAAGAATCATGAGCACCCGCTTGAGCATATGTCACGACGGTTGACACTGCTGCCCCCCGGCGACCTGAGCGCCCTGCTCTTTGTTGGTAGTTCTGTCGCATCGGCGGAACGTTACGCATTGATACCGCGATCAGGGAACCGATATCGATACCCACTTCCATTGTTGTGGTGCAACTGAGCACGTCCACAGCGCGCTCTCCTGCCTTTAGGATGTCCCTAAATCGTCGCTCAAATATCTCCGTAGTCGGTGACGGGTTATCTGCGTCTTTGTACGAAAGCTGGGCGCTGTGCTCCTGAACGTCAAGGCTCAGTGGCACTGCCTTCCGCCGGGTTGCCATCGCAACCGGATCGCGCCAGAACCCCTTTCTCGCCCTCAAATAGCCACTACTTTCAGGATCTACGAGCATCGCGCTCGCGCTTCCGCAGCTCGGACAGGAACCAAATATGAGAGAGGGCGAAACCGATCTACAAGTTGAGCACTGGACCCATTCTTCGGTAAGTGCAGAGCGGAGCATGATGTGCGACGGCTTTAGGTAGATTGATCCATCTTGCTTAGTGTCGCAAAGGTTTCTGGCGAAACAGCTCTCGATCGCGTCCGTATCTACACCATTTTTCGCAAGAATCTGCCTATGCACCTTTGAGAAGCCGTCGCGCGCCACCGATGTCTTGACTGGGTATCGAGATGCGCTGCTCCTAACACCATCCGGAACATCAGCCGCGAAAGCAAATCGAGTGAGCAAACGCTGAATCCAAGCTGCTGCCATTGCATCCACCTCACCTGCATGCATGCCCGGAAGCTCCCTGTAGATCTTCTGCGACACAGCCTTCCGGACGGGTGCAGCGTAGCCAAGGGTAAGTGAACTGATTGAATAGAAAGGAGCTCCGAGTTGCTTAAGTAGGATCGCCCAATAGCTTGGCGGCGGCATTACGCTGCCGTCTTCCAACTGAGCCCTTAAATCTCCATCATAGAAATTCTGAAAATCGTCAACATGGCGCTCTAGGGTGGCACGATCATTGCCATCGAAGAAGCATAGGTTGTGATCGAGCATGCACTTGAGGAACGCAACATACAGCTGCTCATTCAGTCGGGGATCGCGCCCAAGCTCCTCCATAGACTGCGCTGCCATGAATATTGCCTGCCGAAATACATCCAACTCCAGTTCCCGAGGTATTTCTCGAGCTAGCCTCGCCGCCTTCTGTCGACCATCGGAAAATATAATTGTCTTACGGCCACCGTTGGGCGTCCGGCGCGTTTGGCGCTTCACGGCCGGCTGACTGCTCACCTGCGATCGAACGATGTGTGCGAAGGGCGCCTCTCCCTTGGTCGCAAGATCCATCGCCACAGGCGATTCGGGCTGCGGTCGCTGGCCGCATGCGGGGCATTCGTTTTTTAGACTAATTACATCCCGCCCCCTGTCGCCACAGATACTGTCAGGCCGCAATAGGCGTAGAAAAGGCCCAGGTGTCCCCGATGCCGGCTGCGTTGAAAGGAGCTTCCCAGTCGGGGCATGCAGCCAAACGATGGTTCCTTTGATGTCTTCGGCTTGCGCATCGGGGATTACGTAGAACTGCGCTTCGACCAGCCGAGTCTCCGTCCAAGTGCCATTTGAGGACTGGTGCCAGAGAAAGTCGCCATCAACCCCCTTTGTATATGCACGGAGATAGCTTGCGCCGCAAGACCTGTGCGTCAACAACTCGTAAACACGCGAGCCGCAATCACACCTAAGCCTTTCGGCGGCGTGGAGCTTGCCAAGCGTGCGCACACCTTCTGGTCCGGATGAGCCACAATTTGAGTTTGTGCACACATAAAGACCTGGTAGTCCGCGGAAGAACAGGTGGGATCGTACCGGGCAGAAGGGACGTCTATTTGCCTGGTCATAACCGAAGGCCATCAACGCCAGCAGCGACTCGAGGGCTTCAGCTGAGTCATGGGAATTCGGAAAGGCAATTTTCGCGCAATCCGATATTGCCATTGGCTTGTGGGTGAGCATCTCTGCGACCAATGATGCCACCGGAAGGGATTCCAGCACTGCGTAGACGTAGTGCTGGAGACTTCCACGCTCCATGTCGGGCCGAGGAACAGCAGTACCTAGCTGATCACCCAGTGCACAGAGGGAAGCGTGCGACTTTCCCAGATCGTCGAACGCCCCCAAGATGGCGGTTCTATCAAATGAGGCAAGCACCCTGGAAGTACATACCCCGCCAATCGCTCCCCCTGACCTTATGTTCAGATCTCCTTTGATTAGCTCAAAGTTGCTAACCTTCCCGCCAGTAAGCTTTTCGGCAAACTCCTTGATGTCTTTCTCTGCACTTTCGGAAGCGCCTAAACTCGCGCTAGTAAGAATGAACCTAAGCCGTTCCCTTGGCACGCAGAGCCGTGCCTGGAGCCTCCTTAGTAGATATGCGACCTCCGCTCCACCGGATCCGCGGTACATGTGGGCTTCGTCAATAACGATGGTCAAGCGATTCTGAGCATCCGCTGCGAGCCACGCAGCCGTTTGCTCGAAGATCGGTGCTTCGAGCGGACGGAGCATCATGTACTCAAGCATTGAGTAATTGGTAACAAGTATGTCTGGCGCACTGTGCTGCATCTCGTGGCGCGTCATGAGCTCAGCGTCCATCAAGCCCGTGTTTAGGCCAGAATTAACGAAGGCTTCTAGATCCTTTGCCGGCCACTTACCCTCCTCCTTCAACAGGCCTCGGTACTCGGTCGTCATTCCTTCGATGTAGAGTTTATTTATCTCCCCTACGACACGCTCCTTATCCTTTCGCGACGTCCGGCGCCCAGGGTAGGGCGATCTGCTCGTGTACATTCCGAAGGTCGCAACCCTGCGCTGGCCCTGTCCGAACTGAGCTAGAACTTTTTCATTCCCAAGCAGGCGCCTCAGCCTCGAGAGCTGGTCGTTTACCAGCGCATTCATAGGATAGAGAAGTATCGCGCGCACACCCGGCGTCCGCCAGGAATTCGATCTTTGCGCGGATTCCGTCGCAAGACTTGATAGAATTGGAATTAGGAAACTTTCAGTCTTTCCTGAGCCGGTACCCGTAGCGACGATCAGTTCCTTGCCCGCGAAGAATTGCTCCACTGCCCGACACTGATGCGTGTAGGCGATCTGCGGTATACCAGTTGTGCCATCTGCCGCAGCGCAGTTAAGGATCGAGATGGCCTCCCTTGGTATTTCAAGCTCGGAATACGACTTGCCTGATGCGTACTGTGGGGTCGCCTCAAGCCTAGGCTCTTGCGCCGTGTTCCCAACTTCGGCAAATATCCGCTCTCGCTCCGCAATGAGGTGCTCATCCCAAATATGGTACTGAGCACTTAGGTACTGATGAAAGGAATCAAGGATGCTCTTGTAAACGGAGTGAACGGAGTAGTTTGAGACGGTCATTCCTGACACTCCACCTTGCAGCCAAGGGAAATGAGACGACGAGTGAAAGCCGCCGCTAGATCGGACGGAATGGTGTACGTCACCCTTGCAGCATCCTTAGCAATATCGGTTGCCAGTAGCAGCGCGAGGCGAAACTCATTGATGGGAAGCCTTTGATCAACTTCAATGAGAGTCACACCTACAGCATTTTTCCTAAGGGTAGCTCTGATAGGCGCGCCAAGGTTGCGAGCAATAGCGAAGATCAGCTCGGACAGCTGTACCGTGAGGGGACATTCGCTTGCCAGTCGCTTGTTAGAAAGCTTTGCTGAGAAGTATCTCGGAAGACCACTCACATGCTGCCTGCAAATGGCGATCTTTTCTTCCTTAAGAATCGTTGATGGGACATCGCTCCAGCCGAAGCGAGCCTCCCCGCCGCCGTTCTTCACGAAAGAGAGATATTGCACGTCAGCGAGATCAGCCGTTCGCTGAGCTGAGCGGGCATGGTCGCGGACAACTCCAGATATCACGCTCTCCGACTGGATCTGCGCGGAGCCCAACCAGCAATCCAAAGTTTGCATTGGAAAGCTGGTGGCCACTTCTGCCGATACGAATCTACAAAGTGCACTTTCTTCGACTTCACCGAGGGCGCCGTGCGCGATAGGAAGGGCGCCAACGAAATGGTATTTCTTCTCGATTTCAATCACGCGAAATGGTGTTAGAAGCCAGTAGCCGTGAGAGAGCCGCTCGACTTCTCTCATTAGCCGCATGAGCTTTAATCCCACCTTGTACATTGCAGGCGACCCGAGCCTCCTAAAGGCGTGCTGGATGCGTGATACATGGACCTCACAAATTGCCCCGCGTTCATCACGCGCGAGGGCATAGAGCGCTCCGCGCGTGAATTCAAGGAGGAAAGCCCTGTCCCTTTCTGAGGGCGCCTGCAGCCACTCATAGGGTATTGACTGGTTGTAGCCGAGTCGCTCGTCCGTGTGCATATTGGCAAGTAGTTTGCATCTCCGCAGCCGCCGTTTGCCCCATTGGCTCCAGCAACGCTTCTCGGCCATGCACGCCAATCTTCACGCACATTATTAATGCGTGCAAGGGCTCAGGGGCCCATTTGCCGTGCGCTCGTCTGGCCGTCTAGGTCGCCAGGCGGTTGGACAAACTCGCGGGCGCCGCGGGATTTCTCGTGGGCCAATGCCCCCGGAGGGAACAGTCCTTAAACGCACCACACCATAAGTGCCATGCGTTTGGGTGCATACAGCGGGCGCTGTACTCGGAACAGGAATGCTTGAGCACCCAGTTGCAATGCACAAAAGCGTGCCCCGGCAGGACGATCGGCTCAATTTCCAAAAAAAAAGGAGGGGCTTTCGCCCCTCCTCCATTCAAAGAAGTGTCAATCAAACCCCGACAGGATTACCCTTCTCAGGATCAATCTTGTACTGCTTGATAGCCCGGGCCACATCCTTCCCGGTCATCTTCCCGTCCTTGGCCAGCGCCGCAATCGCGGCATGCGCGATGTAGTACCGGTCAACTTCGAAGAAGCGACGCAGGTTGGCACGGGTGTCGGAACGGCCGAAGCCATCGGTACCCAGCACGGTGAACGTACCCGGCACGAACGCGCGGATCTGGTCCGCATACGCACGCACGTAGTCCGTGGCAGCAATCACCGGGCCCTGGCGGTCTTCCAGCAGCTCGGTCACGTAGGCCTTGCGCTGGGTGTCTTCCGGGTGCAGGCGGTTCCAACGCTCGGCGTCGAAACCATCGCGGCGCAGTTCGTTGAAGCTGGGGCAGCTCCAGATGTCGGCGGTAACGCCGAAGTCCTTCTCCAGCAGCGCAGCCGCTTCAATGGCCTCGCGCAGGATGGTGCCCGAACCCAGCAGCTGCACGCGCAGCTCGTTCTTCTTCGGCTTGCCGGCGTCGGTGAGCAGGTACATGCCCTTGACGATGCCTTCGGCCGCGCCTTCCGGCATTTCCGGGTGGGTGTAGTTCTCGTTCATCAGAGTGATGTAGTAGTACTCATCAATCTGGTCTTCCATCATGGCCTTGGTGCCGTGCTGGAGGATGACGGTCACTTCGAAGCCGAAGGTGGGGTCGTAGCTGCGCACGTTCGGAATGCCGCCCGCCGCCAGATGGCTGTGGCCATCTTCGTGCTGCAGGCCTTCACCGTTGAGCGTGGTGCGGCCGGCGGTGCCGCCGAGCAGGAAGCCGCGGGTACGCATGTCGGCGGCCTGCCAGGCAATGTCGCCCACGCGCTGGAAGCCGAACATGCTGTAGTAGATGTAGAACGGCAGCATCGGCACGTTGGACACCGAGTAGCTGGTACCGGCAGCCATCCAGGAGCTGATGGCGCCCGGCTCGCTGATGCCCTGCTGCAGCACCTGGCCGCTCTGGTCTTCGCGGTAGAACATGAGCTGGTCGGCGTCGACCGGCTTGTACTTCTGGCCGAACGGCGCGTAGATGCCGATCTGGCGGAACAGGCCTTCCATACCGAAGGTACGGGCTTCGTCGGCCACGATCGGCACGATGTGCGGGCCCAGTTCCTTGTCGCGCAGGGTGATGTTCAGGCTCTGCACGAAGGCCATGGTGGTGGAGTAGCTGCGCTCGCCGCTGCTCTTGAGCAGGCGCTCGTAGGTTTCCAGCTTCGGTGCGTTGAAGCTCTTGGTGGCCTTGCGGCGGCGCTGCGGCAGGTAACCGCCCAGTGCGGCGCGGCGCTCCTGCAGGTACTTCACTTCCGGCGAATCCGGGCCCGGGTGGTAGAACGGCACCTGGCCGTCGGCCAGCTGCGCATCCGTCACCGGAATGTTGAAGCGGTCGCGGAAGTGCTTGACGGCTTCGTCGTCCAGCTTCTTGGTCTGGTGGGTCGGGTTGAGCGCCTCACCGGCGCTGCCCATGCCATAGCCCTTGACGGTCTTGGCCAGGATGACGGTGGGCATGCCCTTGGTGTTCACGGCCTGGTGGTAGGCGGCGTACACCTTGTGCGGGTCGTGGCCACCACGGTTGAGGCGCCAGATGTCGTCGTCGGAAAGACCGGCCACCATGGCGGCGGTTTCCGGGTACTTGCCGAAGAAATGCTCGCGCGTGTAGGCGCCGCCGAAGGCCTTGCAGTTCTGGTATTCGCCGTCGACGGTTTCCATCATGAGCTTGCGCAGCACACCGTTGGTGTCCTTGGCCAGCAGGGCATCCCAGTAACCGCCCCACAGCAGCTTGATGACATTCCAGCCGCCGCCACGGAACACGCCTTCCAGTTCCTGGATGATCTTGCCGTTGCCGCGCACCGGGCCGTCGAGGCGCTGCAGGTTGCAGTTCACCACGAAGATCAGGTTGTCCAGGCCTTCACGGCCGGCCAGCGCGATGGCGCCCAGGGTTTCCGGCTCGTCGCTCTCGCCGTCGCCGATGAAGCACCACACCTTGCGGTCGCTCTTTTCGATGAGGCCACGGTTTTCCAGGTAACGCAGGAACTGCGCCTGGTAGATGGCCGCCAGCGGGCCCAGGCCCATGGAGACGGTGGGGGTCTGCCAGTAGTCCGGCATCAGCCACGGGTGCGGGTAGCTGGAAAGGCCGCCGCCGTCGACTTCCATGCGGAATTTGTCGAGCTGCTGCTCATCGATGCGGCCTTCCAGGAAGGAACGCGCATAGATGCCCGGGGCGCTGTGGCCCTGGATGAAGAGCAGGTCGCCCGGGTGGTTGTCGCTGGGGGCGCGCCAGAAGTGGTTGAAGCCCACGTCGTACAGGGTGGCACCGGAGGCGAAGCTGGCGATGTGGCCGCCCAGGTCGCCCGGCTTGCGGTTGGCGCGCACGACGGTTGCCATGGCGTTCCAACGGATGATGGAACGAATGCGCCATTCCAGTTCGGCGTTGCCCGGGCTCTTGGCCTCCAGGGTCGGCGCGATGGTGTTCACGTACTCGGTGGTGGGAGAGAACGGCAGGTAAGCACCCGAACGACGGGTCAGTTCCACCATGCCTTCCAACAGTTGATGCGCGCGCTCAGGGCCCTCGACATCAATAACGGCCTTCAGCGACTCGATCCATTCCTGGGTTTCCACAGGATTCGGGTCGTTGTTCAGCACCTCGTTCAACCAGTTCATTTGCGCTCCCATGACCGCACGCACGCGCGCGACTGTTTTAGATTTCTAGCCGCAAAGTGTAGCGCACCAATGGGTTTGCTTACTTCGCTACGGGTGCGTATGGAAGCGCTGCGCGGTGTCTGGGGGGACATGGCGCGACAGTGGGGTGGGTGGGGTTTGGCGGTTCCACGCGCGGTTTCAGGGTGGTTGATGGGGATGACATTGGTGCTGCAGGGGGACAGTGGGGTGCTGGTGGGGGTTGGTTTCGGGTGTGGGGGATTGGCTAGCGCTGTCATGGGGTGGGGCGTGGAACGTGGATGGCTGGGATGGGTGGGGGTGGGCCAGCGTTCTACTTGGGGCACGCACCGTCGCGTGGGGGCGTTTGGTGGGAGGGCGCTTTTGGTGAGGGGCGGCTTGGTCGAATGCTGAACCGTTCCGTTAGCGAGGCAGGGCCTCGCTCTACCACCGGCGATGATTTCGATATATCGTTATCGCACCTCATTCGATATATCGAAATGACTGCTCCGCGTGACCTTGAACGTTCTGCCCGCGCTACCCCTGCCCGGCCGCTCAGCCGCGGCGATCTGCGCCTGCTGGTGCTGTCGCTGCTGGGCCAGCAGCCGCGCCACGGCTATGAGCTGATCCAGTGCATCAGCGAGATGTTCGTGCGGGTGTATACGCCCAGCGCAGGCTCCATCTACCCGGTGCTGTCGCAGTTCGAGACCGCCGGCTGGGTGAGTGCGGTGGAAGACGGTGGGCGCAAGCGCTACCAGCTCAATGCGCTGGGCCAGGCCGAGCTGGCGGCGCAGCGCGAAGAGGTGGACGCGGCGCTGCACCGGGTGCGCCACAGCGCGCGCTCGATCGCCAAGGCCAACCTGCCGCCGGTGGTGCGCGACGCGCTGCGCGAGGTGAAACAGGCGCTGGCCCTGCACCACGCCCGCTGGCAGGACGACAACGCGGCCACCGTGGCGCAGGCGCTGCGCGAGGCCGCGGCGCAGATCCGCGCGCCCGGCCGCCGACCCGATTGATTCAGACCCAGCTCGCTTACGGCCAGCCAGGTCCTTCCCCCTACGCCGCGTGTGCGGCACTGATTACAGGTGTTTCCCATGGCTTTGCATGAAAACCGGTTGCTGCGTCATACCGTGAAGTTCCGCCCGCTGCAGGTGCTGCGCACCGAGGAAATCACCCCATGCATGCGCCGGGTGATCGTGGGCGGTGAGGCGCTGGAAGGCTTCGATTCGCCTTCGCCCGACGACCACGTGAAGCTGTTCTTCCCGAATGCGGAAGGCCAGTTCGTGGTGCCGACAATGACGCCGGAAGGCCCGCGCTACCCGGAAGGCCAGGCGCCCTCGCCCGCCCGCGATTACACGCCGCGCTGGTGGGACCTGGAGGCCAAGGAGCTGGCCATCGACTTCGTGCTGCACGGGCACGGGGTGGCGTCGAGCTGGGCGGCCAATGCGCAGCCGGGTGATGCGATTGCGGTGGGCGGCCCGCGTGGCTCGCATATGACGGCCGATGACTACGACACCTATGTGCTGATTGGCGATGAGACGGCGCTGCCGGCCATCAGCCGCTGGCTGGAGACGCTGCCGGAGCAGGCGCGTGCGGAGGTGTACATCGAAATTCCGGAGGCGGACGACCGCCAGCAGCTGCCCGAGGATGACCGCATTCGGGTGTACTGGCTGGAGCGCAACGGGTTTGATGGGGCGACGAGCACGCTGCTGGAAGACGTGTTCACCGACTTCGAGGAGCCGGAGGGCGACACGTTCTACTGGATTGCCACCGAATCGCGCCGGGCGCGGATGATGCGCAAGTACATCGAGGGGCATTTGGGGGTGCCGAAGGAGTGGATTCGTTCCACGGGGTATTGGAAGGCGCACCCGGAGTACGAAGGGGATTGAGGGCCGGCCAACGGCCGGCGCTTCCGGCATATGGAGGGTGCCGGGGCACCCTCCATGCGACAATCACGTTTTGGGCCGGTGGCTTTCGATGCAAGCAGTTTCTCTTTCGGCCCTGGCCGACCTGATCGCGCGCCTGGAGCGCGCCGATGCGGCGTTGGACGCCACGCTGGCCACGGCCGCGCCGAACGCCCTGGTGCCGATGCGCGAGGCGGACCTGCCGCTGGCCCGCGCGCAGCTGGCGCTGGTGCAGGCCAATACCGATATCACGCTGGTGGCCGACGAGCTGCGGCGTTACCAGAAGTACGCATTGCCGGGGAAGCCGAGCCTGCAGATCGTGCAGCTGCGCAAGCAGCAGGCGGCGGTGAAGCAGGCGGCGCTGATTGCGCGGCAGAATTTCGCGCAGGCCACGCATGCGTTTTTGCGTGAGAGCGGGTTGACCGCACCGGCGCGGCGGTTGCCGACGGATTTCGCGAGTGGGTGGTTGGCGAAGATTGCTGCTGGCAGAGCAGCTGACTAACAGTCAGCTCTACCCCGTCGGTTCTTCCGTTGGGTTTTTCCGGTCGGTTTTTCCGGTCGGTTTTTCCGGTCGGATTCACCTACCTGTCCTTTGCCGTTGCCACAAACAAAAATCCCGCCTTTCGGCGGGATTTTTGCGTTTCGCATTGCTACCGATTACGCAGCCGGCTTTTCGCCGGTGGCTTCGGTGGTGATGCGGATGTTCACTTCATCGCTGACGTTCGGAGCGTAAGCGCCCACGCCGAAATCGCTGCGCTTGATGGTGGTGGTGGCGTCGAAGCCGGCGGCCGGAACCTTGGCCATCGGGTGCTCGCCGCCGGCGTTGACGGTGACGTCCAGGGTGACCGGCTTGGTGATGTCCTTGATGGTCAGGTCACCGGTGACGGTCAGCTTGTTGGTGCCCGCGGCTTCGACCTTGGTGCTCTTGAAGGTGGCAGCCGGGAACTTGGCGGCGTCGAAGAAGTCGGCGCTGCGCAGGTGCTCGTCGAACTTGGCGGTGAAGCTGTTGAGGCCGCTCAGCGGCAGCTTCACTTCGACGGTGGACTTGGTCACGTCGGCCGCGTCGTACACCAGGGTGCCTTCGGCAGCGCCGAAGTGGGCGGTCGGGTGCGAGAAGCCGAAGTGGCTCCACTGGACCAGCACGTCGGTGTGGCTCGGGTCGAGCTTGTAGGTGCCCGAAGCGATCTGGATGGCTTCGGCAGCCGGGGCAGCCGCCGGGGTGGCAGCAGCGTCGGCCGGGGCGGTGGCGGCAGCAGCCGGGGTCGCGTCGGCGGCCGGGGCGGCGGTTTCTTCAGCCGGCTTGGAGCAGGCGGCGATGGCCAGGGTCAGGGCCAGCGGCAGGAGCAGTTTGCGGGTCACGGTCATGTCAGGTCTCTCTCTCGAATGCGTTGGGAAAAGGAAAAGTAGTACAACAGCCCGTCCGCACGGACGGGCCTCAGCCGGCGGAAAAACTTATTCGATGCGGGCAGCTTCGTCGAACGACAGGCGAGGCAGACGCGGGAACAGGCCCGAGGAATCACCGTACCCCAAGTTGACCAGGAAGTTCGACTTCAGGGTGGTGCCCTTGAAGAAGGCCTCGTCGACCTTGGCCGGGTCGAAGCCGGACATCGGGCCCGCGTCCAGGCCCAGCGCGCGGGCGGCCAGGATCAGGTAGGCGCCCTGCAGGCTGCCGTTGCGGAAGGCCGATTCACGGCGGTTTTCACGCGGGCCGTCGAACCATGCCTTGGCATCGGTATGCGGGAACAGGTAGGGCAGCTTTTCGTGGAAGTCTTCGTCGAAGGCGATGATGACGGTGACCGGGGCGGCCAAGGTCTTGTCGTGGTTGCCTTCGGACAGCGCCGGGGCGAGCTTGGCCTTGGCTTCGGGCGACTTCACGAACACGAAACGCGCCGGGCTCGCGTTGGCGGCCGTGGGGCCCCACTTCAGCAGTTCGTACAGGGCCTTCAGCTGGCTGTCTTCGACGGGGGTGTCGAGGAAGGCATTCTGGGTGCGGGCGGTACGGAACAACTGGTCGAGCGCAGCATCGTTGAGCACGTTGGACATGAAGCCTCCAGAAGAACACGTTGGATATAGAAGGAATCCCGCACGCCCTGCGCTACCTTTACGGGGCACCGCGCGGTCGGCGAAGGCTGGCAGTGTAGAGTGTCGCGACTGTTGCAACACCCAGCCTGACTGAAACGAATTAATGCCATACGTGAAACGATGGAGTCCGCCCTGGACGATCACTGACGGCCGTGCCGGCAATGTGCGGCAGGCGGTGGCCCTGGCCACGGCATTGAAGCTGGGGGCACACCGGCCGCTGGTACTGCTGCCGCGCGCGCCTTGGAAATGGGTGGCGCCGTGTTGGTTGCCCGGAGCGGCCCACGGTTACGGCGACGCATTTGCCACGCTGGCGAAGGAATCGCCCGAGCTGGCGGTGGGCTGCGGGCGGCAGGCGGCCGGGGCGCTGCGCGAGCTGCGCCGCCGCGGCAGCAAGGTGGTGCAGATCCTGGACCCGCGGCTGGGCACACGCCACTGGGACCTGCTGGTGGTGCCCGAACACGACCGCCTGCGCGGCAGCAATGTGCTCACGCTGCTGGGCAGCCTGAACCCGGTGGACGACGACTGGCTCACGGTGGGGCGCGCGGCCTTCGCCAGCTTCGGCGATCTGCCCGGCCCGCGCACGGCGTTGCTGGTGGGCGGCCCGACGCCGCACGCACCCTGGCACGAACCGGACATGGTGCTGGTGTTCCGCCAGCTGGCAGACCAGTTGCGTGCGGAGGGCGGCAGCCTGCTGGCCACGACGTCGCGGCGCACGCCACCGGCGCTGGTGGGTGCGCTGCGCAGCGCGTTCGCGGACGTGCCCGGGGTGATATGGGGCGACGGCGGCGACGGGGTGAACCCGTATGCGGGGCTGCTGGGCTGGGCCGACCGGATAGTGGTGTCGCCCGATTCGGTGAACCTGCTTTCGGAGGCCTGCGGCACGCGCCTGCCGGTGGCGGTGGCGCTGGAGGGCCAGGCGCAGGGGCGGATGGTGACATTCCAGCAGGCACTGCGCGCGCGCGGGCGGTTGCAGGAACGCTGGCTGGATTGGGGCTACCCCGGGCCGATCGAGCCGCTGCGCGAGACCGGGCGCATTGCCGCGCAGGTACGGGCGGCATTGGATATCCCCGCTTAACGGCGCGCGGCGAATGGCTACCGATGGCGATGCGCTGCCGGTAGATTCGAGGTTCACCAGGGAAGGAGCGTGCGTATGCGCAGTGCGGTGTTGGGGTTGATGGCCGTGTTGGTTGCCGGCTGTTCCAGTATGCCCACCGGGCAGGATGCGGTGTCGTGGAGCTGCCACAAGGAGCTCACCGCGTATCGCAACCAGCCGCCGCTGACCGACCAGCAGAAGAAGGAGCGGTGGCCGCAGGAACCGCCGGTGCCGGTGAGTGAACCTTGTGCGCGGGAACTGAGCCGCTGATGTCGGTGGTGGTCTGGCACCGCGATGACACCTGTGGACCGCTATGACACCCATGGATCGCGATGACACCCATGGGGTGTCACTACCCGCCTGTGCCGCATCGTCGGCACCAACGGTAGCGCCGACTGGGTAGAGCCGACTGTTAGTCGGCTGGCCCTTTCCCGATAACCCCCAAACCACCGCTATGATGTCCCGCGCGGCTCGTACCGCTGGAGACACAACTGCAATGGATGCACCCCACCCCCGCTCAATTCGCTGGCCCGTGCCCGCACTGCTATGTGCGGCGCTGTGGCTCACCGCACCTTGCGCACAGGCCCAATCCCAGCAACCCGAATGCATGGAGCGCTACCCCACCCCGGCGGCGCTGGCATCGATGTTCGATGTGGCCCAACGCGCCGACGAAGCGCTGGAAGCGCTGGACGACGTGGATGTGGTGATCATCGCGCGCGGTGGCCAGGACCTGAGCAAGTATGGGTTGCGCCACAGCCACGTGGCCTTTGCGGTGCGCGAGGACGATGGCCGCTGGCGCGCGGTGCATCTGCTCAACCGATGCAAATCGTCGGAGTCCGCGTTGTTCCGCGAGGGGTTGGGCAATTTCATCGGCGAGACGGGTACGCATACCGACCTGCGCGTTGGCGTGCCTTCGCCCGCAGTACGCGCGGCGCTGAAGGCGATGCTGACGCCGCCTGCCACCCAGGCGCGTGCGCTGCACCAGCCACGCTACAGTGCGGTGGCGTTTCCCTTCTCACTGGAGTACCAGAATTCCAACCAGTGGGTGCTGGAGGTCATGATGGCCGCCGTGCAGAAGGCGGACTACGGCCGCACGGTGCGTGATCGCGCGCAGGTACAAGCGTGGCTGCGAACATATCAATACAAGCCCAGTACGCTGCACATCGGCGTGGGCAAACGACTGGGCGCGCGATTCTTCGCGGCCAATGCCGCTACGACCGATCACCCGGCGACGGAGCGCATTTCCGGCAATTATTCGGTGGTGACGGTGGAATCGGTGTTCGATTTCTTCTGGCAGCACGGTGCGCTGGTACAGGAACTGGCGGTGGCGCACGTACCGGTGGCGGGCATGGGCCCGCCGCTGCCGTGACGTTGTCTGGTTTTCAAACTAAGGAGTGGTCATGAAACGTCTTTCGAGTCTGGCGGTGGCATTGAGCCTGGTGGTGACCAGTTCGCCGGTTGCGGCACAGGATTACACCCCGGGCCAGGGGGCCAGCAGCGTGGTGATCTTCGGCGGGTTGATGAGCCTTGCCGTGGTGACTTCTCCGGTCTGGCTCACGGTGGGCGCGGTGCACGAGTCGCAGGAAAAATCCAACAACCGCCGTGAGCGGGGCGCGCGCGCCGATGGCCTGAAGGCCGGCCCACTGCCGCCGCTCACCGTTGAGAAGATCGAGCCCAAGGCCAATGGTGCGGTGGACGTGAGCTTGAGGAATCCGCAGGCGCCTCAAGACCTGGCCGTGGTGCAGTGGCCAGCCCGCGATGACAACCCGGCCAAGACACTGAAGGTGGGCGATGTGCTGGACCTGACCCCTACCCCGACCGGCGCAGGTTGGACGGTAGCCGGGGCAGATGGCACGGCTGTGGCGTTCCTGCCCACCCCCGATGCGGCCGCCAACAACCTGAGCGAACGCTGGTAAGTGAACCGGCCTGGGGTGGCCGTGGCCGCCCCAAGCCCGGATAATCCGCCGCTTCCCTGTCTACCCCCCGGTTCGCCATGTCCGCGCGCCCTGCCATTGTGTTTGCCCCGTTGACCCTGCGCTCGCTGCTGCTGGCGGTGCTGGCCATGGGCGCGGTGGTGCTGGGCTCGAACGTGCTGGTGCAGTACCCGATCAACGACTGGTTGACGTGGGGTGCCTTCAGCTACCCGGTGGCGTTCCTGGTGAGCAACCTGATCAACCGCCGGTTTGGTCCGGCGGCGGCACGGCGGGTGGCGTGGGCCGGGTTCGCGCTGGCGGTGCTGTTGTCGATCTGGATCGCGACGCCGCGCATTGCGGTGGCCTCATGCCTGGCGTTCATTGCGGCGCAGCTGCTGGATATCACCGTGTTCGACCGGCTGCGGCGCGGGCATTGGTGGCGTGCGCCGATGGTGGCCACCACGTGCAGTGCGACGCTGGATACGACGATTTTCTGGAGCATTGCGTTCGCCGGTTCCAGTTTGCCGTGGGTGAGCTGGGCGCTGGGCGATCTGGCGGTGAAGCTGGCCATTGGGGTGTTTCTGCTGGCGCCGTTCCGGGCATTGTTGTGGAAGATGGCGCCGCGGGTGGCGTAACCCACGGGAAATACGCGCGCGATCCGTAGAGCCACCCCATGGGTGGCTGCGCGGTGTGCCCCCGGCACATTGCAAATAGCAGCCACCCATGGGGTGGCTCTACGGAAATTATCGCGTCGCCCATTGTCGCGGTATCGCGTTATCCCGGTGTGCCGTTGAAGGGCAACTCCGCTGCCTCGCATGCAGCAGTAATCACCCGCTGCGCTTCTTCCAGCGCCGGGGTCAGTACGGCCAGCCGTGGCCGTCTATCCAACGTGCACGCCAACCCCACATCCAGCAACGCGGCATGCGCTTCATGCAACGCCTCCCGCGTGCCGCCCGGCAGCCACGCGATGCCCGCCAACTGGTCGATCAGGCTCGGCGTATCGCGCGGCTCCAGCACCTGCGGGTGCGCGCCGGCGCTGTCGAGCACGCCGGTCTGCAGCAAAAACTCCAGATCCACGATGCCACCGGCGCCCTGCTTCAGGTCCCAGCGCCCTGCATCGCTGCGGTCCAGTTCGGCGCGCATGCGCCCACGCATCTTCACTACGTCGGCATACAGCACGTCGCGCTCGCGCGGGCGGGCCAATGTCTGCGCGCGGATCGTTTCGAAATCGGCCAGCAGGCTGGCGTCGCCGGCAATGCCGCGCGCGCGCACGAGGGCCTGGTGTTCCCAGGTCCACGCACGCTCGCGCTGGTATTCGGTGTAGCTGGCCAGCGAGGAGACCAGGCTGCCCTTGCCGCCGTCCGGGCGCAGGCGCACGTCGATGTCGTACAGGCGGCCGGCGGCGGTGACCGCGCCCAGCAGCGCCATGACCTTCTGCGCCAGGCGCGCATACCAGCGGCCGGGGTCGAGCGGACGCGCGCCGTTGCTGCTGTCCTGGTCGGCCGGGTGGTCGTGCAGGAACACCAGGTCCAGATCCGAACCGAAGCCCAGTTCCAACCCACCCAGGCTGCCATAGCCGATGATGGCAAAGCGCCCGCCGGGCACGTCGCCGTGGGCACGGCGCATGTCCGCGTCGGCCATGGCCAAGGCGCTGACCACGACGGCCTGGGCGAGCTGGGCCAGCTGGCGGGTGCTGTCCACGGCGCGCTGGCGGCCGTCCAGGGTGGCCAGTGCCATGCGGAAGCTGAGCGCGAGGCGGGTTTCATTGAGCAGGCGCAGTGCGGCCTCGGGATCGTCGACGGCCAGCGCGGCATCGCATTCGGCCTGCATGGCGGCGGCGTCGGGAATGGGGCCGGAGACGCGCACGTCGAGCAGTTCGTCGAGCAGCAGCGGGTAGGCCGCCAGGCGCTCGGCCAGCAGCGCGCTGCGCGCCAGCACGTCGACCAGCCGGGCGAGCGCACTGGGCTGTTCGTCGAGCAGGGCCAGGTAGCTGGTGCGGCGCAGGATGGCCTGCAGCAGGCCGAGCACGCGCTTGAGCGCGGCGTCGGGCTGCGGCGAGCGGGTGGCGGCATGCAGCAGTGCCGGCAGCACGCGGTCGAGCCGCGCGCGGGCGTTGTCGGACAGCGACTTCACGCCCAGCGATTGGGCGAAGTCGCGCAGCGACTGGTCGGCGCCCTGCGGGTCGTGGAAGCCGGCGTCGGCCAGTACCTCGGCGCTGCCGTTGTCGGGCAGGCCGCGCCAGTAGCTGGCCAGGGCATCGGGCGCGGCCTGGCCGGCGCGGGGCGCGAGCAAGGCGGCGAATTCAGTGCTGACCCGCTCGCGCTGCACATCCAACGCGGCCACCAGTGCCTCCCAATCGGCATAGCCCAGCCCACACGCGATGCGCAGGCGGTCGATGGGATCGGTGGGCAGCGCGTGGGTCTGGGCGTCGCGCAGCATCTGCAGGCGGTTCTCCACGCGGCGCAGGAAGGCGTACGCGTGCAGCAGGTCGTCGCCATCCTGCGCGGCCATCTGCCCGCACGCGACCAGCGCCGGCAGGGCATGCAGCAGGCGGCGCTCGCGCAGGGAGGCCTCGCGGCCGCCGCGGATGAGCTGCAGCGCCTGGGAAAGGAATTCGATTTCGCGAATGCCGCCGGGGCCGCGCTTGATGTCGTCGAACATGTCGCGGCGCGAGACCTCGGCGGTGATGGCCGCCTTCATTTCACGCAGGCCGTCGAGCGCGGTGAAGTCGAGGTAGCGCCGGTACACGAACGGGCGCAGGGTCTGCAGCCAGGCTTCACCGGCGGCGATGTCGCCCGCCACGGCGCGCGCCTTCAGCCATGCGTAGCGTTCCCAGTCGCGGCCTTCGCGCTGGAAGTACTGGTCCATGCCGGCGAACGACAGCGCCACGCGGCCCGCGCTGCCGAACGGGCGCAGGCGCAGGTCGACACGGTGACTGAAGCCGTCCACGGTGGTTTCGTCGAGCAGCCGCGCCAGGCGCTGGCCGAGCCGGGCGAAGTACTCCTCGGCGGCCAGCGGACGGGCGCCGTCGGATTCGCCGCCCTGCGGGTAGGCGTAGACGAGGTCGACATCGGAACTGAAGTTGAGTTCGCCACCGCCAAGCTTGCCCAGGCCGAACACCACCAGTTGCTGGGCGCTGCCGTCGGCGGCGCGGACGACGCCGTGGCGGGTGGCGAATTCCTGCTCCAGCGCGGCCAGGGCCAGCGCCATGCATTCCTCGGCCAGCACGGTGGCGCCGGCCAGGGTGGCCGGAACGTCGTCCAGGCCGTCCAGGTCGCGCCAGATCAGCCGGGTGGAGCAGGCGGTGCGGTAACGGCGCAGGCGCACGGGCCATTCGGTGGGTTGCTGGCGGTCGAGCACCGGCAACGGCAGCGGCGGGCAGTCCGGCAGGGTCAATTGCGACAAGAGCCCGGGCTGCCGGCACAGGGTATCGATGGCGAAATCGCTGGTGATGGCGAGCAGGCGCAGCTGGGCGAGTACGGGTTCCGGCGGCGGCCAGCTGCCTGAGTCGTTCAGGCTGAGCGCAAGGCGGGCGAACGCGCGGTCGACCAAGGGGACGAGGGCGGCGGGGACGGCATCGGCAGGAATCGGCATAGGGCGATTATGCATCGGACATAAAAAAGCCCGCTTGCAGCGAACTGCCAGCGGGCTCTGCTCCCTCCCCCACGTCGGGATGCAGGGCGATCTTCTAGGCTCGGCGAACAAGTTGCACGCTGCACTGCAAAACAATACTCACGGGTACAGATGCCCTCATTTACCTGAATAGGAATACGTTGCCGCCCGAAACGCTATTCCACCTTGGTCGCACCCGGGAGGGGGTGGCAATGGCGGATAATGAATATCCCCCCAGAAAATCGTAGTCGTCATGTCCGTAGATCGCATTGCCGACGCGCGCCTGCGCGATCGCGTGGTGTCGGCCGAAGCCGCCGCCGCCCTCATTCAACCGGGTGAAACCGTCGCCATGAGCGGTTTCACCGGCTCGGGTTACCCGAAGGCCGTGCCGGTGGCGCTGGCGCAGCGGATCGAGGCGTTCCACGCGCAGGACCTGCCCTTCCAGATCAGCCTGATGACCGGTGCCTCCACGGCGCCGGAGCTGGACGGTGCGCTGGCCAAGGCCGATGGCATCGCGATGCGCATGCCGTTCCAGAGCGACCCGTATGCGCGCAACCGCATCAACGAGGGCAAGCTGGACTACATCGACATCCACCTCAGCCACGTGGCGCAGCATGTGTGGTTCGGCTTCTATGGTGAGATCGACACGGCGGTGATCGAGGTGTCGGCGATCCGCGAAGACGGCTCGCTGGTGCCCTCCACCTCGGTGGGCAACAACAAGACCTGGCTGGACCTGGCCAAGAAGGTGATTGTCGAGGTCAACGAATGGCAGCCGGCCGGCGTGGACGGCATGCATGACATCTACTACGGCACGGCGCTGCCGCCGCACCGCAAGCCGATTCCGCTGGTGCATGCCAACGACCGCATCGGTGAAACGGCGCTGCGCTGCGACCCGGACAAGATCGTGGCGGTGGTGCGCACCAATGGCCCGGACCGCAACAGCCCGTTCAGCCCGATCGATACGTGCAGCGAGCAGATCGCCGAGTACCTGATCGACTTCCTGAAGCACGAAGTCGCCAAGGGCCGGCTGCCGGCCAACCTGCTGCCGCTGCAGAGCGGCGTGGGCAATATTCCCAACGCGGTGCTGGCCGGGTTGGCCAAGAGCGGCTTCCGCGACCTGAGTGCGTTCACCGAGGTGATCCAGGACGGCATGCTGGACCTGCTGCGCGACGGGGTGCTGAGCTACGCCTCGTGCACCGGTTTCGCGCTGAGCCCGCAGGCCAACGAGACGTTCAAGGAGCACATCGATTTCTACCGCGAGCGCATCATCATGCGCACGCAGGAGATCTCCAATCACCCGGAACTGGTGCGCCGGCTCGGCTGCATCGGCATGAACGGGATGATCGAGGTGGACCTGTACGGCAACGTCAATTCCACGCATGTGATGGGCACGCGGATCATGAACGGCATTGGCGGTTCGGGCGATTTCGCGCGCAACGGATTCCTGTCGGCCTTCCTGAGCCCGTCGACGGCGAAGAACGGCACCATCTCGGCGATCGTGCCGATGGTGAGCCACGTGGACCACACCGAGCACGATGTGTCGGTGATCGTGACCGAACAGGGCCTGGCCGACCTGCGCGGGCTGCCGCCGCGCAAGCGTGCGCGGGTGGTGATCGACAACTGCGCCCACCCGGATTTCCGCGACCAGCTCAACGATTATTTCGAGCGCGCCAGCCGCGACAGCTACGGCAAGCACACGCCGCATCTGTTGCCGGAAGCGTTGTCGTGGCACCAGCGCTGGCTGGATACGGGCACGATGAAGGCCTGATGCGGTGAAACGAAAAACGCCGGGATTTCCCGGCGTTTTTTCTTGCGGCGTTGATCGCCAGGCCAGTTCAGTGTCGCAGGCTGTCCAGCGATTCCTGCTGCAGGCGTTCGTAAATCACGAACTCGTCTTCCACCTTCATGCCCAGCGCCTGCTCGAACGCATCGCGGTTGGCATGCGCGGCGTAGGCACGCTGTTCTTCCCCGCCCAGGTTGGACTGGAAGATGCCCGCCGCACTGACCGGCAGGAAATCCTCGTAGACGATGGGATCGGCACTGGCCAGGCCCGCAGCCACGAGCGCTTCAGCCGGCAGGTCGCCGACGGCGGCCGGGTTGGCACGGCCTGCTTCTGTGAGGGCATAGCGGTAATAGCCCAGGCCCTCGCGGCGCAGGGTGTCGTGGTCGTCCGGGAACTGCACGAACGCTGCCGCCAGGCGGGTCGGATAATCCTGCCCGGTGCTGCCATCGCCGCCGGCGTCGCGCGCCTGGCCCAGCAGCTGGTCGTACCGCGCGCGGCCCTTGGGCGTGAGGGCGAGGCCACGCTGCTCGATCTCACCGAAGCGCGCGGTATGGGTGCCTGCGTCGCCGCCGCCGTCGGTGGGGAAGTTCACGGTTTCCTGCAGCGCCTTGAAGCTGGTCTGGCGCAGCAGGATCGGGCAGCGGCGCGGCGGCGGGCCTTCGACCACGGCCTTGGCGTCGATGCCGCGCGCGAGCATGGCGGCCTGTGCGGCGTCGATGTCCAGGGTGCGCGGGGTGAGGTGGTTGATGTGCGGGCCGCGGAAGCTGACCACGTCGGCCACCAGCCGGTGCGCATTGTGCAGGGCGTGATAAGTGGCCAGCGACACGGTGGCGTCGCTGTGCCAGCGGAAGGTTTCCAGGCTGGCCAGGACGAAGCGGCGCGCGTCGGTTTCATCCAGGCCGCCATCGCGCTCGGCCTGCTCGATCAGGGCCAACGCCTCGTCGGTGAAGATGCGACGGCGGGCGAGGATGCGCGCGGATTCCTCGCGCAGGGCTTCATCGTCGATAAGCTCCAGCCGCAGCAGGGAGGTGAACACGCGGAACGGGTTGGCCGCCAGCGCCGGCGCGGTGCGCGGCCGGAAGGCGGTGGAATGCACGGGCACGCCGGCCACGGACAGGTCGTAGTACCCGATCGGGTACATGTCCATGACCGCGAACAGGCGGCCCAGCGTGGCCAGTTCTTCGGCGGTGCCGACGCGGATGGCGCCGTGGCGTTCCTGTGCGAGGCGGCCCGTTTCGTCATTGCGGTCCAGCTGCGCGGCCAGCGCCGGGTCGGCGGTGAGCACGGCGTCGTTGATCTCGGCCACCAGGTCGACCAGGGTGCCGTACAGCGGCACTTCGGTGCGGTACATGGTGGACATGGCCTGGGCGAACAGGCTGCGGATATCGTCGGGTGAAACGAAACGGTCGGCGCTCATTACGTACTCGGCAACGGATCACGGGGGGAGGCAATCGCCTATTGTCGCGCAGGCGAACGGTGGCCGGCGAGGTGCATAGCAGCATTGGGGGCCGAAGGTTGGCCGGCGCACGGCAGCCACGCATGGCGTGGCTCTACGGGCGCGGTAGAGCCACGCTATGCGTGGCTGCGCGATGCAGGCGGCACGGTAGAGCCACGCCATGCGTGGCTGCGCGATGCGGGCAGCACGGTAGAGCCACGCCATGCGTGGCTGCGCGATGCAGGCAGCACGGTAGAGCCACGCCATGCGTGGCTGAGCGGTGCAGGCCGCACGGTAGAGCCACGCCATGCGTGGCTGAGCGGTGCAGGCCGCACGGTAGAGCCACGCCATGCGTGGCTGCGCGATGCAGGCGGCACGGTAGAGCCACGCCATGCGTGGCTGCGCGATGCAGGCAGCACGGTAGAGCCACGCCATGCGTGGCTGCGCGATCCGTCAGCGCCCAGCAGGCGCCGGATTGGCCGCCGCGCGGTCGCGCTGGGCGCGGTCGCCCAGCTGGCGCTTGAGGGTGGCGTCCAGGGTGATCGAGCGGTCCCAATGGTCGTGGCTGGCCACGATGGCATGGCGCAGGGTGCGCCAGTGCTGGTTGCTGGGCGTGACCGGCATCTCCGCCACGACATCGGCCCAGCGCTTGTCCTCGCCCTCCTCCGGCACGAAGCGCGACCACGCCTGCACGGCGTCGCGGCAGGAGCGTTCGGTCGCCTTGGCCCAGAAGCAGGCGAAATAGATGTCGCCGGCCTGCCACTGATGGGTAAACATCAATGCGGCGACGTAGCCGCGCGACACGCCCGCATAGCGCGATACTTCGTCCAGAAAGCTGTCCGGGTAGCGCTCGGCGTAGTAGTTGATGTCCTGCAGCTGGCTGTCCACCCACACATCGCCGGTATGCACGCGGTACGCCTCGGACTTCTCCGCCGTCTGCTGCGCGCTGGCCAACAGCGGCAGCCACAGCAGCAGGACGAACAGCAGCGGGCGCAGAAGTCGGTTCACCGCCTCAACCGCCCGCCGCCTTGGCTTCGATGGCGCGCAGGGCCTGCGGCCAGTCGAAAGCAGTTGCCGCCTCGACCATGCGCGGTTCGTCGGCCGCCACGCCGTGCTGGGTTTCATGCGCCCAGGTCACGGCGTACGGGGTGTGGATGCCCCAGCCACCGAGGGTGACCACCGGCTCGATGTCCGAGCGCAGCGAGTTGCCCACCATGACGAAGCGCTGCATGGGCAGGTCGAATTCTTCCAGCACGCGCGCGTAGGTTTCCGGGTCCTTCTCGGACACGATTTCGATGCGCGGGAACAGATCGCGCAGGTTGGCGACCTTGATCTTGGCTTCCTGGTGGAACAGGTCGCCCTTGGTGATCAGCACGACCGGGTAATCGCGGGCGATCTCGGCGACGGACTCACGCACGCCGTCGATCAGTTCGACCGGGTGGCGCAGGGTGTCATGGCCGATGTCGAGGATCAGCTGCAGGTCGCGAGCGGCGATGGTCTTTTCGGTGATCTCGATGGCCGCTTCGAGCATGGAGAGGGTCATGCCCTTCACGCCGTAGCCGAACACGCCCAGGTTGCGCTGCTGCACTTCGAGCAGGTGGCGCGCGGTGGCGGTGTCGTGCACGTCGATGTAGCGCGACAGGATGTCGAGGTAATCCTGCTCGGCCTTGCGGTAATAGTCCTCGCTCTTCCACAGCGTGTCGTCACCGTCAAAACCGACCAGGCCGATGGCGCCCTTGGGCGCGGGCATGGAGGTCATCATCGGGCAAGGATACCAAGCCGGTAAAAAGGAAGGGCGGCCCAAGCCGCCCTTCCTTGCCCATTACCGTTGTCCAGCGGTTTTGGGGTGGTGCTGGTTTACGTACTTCCCGGGTGGAGCAGCCGACTAACAGTCGGCTCTACCCAGTCGGTCGGTGTCGGGCATCCGGCCGATTTAGCGGCCCGGGGCGGCGTTGCCACCGCCGGCGGCGGCGCCCTGCTGGGCGGCCACGTAGGCCTTGTACTCGTCCGGGGTCAGCTTGCCGTCTTTGTTGCTGTCAGCCTGGTCGAAGACCTGGGCGAGGCCCGCATTTACCTGGGCCTCGGTCTTGCTGATGGCGCCGTCGCCGTCAGTATCCACGCTGGCCCAGGTCTGGCCGCCACCACCGCCCGCCTGCGAAGAGGCCTGGGCGGCCGCGCCGGTTGCCGCGTCTGCCGCCTGGTCTGCCTGTGCCGCCGCCTGCTGCGCCTGCGCGGCCTGGGTCTGGGCCTGCGCTGCACTCTGCTTTGCGGTCTGGGCCATCGCCGGAATGGCCAGCACACTGCCTGCGGCGACGATCAGGGCGATCAGGGGCTTGCGGTTGCGAATAGTCATTGGGGTGGTCTCCTTGTTGGGGTGTTGCACGGTTCGTTGTTTCCGCACGGCCCCACACTGCCACCCCGTTTGTGAATCGATCTTGCGCCGCAACCGACGTGCGCACGCGGTCTTAACCACCCGCGCGCAGCGCTGCATTACCCGTGCAGTTACGCGCAGGTGAGCGATTGGTAAGACACGCATTCAACGAGGCCGCATTTAACGGCAAGCGAACGAAAACTCAGGGGGTGCTGGCGCTTTTTTCGCCTGAGCGCGAACTGAATATCAGCCAGCCCAATGCAACACCGGCCAGCGCACCGGCCACTTCCAGCACCACACGCGAGCCCAGTTCGTTGGGATCGTGCACGGTGGCCAGGAACATCCGCGCGAACTGGGGCGATTCCAGCCGCATGATGCCCATGTAGAACAGCTTCCACGCGTCGATGCCGGCCGAGATGACCACGGCGATGACGCAGGCCCAGCCGATCGCATACCCCGCCGACCACCCTGCCCAGCGGCACACCCGGTGCCACAGCGCGTACACCAGCAGGCCGACGAGCAGGGCGATCAGCCCGGCCTCCAGCGTGCCCAGCAATCCAAAGTGCAGCGGCAGGTTCATCGCGGTCCGTGGGTTCGGTGAGGGCGCATTGTAGCTGCGCGGCGCCCTGTGCCGGCCTCCGGCCGCTCAGCGCACCGGGACGTCGTAGGCGGTGGTGGGGCTGGGCTCGGGCGTGAGGGTGAAGTGCCACCACTCCTGCGGGTAGTTGGTGAAGCCCTCGCGCTCCATGGCCCGCAGCAGCACCTGGCGGTTCTGGTACTGGGTGAGGGTGATGTCGGCCGCGTCGGTGTTCGCGCGCGGGCCGAAATAGTCGAAGTCGGTGCCCATGTCGAGCGGGGTGCAGGTGTCGCCGCTGCACTTGAGCAGGCCCAGGTCGACGGTGGCGCCGCGGCTGTGGCCGGAGGTTTCGGCGATGTAGCCGCCCAGCAGCTGCGGCTTGTCCAGGTCCGGGTACTGCAGCACCTTGCGCGATTGTTCGCGTGGGTCATGGGCCCACTCGACGAATGCATGGACCGACTGCGCGGGGCGGTAGCAGTCGAACAGCTGCAGGGCATAGCCGTCTGCCCGCAGTTGCGCCTCTACCTTCGCCAGTGCCTGCGCTGCCGGCGCGAGCAGGTAGCACTTGGCCGCCTCATAGCCCGGCACCGGGCGGCCCGTGAAGTTGTTGCTGCCGGCATAGCGGATGTCCTGGTCGATCGACGGCGCCAGCGTGCGCACGTCGACCATGCCGGCCTCTTCGGGGCTGCCGACCGGCACGACGGTGACGGCCTGCGCGTGGGCGGGTGATACTGCCAGTGCAAGCACCAACAGGCTAGGGGCAATCGCCGATACGGCGAAACTGCAGGTCCTGGTAGTCATAGCTGAAGTCGATATCCGGGTCGATCGCGCTCAGGGTGAGCGTCGGCGGGGTGCCCGGCTGTACCTGCAACCAGGGCTCGGCATCCGCCCCGAGGGTATCCCACTGCACCAGCCAGCGCGAACCGAGCTGCATGACGGTGCCGCGCAGGGTGGGGGATTTTTCTATGCTGAAGCGGAGGGCGCCGTGTGCCGGGCAGAGGGTGGCCTCACCAAGCCAAGGGTCGCGGTAGCGGCCCTGCGGCGGTAGAGCCACCCCATGGGTGGCTGCGGGGTGTCGGGCGGATGCGGGGTGGTCGGCGCTGCTCAGCCACCCATGGGGTGGCTCTACGGGTTTGCGTGCGGCCGTTACCGGGTTGCGGGCGGGCGTTACCGGGTTGCGTGCGGTGGTTACCGGTTTGCGTGCGGTCGTCACCGGGTTGTGTGCGGTCGTTACCGGGGTGCGCGCTTTCGTATCGACAAGCGCGGGGTTGGCGGTGCGGCGGTGGGTGCGTTCGGCCTGCAGCTGCGCGGCGTAGCCGGCAACCGTTTGCCGTTGCTCCGGCGCCGTGTAGTGCTTCAGCGCGGTCTGCATCAGCACGGTGCGTGCGTCCTCGCCTTCACCGTTGATCAGGATCACCACGCCCACCTTGCGGTCCGGCAGCAGCGCGAGTGAGGAATACATGCCGGACAAGGTGCCGGTGTGGGCCACCTTCCACTGCCCGTCCATGTCCGACAGACGCCAGCCATAGCCATACGCGGAGAAGTGGGCGTTGTCCCAGCTGCGTTGGCGTTCACCCAGCGGCATGGGCATGTGCGCGGTCCACAGCGCGCGGCGCTGGGTATCGCTCAGCCAACCGGGGACCAGGGCGGGGTCCAGCAGCACCTGCATCCAGCGGGTCATGTCGCGCAGGCTGCAGCGGATGCCGCCTGCTGCCATGGAAGTCAGGTCGGGAGCCGTGGCGGCGTCGGCATTGATCACCACGTTGCGGCCTTCCTGCAGCGCATGCGGCTGGGCCACATTGCCGACCTGCGCCACCGACCACGTTCCGGCCTGGCAGCGGCTCATGCCGAGCGGGAGGAAGACTTCCTCGCGCAGCAGCTGGTCATACGGTTTGCCGCCGGCCGCCGCCGCCACTTCCCCGGCCACCACGTACATGAGGTTGTCGTAGGCGTAGCCGCTGCGGAAGCTGGTGACGGGTTTGAGGTGGGCCAGGCCGGCGATGATGTCGGCGCGGCTGAAGGTGTTGGGCTCCGGCCAGAGCATGAGATCGCCCGCGCCCAGACCCAGCCCGCTGTTGTGGATGAGCAGGTCGCGCACCTGCATGTGCTCGCCCACCCACGGGTCGTACATGCGGAACTGCGGCAGGAACTTGCGGACCGGGTCGTCCCAGCGCAGCAGGCCGCGGTCGACCAGGCGCGCCAATACCGCGGCGGTCATCGCCTTGCTGTTGGAGGCGATCTTGAAGAGGGTGTCGGCGTCGATGGGTTCGCCGCTGCCCGCGCGGCGTTCGCCGGCGGTGTGCGTATAGACCACGCGGCCGTCGTCCACCACGGCCATCGCCAGGCCCGGCAGCGCGTAGTGCTGCCGGGCCTGGTCGAACATGGGCTGGAAGCCGGGCTCGGGGGGGGGGGGCGCGGGGGGGGCCCCCCCCCCCCCCCCCCCCCCCCCCCCCCCGGCGCCGGGGGGGGCGGGGGCCGGAAAATGTGCAGCGCCGCGGGGGG
>NZ_JBLZQD010000004.1:369646-393444 GCF_049199305.1 Stenotrophomonas sp. PD6 | reverse complement strand
CCCCCACCCCCCCCCCCCCCCCCCCCCCCCCCCCCCCGCCCCCTCCCCCCCCCCCGCGCCCCCCCCCGCCCGGGGGGGGCGGGGGGGGGCGCCGCCCCCCCCCCCCCCCCCCCCCCCCCTACCCGGGTGGCGCGCCCCGTGGTGGCGCCCACCCGGCAGGTATGCACCCTTGGTGCATACGCGTTACGGTGTGGACGAAGCCCGTCGACGTCGCCGCCACAGCTTCAACCCGATCCACCCGAACAGCCACGCCACCAGCACCACCGGCAGCAACGCCGCGACCGCACGGATGACAAACGCCACACTGGTGGTGAGTGTCGCGCCGAATTCGCTGACCGCCTCGCCGATCTCGCTGCGGCTGCGCTGACCCGACGGCGTCTGGAAGCGCAACGTGAGCAGCTGCGTATCGATGCGCCGCCGCTGGTTGGCGGCCTCCTTGTTGGCCTGCTCCAGTCCTGCCTCGATCTCGGACAGGCGCTGGGTGATCACCAGCAGGTCCGCGATCCTGATGCTCTTGTCGTCCTGGTAGGCCAGCAGGCGTTCGTGCTCCTTCTGCAGCCGCGCCTTGGTCAAGGCCGTGTCGGCGACCTGCTGGGCGAGGTCTTCGGCCTGGGTGTTGCGCGAGGCGACATCGCCGCCTTTGCCGGCCAGCCCGATCAGCGGTTCCACGCCCTTGGGCGCGATCCGCACCCGGATCGATCCGGAGGGGTACTCACCGCCCTGCTGTCCCACCTGCAGCACCGCGCAGTCGCCGAACTGGCTGGACTGGCAGGCGTCGCTGATCTGCTTCACCCGCGGCCCGATCTGCGCGGCGTCCAGCTGGATGTCCACGTCATGCTCGTAGGCGAGCGAAGCGCCCTCCGGCGACGCCACCGCGCCCGCAGGCGCGCCACTGGCCAGGCTTTCGTGTTCCTTTTTGCTGCAGCCGGCCAACGCCAGCACCAGCAGCATCCCTGCCCAGGCAGCCTTGTGCTGCCGCTGCATCCCTGTCATCACATGCTTGCTCCATCGAAGAAGTTGATCTTGAGTCCTGCCAGGTCCAGCGCCGGCAGGCAGCGCACATTCACCGCCACCATCGCCTGCCCGCTGCGCGGGTCGACACCCTCGCTGAACGGGGCAATGCCGCAGTCGCGGCAGTAATGGTGCTGCAGGTGGTGCTTGTTGAACTGGTAGGTGGCGACAGCGGCCGGGTCTGTATTCAGGGTCAGCGCCGCACGCGGGCCGAACCAGAGCAGCCCGCCGCGCCGCCGGCACAGCGAACAATTGCAATCCACCACCTCGGTGATGGGCGCCTCAGCCTGGACCACGAACGCGATCTGCCCGCAATGGCAGCTTCCTTCGTACTGCATGGCACACCTCCCGGCGGGAAAGCGTCATGGTAATCCAATGGCACGGGCGGGAACCCAGCGATGCCGCCTATGCTGGGCGATTGTCCACAGCACAGGATCGCCGATGCGCCAGCATCTTCTCGCCCTCGCCCTGATCGCCGCCCTGGGTGGCTGCCAGCAGGCCGATGCCCCCACCGCCCCGGCCGGCACGTCGGCCACCGCACCCGCCGCCGACGCGGCGGTGGATGCCGCCTTCGCCGACCTGTCCAAGCGCGCCCTGGACACCTGGATGCAGCTGTCGCCGATCAGCGCCACCCAGATCGGCGACCACCGCTACGACAGCGAGATCGACGACCTCAGCGCCGCCGGCCAGCAGAAGATGCTGACCGCCTACAAGGGCCTGCTCGGCGAGCTGGACAAGGTCGAGGTGAGCAAGCTCTCGCGCGAGAACCAGGTGGACGCGGCGATTCTGCGTAACCAGCTGCAGTCCGAGATCTGGAACGCCGAGGTGCTGCAGGCGTCCAAGTGGGACCCGCAGATCTACAACGGCACCGCAGGCAGCGCCCTGTACGGCCTGATGGCCCGCGAGTTCGCGCCGCTGCCCGACCGCCTGAAGTCGGCCACCGCGCGCATGGAGAAGCTGCCGCAGATCTTCGCCCAGGCCCGCGAGAACCTGGACCCCGCGCGCGTGCCGAAGATCCATGCCGAGACGGTTGCCAAGCAGAACAAGGGCATCCTCAGCATCGTCGATACCTTCATCACCCCGCACATCGGCGAGCTGCCGGCCGAGGATGGCAAGCGCCTGCAGGCCGCCATCGATGGCCTGAAGAAGGCCGTGGACGAACAGCAGACCTGGCTGGACAAGACCCTGGTGCCCAACGCCAAGGGCGACTTCCGCATCGGCGCCGAGCTGTACGACCAGAAGCTGAAGTTCGCGCTGAATTCCTCGCTGTCGCGCGCCGAGATCGGTGAGCGCGCCCGCGCCGAGCTTACCCGCGTGCGCCAGGACATGTACGGCATCGCGCAGACCGTGCTCAAGGACAAGCCGGGCGCACCGGCGCTGCCGGCCAACCCGACCGACGAGCAGCAGCAGGCCGCGATCGAAGCCGCACTTGAGCTGGCGTACGCCGACAAGCCGGCGCGCGACAAGGTGGTCGACGACGCCAAGGCGGCGCTGGCCCAGTCCACCGAGTTCGTGCGCAAGCACGACCTGATGACCCTGCCCGATTCGCCGGTGGACATCATCCTGATGCCGGAATTCCAGCGCGGCGTGGCCGTGGCCTACTGCGATTCGCCGGGCCCGCTGGACAAGAACCTGAAGACCTTCTACGCGGTCTCGCCGATCCCGGACGACTGGACCGACAAGCAGGTCGACTCGTTCCTGCGCGAATACAACAGCCGCATGATCCACCTGCTGAGCATCCACGAAGGCACCCCGGGCCATTACCTGGAAGGCTGGCATTCGGGCAAGTTCCCCTCCACGCTGCGCGCGGTGCTGCGTTCGGGCCTGTTCGCCGAAGGCTGGGCGGTCTACACCGAGCGCATGATGCAGGAGCAGGGTTACCTGGATAACGACCCGCTGTTCCACCTGGTGCAGCTGAAGTTCTACCTGCGCACCATCTCCAACGCGATCCTGGACCAGGGCGTGCACGTGGACAACTGGACGCGCGAGCAGGCGATGCACCTGATGACCCACGACGCCTTCCAGCAGGAAAGCGAAGCGTCGGGCAAGTGGGTGCGCGCGCAGCTGACCTCGGCGCAGCTGCCGACCTACTTCGTGGGCGCGCAGGAACACTTCGACACCCGCAAGGCGGTGCAGGAAAAGCAGGGCGACAAGTTCAATCTGAAGGCCTACCACGACCAGATGCTGTCCTACGGCGCCCCGCCGGTGCGCTTCGCCCGCCAGCTGATGCTGGACCAGCCGATCGAGTGATGGGTGGGTAATACCGACTGGTAGTGCCGACTGTTAGTCGGCAACCAAAAAAAAACGGCCCGGTGAGAACCGGGCCGTTTTGCATATTCGTGCGTAGAGCAGCGTTTCTATTGTTCCGTGCCGGGGCGGCCGTCGGGCAGCCCCGCTCCGGGACACGCCGTGAACCCATCCATGGGGGCTGCTAGAAAACATCCATGTTTTCTAGCGTCCCTCCGGGGGCTACCCGCCGGCCGCCCCCTCATGCATCGCGTGGAGCGGATGGTAGAGCAGCGACGCATGGCGTCGCTCTACCGCCATACCGATCATTTTCATGCATTACCGGACGTTGGTTGTTTCATTGCAGTCGTTTGGGAACCGACCCTACCTCGTAGAGCGACGCCATGCGTCGCTGCTCCCTCCCTCCGCGAACGGCCCACTGTCGGGGACGGTCGGCGGGCAGCCCCCGGAGGGACGCTAGAAAACATGGATGTTTTCTAGCAGCCCCCATGGATGGGTTCACGGCGTGTCCCGTAGGGGGCTGCCCGTCGACCGTCCCACACGCAGGAACTGAAACGCTGCCGTTGCCGTTGCCATTGCCGTTGCCTTACCCGGCATCCGCAGCCACAAACCCGCCGGTCTGGCGCGCCCACAGGCGCGCGTACAGACCGCCTGAAGCGACCAGTTCCGCGTGCGTGCCGGTCTCCACGATGCGACCCTGGTCCATCACCACCAGCCGGTCCATGCGCGCGATGGTGGACAGGCGGTGCGCGATGGCGATCACCGTCTTGCCCGCCATCAGTTCGTCCAGGTTGTCCTGGATCGCTGCCTCCACTTCCGAATCCAATGCCGACGTCGCCTCGTCCAGCACCAGGATCGGCGCGTCCTTGAGCAGCACGCGCGCGATCGCGATGCGCTGGCGCTGTCCGCCGGACAGCTTCACCCCGCGCTCGCCCACGTGTGCGTCGTAGCCCTGCCGCCCTTCGGCGTCGCGCAGCGTGTCGATGAAGGCCGCCGCGCGCGCCTTGGTCACCGCCGCGCGCAGCTGCTCCTCGGTGGCATCCGGGCGGCCGTACAGCAGGTTGTCGCGGATCGAACGGTGCAGCAGCGAGGTGTCCTGGGTCACCACGCCAATCTGCCGGCGCAGGCTTTCCTGGGTGACCTCGGCTATGTCCTGCCCGTCGATGCGGATGTGCCCGCTTTCCAGGTCGTACAGGCGCAGCAGCACATTGACCAATGTCGACTTGCCCGCGCCAGACGGACCGACCAGACCGATTTTTTCGCCCGGCTTGACCGCCAGGTTCAGCCCGGCGATCACGCCGCCCTGCTTGCCGTAATGGAAATGGATGTCGTCGAAGCGCACGCCGCCTTCGCTGACCACCAGCGGCACCGCGTCGGGGCGGTCCTGCACGCTCAGCGGCTGCGCGATCGTGGTGATGCCGTCCTGCACCGTGCCGATGTCCTCGAAGATGCCGTTGATCGTCCACATGATCCAGCCGGACATGTTGTGGATGCGGATCACCAGCCCGGTGGCCAGGGTAATCGCGCCCACGCTGATGTTGCCGTGGCTCCACAGCCACAGCGCCAGGCCGCAGGTGCCGGCGATCAGGAAGCCGTTGACGATGGCGATGGTGAGATCCATGCCGGTCGTGACCCGAGTCTGGCGGCGGTGCTTTACCGCCAGTTCCTCGATCGCCTCGGCCACATAGGCCTGTTCGCGCCCGGCGTGGGCGAACAGCTTCAACGTGGGAATGTTGGTGTAGCCATCCACGATCCGGCCCATCGCCTTGGAACGCGCTTCCGAGGCGATCCAGGCGCGTTCCTTCGCCCGTGGCACGAAGTACCACATGATCGCCACGTAGGCGGCCAGCCACAGCAGCAGCGGAATCATCAGCCGCCAATCCGCCTGCGCGAACAGGTACAGCGCGGTGCCGGTGTAGACCACGATGTACCACAGCGAATCGACCATCTGCACCGCCGACTCACGCAGCGAAGTCCCGGTCTGCATGACCCGGTTGGCCATGCTGCCGGCAAAGTCATTCTGGAAGAACGACAGGCTCTGGCGCACCACATAGTTGTGCATCAGCCAGCGCGAGCGGTTGCTCAACCCGGGCACGATGGCCTGGTTGACCAGCAGGTTGTGCAGGCCGACCAGCACCGGCCGGGCAATCAGCGTGATCGCGGCCATCCACAGCAGCGTATCGGCATGGCGTGCAAAGAAGCTGGGGTCCGGCTGCTCGGCGACCATGTCGACGATGCGGCCGAGGAAGTCGAACATCGCCACTTCCACCAACGCCAGCAGCAGCCCGGCAATCAGCGTGGCCAGCAGTACCGGCCACACCGGGCGCAGGTAGTGGATGTAGAACGGCACCACGCGACGCGGCGGCATGCGCGCGTCGATGGGCGGGAAGACCGGAATCAACGACTCGAACCAGCGGAACATCCTGTCACCTGAAACAAACAGCAAGGCGCCAAGTATCCCACGGGCCACGTAAACGCGGCCGCAAGACGGCGGCGCCGACCCTGGGCCGGCGCCACGTAATCAGTTGGCCGGGGTCAGCAGCAGATCCTGGAAATCGAAACTGAAGTCGGTCAGCGACGACACCGCCTGCATGCGCACCTCGCGCACCTTGCCGTCCGGGTCCAGGCTGAAATTCACGAATGCATCGGCGTTGAGCGAGCGGTCGTCCCAGCGCACGATGAAGGTGTCGTGCTGCCAATGCTCCATCGTGCCCACCAGCTGCGCGGTCTTGCCGAAGCGCAGGCGCAGCTTGCCGCCGCGCGGTTCGACAAACACTTCGCCATACCACGGGTCGCGGTAGGTGCCTGCATAGCCGGTCAGCGGCAGCGACGGCGTGCTCTTCGCATTGCGCGCGGCCTGGTGCGCGGCCCAGCCTTCGTCGGCCTTGTCCTGCGCCTTGGCGACCGCGGCGGCATAGGCGGCCACCCAGTCCGTGGGCGGGGCGTCGAGATAGGCGTCGAGCACGTCCATCGTGATCGCGTTGAACGCGGCGCCGACTTCCTGGTTGGTCAGCACCACGATGCCAAGGTTCTCGCCGGGCACCAGGGTGACCCGCGAGACCATGCCCGGCCAGCCGCCGGTGTGCCACACCAGCTTCTGCCCACGGTAGTCGCTCAGGCTCCAACCCTCACCGTAGCCGGCGAAGTTCGGGCGCGCGGCCGCCAGCGCCGGCACGCTCGGCTCGGGCACCCCCTGCGGCGTGATCATCTGCCACATCGCCTGCTGGGTCTTCGGGCTGAACAACGGCGTGCCGTCTTCCAGCTTGCCCTGCGCCAGCTGCACGTTCATCCAGCGCGCCATGTCATGCGCGCTGGAGTACAGCCCGCCGGCACCGGCATTGTTGGACCAGGTCAGCGGCGCGACGGTGCGCAGCGCGGTGAAATCGTACTTGGCATGGCCCACGGCGGCCTTGTCGCCCGGCTGCAGGTGGTCGGCGTTGAAGCGGGTGCCGGCCATGCCGACCGGGGTGAAGATGCGCTGCTGCAGGAAGTCCGCATAGGACTGCCCGGAGACCTTCTCGATGACCTGTTGCGCCACCGCATACAGGATGTTGTCGTAGGCGTAGCGGTCGCGGAAGCCGGCCTTCAGCGGCACCTTGCCCAGGCGCTGCACCACCTCGGCGTTGCTGTAGCTCGTCGTAGGCCAGAACAGCAGGTCGCCGGCGCCCAGGCTGAGCCCGCTGCGGTGCGCGAGCAGGTCGCGGATGCGCATCTCGCCGGTGACGTACGGGTCGGACATGCGGAACGACGGCAGGTGGTCGATGACCCGGTCGTCCATCTTCAGCTTGCCCTGCTCGGCCAGCAGGTTCAGCGCGGTGGCGGTGAACGCCTTGGTGTTGGAGGCGATGGCGAACAGCGTGTCGGCCTGCACCGGCGCCGGCTTACCCAGCTCACGCACGCCGTAGCCGCGCTCCAGCACCACCTGTCCGTCCTTGACCACCGCCACGGCGATGCCGGGCACGTCGAACTGGCTGCGCACGCGTTCCACCGTGGCCTCCAGCCGGGTGTCCAGTTCGGTCGGCACGGCCGCCGACGCCAGGGGTGCACATGCCAGCAGCACCACGCCTCCAATCCAGGATGTGTTCAATCAGTGTCTCCAGTCCGATGTTGCCGGGGTGTCGAGGCCGCGGCCGTGGCCCCGCCGGTTTCGCGCGATGGTAACGCCCCGCGCCGCAGGCTCGCCTGTGCCAGAAGCCCGCCCCGTCCCGGAGTACCCGCATGACCGCGCCCACCCCCACCGGCTCCACCATCATTCCCTGCCTGCGCTACCGCGATGCCCGCGCCGCCATCGCGTGGCTGGAACGCGCCTTCGGATTCACCGCGCAGGCGGTCTATGCAGAAGGCGACATCGTCTACCACGCCCAGCTGGTCTACGGCGCCGGCATGATCATGCTCGGCTCGGTCGACAACGGCGGCGCCTGGGGCAAGCTGGTGGTTCAGCCCGATGAAGTGGGCGGCCGCGAGACCCAGAGCGCCTGCGTGATCGTCGCCGATCCCGATGCGCACTACGCACGCGCCGTCGCCGCCGGGGCCGAACTGGCCATCGACATCGCCGACCAGGACTACGGTGGGAGAGGCTATGCCTGCCGGGACCTCGAGGGCCACCTGTGGTGGTTCGGCAGCTACGACCCGTGGCAGGCGGAGACGGGCGCTCCATGAGTACGGCCCCGGGTACGATCCGCACGGGCATCGGCGGTTGGGTCTTTCCCGCCTGGCGCGGCGGCACGTTCTATCCGGCCGGCCTGCCCCAGCGTGAGGAGCTTGCCCATGCCAGCCGGCAGCTGGGCTGCATCGAGATCAACAGCACGTTCTACCGGGCGCAGAAGCCGGCGGTCTACGCGCAGTGGCGCGAGCAGACGCCGGAAGGCTTCCGCTTCTCGGCCAAGGCCCCGCGCACGATCACCCAGACCCACGACCTTGCCGCCGCCGGGGCGCGCGCCGACGGCTTCATCCAGGGCATCAGTGCACTGGAGGATCGGCTCGGCCCGCTGGTCTGGCAGTTCGGGCAGACCCACCCGGCGGGGGCACAGGAATTCGATCGCTTCCTGGACGCCTTGCCGCGCAAGGCCGGTGGCCGCGTGCTTCAGCACGCCCTGGAAGTACGCAATGCTGGCGCATGGACGCCGGAACTGGTCGCCGTGGCACGGGCGCACGGTGCGGCGCTGGTGTTCAGCAACTCCGCCGACTACCCCAGCTTCGCCGACCCCACCGCCGGTTTCGTTTACGCACGGCTGATGCAGTCGCGCGCCAACCTGCGCGCCGGCTACCCCGAACGCACCCTGGAACAATGGTGCCTGCGCGCGATGCGCTGGGCGCGCGGCGACGACAACCCGGACCTGCCGCATGTGGCGGCCGATGCGGAACCCTCCGCGCCCCGCGAGGTGTATGTGCTGTTCATCGGCGCGGCCAAGCACCGCAACCCCGGCGCGGCGGTGGCGCTGCGCAGACAATTGCAGCAGGTAGGCGCGTAACGCATCCGGATTACCGCACAATATGCGGATGCCGATGACCGACACCCGCAGAGCCCTCCTGCAAATCCATTTCTGCGTGCTGCTGTGGGGCGTCACCGCCATCCTCGGCAAGCTCATTACGCTGCCCGCGCTGCCGTTGGTGTGGTGGCGCATGCTGCTGGTGGTGGCGATGCTGGCGCTGCTGCCGCGCGTGTGGCGCGGGCTGCGCCAACTCAGCCCCGCGCTGTTCGCCGGCTACTGCGGGGTGGGCGCACTGGTCGCGCTGCACTGGCTCACCTTCTACGGCGCGGTGAAGCTGGCCAATGCCTCGGTGGCCGCCACCTGCATCGCGCTGGCACCGGTCTTCACCGCCGTGATCGAACCATGGGTGGCCAAGCGCCCCTTCCAGCTGCGTGAACTTCTGTTCGGCATCGCCGTATTGCCCGGCGTGGGCATGGTGGTGGGCGGCGTGCCCGACGGCATGCGCCTTGGCGTGCTGGTCGGTGCGATGTCGGCCCTGCTGGTGGCGATCTTCGGTTCGCTCAACAAGCGCCTGGTCAGCCATGCCGACCCGCTGACCGTCACCGCGGTGGAACTCGGTGCCGGCACCGTGACCCTCACCCTGCTCGCGCCGCTGCTGCCCTTCCTGCTGCCGGCACTGGCCAGCCCGCTGTGGGTGGTGCCGGACCTGCACGACAGCCTGCTGCTGCTGGCCCTGGCCGGCGTGTGCACGCTGCTGCCGTTCGCGCTGGCGCTGGTCGCCCTGCGTCACCTCAGTGCCTACACCGTGCAGCTGGTCACCAACCTGGAACCGGTCTACGCGATCCTGCTGGCAGTGGTGCTGCTCAGCGAACAGCGTGAGCTCACGCCGCTGTTCTACGCCGGCGTGGCGATCATCGTGGGCGCCGTGTTCCTGCACCCGTTGTTGAACCGGCGGAAGAAGGTGCAGCACCCGGAGATACTGGGTACGTCCGAGGCGCGTAATATCGCGGATTGATTGGGCTCTACCGGTCCGGCCAGTACCAGGCGGGGGCGTCCAGCAGGCCTTGGCCCTGGATCGTGGTGCGGCTCATCTGCTTCTCCAGTGCGATCGGATTGCACAGCGGCGATTCGCGCAGCGCCGCCACCAGCCGCGAGGAATGCGATACCACCCACAGCTGGCTGCGCGCGGTAGCGGCAATGATCAGCCGCCCCAACGCCGGCAGCAGGTCCGGGTGCAGGCTGGTCTCCGGCTCGTTGAGCACCATCAGCGGTGGCGGCCGCGGCGTATGCAGCGCCGCGATCAACAGCAGGTAGCGCAACGTACCGTCGGACAGCTCGGCCGCCGACAGCGGGCGCAGCAGGCCGGGCTGCTGGAATTTCAGGAACAGCCGGCCTTCGCCGCCTTCGATCAGCACCTCCGCACCGGGAAACGCATCTTCCACCGCGGCCGCCAGGCCCTCTTCGTCGCCCACCTCGACGATGGTCTGCCAGGCCGCCGCCAGGTCGCGACCATCGTGGGCCAGCACCGGCGTGCGCGTGGCCAGCGGCGACTGACGGGCCGGCGCATCGGCGTCGCTGCGGAAGTGGTCGTAGAAGCGCCACGCCCGGATCGTCTCGCGCAGGCTCAGCACTTCCGGCATCCGCTGCGGATCGACCGGGTGCGAGAACACGCTCTCGAACATCGATACCCGATCATCCACGATCTCCCACTGCCGGCCGTGGCGACGCCGCAGCACCGGGCCGCGCCGCTCCACGAGCACGCTGCTGCGGCGCAGGAACGGGCCGGCCCAGATGCTTTCGCATTTGATCTGCGGGTCCCGCGCGAAGGCGGAGCGGTAGGGCACCGGAAAGCCCAGATCGATCGCATAGCCGAATTCCTCGCCGGCAAATCCCAGCCGCAACGCCACCGGATCGCCCGAACCAGTGCCCTGCACCGGCACCTCGCCCTGCAGCATGGCGCGGCTGAGCGTGCCCGGTCCGGCCCACAGTGCCGACTGCAGCCCGCCCTCGCGTGCCAGCGCCGCGGCGACTCCGCCCTGGGCGGTATCGGCCAGCAGCCGCAGCGCGCGGTACAGACTGGACTTGCCGCTGCCGTTGTCGCCGGTCACCAGGTTCAGCGCCCCCATCGGCACGACCAGGTCATGCAGGGAGCGGTAGTTGGAAACGGCCAGGGTCTGCAGCATGGGCGGAGTCCGCAGGAAAAGGGACGGCAGGATGCCAGTGATAGATCGCAGATATTGCGAATGGTGGCGTGATCGACCCAGCCAATCTCCAATCCAGAACAACCGCAGCCAGGCATGGCCAGGCTCTACCCGCCGTTGTTCAGCGAATCACCGACCCTCTGTCAAAGGCTGGCGGGGGTGGGTTTGCAGGACCGTAGAGCGCCATGGATGGCGTGAACGAGCCTACAGGGACGTACTTGCGGCGTGTCCTGCAAACCCACCGCCGCCGGCCAAGCCAAGGGCGCCCACAGACCAAGTCTCTCAATCTCAGGTCGCCAGCTCAACCCGATTCCGCCCGTTCCCCTTGGCCCGGTACAACGCCGCATCCGCCCGCTCCAGCGTCTGCTCGACGGTGTCGCCTGAACGATGCGCTGCCACCCCGATGCTGACCGTCACCGGGAACCCCAGCGGCAAGTCGGAAACGGCCATACGCAGGAAATCGCACTGCAGCTCCGCCGTGCGCAGGTCCGTGTCCGGCATCAGCACCACGAATTCCTCGCCACCGTAGCGCGCCGCCAGCCCCCGCCCGGAGAACTGCGCCCGCAGCAGCACGCCCAATTCCGCCAGTACCCGGTCGCCCGTGGCATGCCCGTTGAAATCGTTGATCTGCTTGAAATGATCGATATCCAGCAACGCCACCGCCGTCTGCCGTGGCTGCCCGTCCGCGTCCACCACCGACGCTTCCAGTGCCACCGACATCGCGCGGCGGTTCGGCAACCCCGTCAGCACGTCCGTGCGGCTCTGCTCCGCCAGGTCCGCATTCTGCGCCAGCAACACGTCGTGGTACTCGCTGAGCAGCCGCTCGTAATCGTCGCGCTCCACCATGTGGGTCTGGATGTCGAGCGCGAAGCGGCGCAGTTCCATCACCAGCATCACCTGCCGCGACAGCGCCGCCAGCGCCTCGGTCTGCTGCGCGTCCAGCTGGTGCGGCTGCGGATCGAATACGCACAGCGTCCCCAGCGGCAGGCCGTCGTTGCTGATCAGCGGCGCGCCCGCGTAGAAGCGCACCTTGGGATCGCCGGTCACGATCGGATTGTCGTGGAAGCGCAGATCGGTCCGCGCGTCCTCGATGACCATCACCTGTGCCGGCTGCAGGATCGCATGCCCGCACATCGACTCCGAACGCGGCAGCTCCTGTGCGTCGGTGCCCTGGATCGACTTGAACCACTGCCGTTCCGCATCGATCAGCGTCACGGCTGCCATCGATGTCCCGCACACCGCCCTGGCGATGGTGACCAGGTCCTCGAAGGACTTTTCTTTCTCCGAATCAAGAATGCGGTAGCGGTACAGCGCCGCCAGGCGCACGGCTTCATCTGCGGGCTTTTCGGGTTTGATCATGGAGCAGCGGCAATCCGGGATCTGACCGCAGTCTAGCCCGAGCCACCCGGTCAATGGTTACCGGCCCGTGCAGGACTTACCAGTCCAGCTGCTTGGGCAGCAGCCCCTGCAACTCCGCGTCGGTCAGGTTGCGCCACTGGCCCGGCTTGAGCGCGCCGATCTTGATGTTGTCGATGCGTACCCGGCGCAGCTGCGTGACCCGGTAGCCGAAGGCCGCGGCCATCAGGCGGATCTGCCGGTTCAGGCCCTGCTGCAGAATGATGCGGAAGCCGAACTTCGCGATGCGCGACGCGCGGCAGGGCAGCGTGGTTTCATTGTGGATATGCACGCCGCGCTGCATGCCGCGCAGGAACTCGTCGGTGACCGGCTTGTTGACCGCCACCAGGTACTCCTTCTGGTGGCCGTTTTCCGCGCGCAGGATCTGGTTCACGATGTTGCCGTTGCTGGTCATCAGGATCAGCCCTTCCGAATCCTTGTCCAGCCGGCCGACCGGGAAAATGCGCTGCTCGTGGCCCACGAAGTCCACGATGTTGCCCTTCACCGCCGTCTCCGTCGTGCAGGTGATGCCCACCGGCTTGTTCAGCGCGATATAGACGTGGCGGCGGCCGCCGATCTTCTTGGCCTCGCGGGCGCGCAGCGGCTGGCCGTCGACCAGCACCGTGTCGTCCTCGCCGACCACCGCGCCGGTGCCGGCGGCCTGGCCGTTGACGGTGACACGGCGTTCGCCGATCAGGCGATCGGCCTCGCGGCGGGAACAGAAGCCGGTTTCGGCGATGTACTTGTTGAGTCGGGTTGTCATCCCGCCATTATCCGGCAAAACCCGCGGCGGCGCGGCGTCATACCACCACGGGATCGTCCGCCGGCGCCGGCTGCTCCGCGTCGCACACCTGGTTGCGCCCGGCACGCTTGGCCCGGTACATCGCGTGGTCGGCGCGCCGCAGCAGGCCCGCCAGGTCGTCCCGGCCCGGCCGCAGCACCGCCGCACCGATGCTGGCCGTCACCGCCAGCCCGGCAATGCCCAGCACCGCGCTCACCGACGCCACCTGCTGGCGCACGTTTTCCAGCCGGGCCAGCGCGGCGGCGTGGCCGGCGCCGGGCAGCAGCACCAGGAACTCCTCCCCGCCCATCCGGATCACGTCGTCCTGGCTGCGCACCGATCCGCGCAGCCCACGCGCCACCGCTACCAGCACCTGGTCGCCCACCTCGTGGCCGAACTGGTCGTTGATGTCCTTGAACAGGTCGATGTCCAGGAAGCCGATCGCCAGGGGCTGGTGTTCGAGCGTGGCGCGCTCCATGTGACGCGCCAGCAGGCGCAGCCCGGCACGGCGGTTCGGCAGCCCGGTCAGCCCGTCGGTGTCGGCCAGCTGGCGCATTTCGTCGCGCTGCTGGCGCAGCCGGCCCAGGCGCAGGTTCAGGGCATAGGCCGACATCATCAGGAACCAGGTCGCCGACAGCTGCAGCGCCTCGATCCGGTAGGCGGTCAGCCAGCGCACCTCCAGCGCGTCGGCGATGATCATGATCCACCACGGGGCCAGCGCCAGCAGTCCGGCCAGCGCGTAGCCGTCGCGGCGCCACAGGGCCCACAGGCCCACGCCGAGGCAGACCACGCAGCCAAACACATGCACGTGCTCCAGCGCCGACGCCGTCCACGCCAGTGCGGCCAAGCCCATCCAGGGCACGCACAGCCCCGCCGCCACCAGACCCCACAGCACGGCCTGCTGGCCGGCGCGCGAGCCCGGCCAGAGCCGATCGCCGCCGTTGAGCCGCCACAGCACCGGCAGCAGCACCGCCTGCGCGAACGCGCTGAGCGCCACCAGCCACCACGCCGCGCGGTCATGCACCGGCAGCCACGGCTCCGGATACCCGCTCAGGCCGCCGAGCACCGCCTGCCACAAGACGAACACCAGGCAGACCGCGACATAGATGAGGAAGGAGCGGTCCTTGGCGGTGACGTACCCCATCAGGGCCGACAGGCCCAGCGCAATCACCACGGCAATGCAGGCGGCGCGCACCAGCAGCCGTGCGGTGTCGTTCTGCTGCACCGGGCTGGGCGCGCCGAGTCGCACCGTGGGAATCCAGCCGGGCTTGAGGGGCGTCGTCCACGACACCACGATGGGCTCGCGCTCGCCGGCCTCGGGCACCACCACCATGCCGACCCCCGCCCGGAAGCGCGAGTCGCGGGTGCGCGCGTCGTGCATGTTGCCGCAGATCTCGCGGTCGCCGTGGCTGATCCGGACCTCGCCGGTCAGCACACCGAACACGTCCACCGCCTGCGGTGCACCCGACCAGCCCTCGGCCGGGGCCGCGACGGCCAGCACCTGCTGGTGACGGGCCAGCACGTCGGGCATACAGGCACGCTGCGGGGTCTGTTCGTCCGTCGCCGCACCGAGCAGCAGCACGTCGCGCCCCGGCTGCGCCGTGCCGGCAAGTGCCGTGGCCGGCAACAGCAGGCACAACAGCCACGCCAGCCAGCGTGCAGCCGCCACCGTCCCGCCTGACCCGCCGTGCCTGCGCCTCACACCACCACCCTGTTGTCGTGCGCCGGCACGCATGCCGCGCGCCGTCCCCTGCCCGTGATTATCGCAGCATTGCCGGCCCACGGCCTGTGCCCGGGCTCAACGCCCATGCGACGAGGCGTCCCGCCACAACGCCGGCTGCGTCATCTTCTCCAGCGCCATGGGTCGCTCGATCGCATAGCCCTGCAGTCCATCCACCCCCATCGCCTGCAACTGCCCGGCGACCTCCCTGGATTCCACCCACTCGCCAATCACCGTCATGTGCAGCTCGCGGCCGATCTCGGTGATGGCCCGTACCGTGGCGCGGCTGACCGGGTCGATGTCCATGTCGCGGACAAATACGCCATCGATCTTCAGCATGTCGGCGGGCAGCTGGCGCAGGTAGCCGAAGGCCGACAACCCGGCGCCGAAATCGTCCAATGCCACCCTGCACCCCCGCGCCTTCACCCCTTCGACGAAGCTGCGCGCCTGGTCCAGGTTGCTGATCGCCGCGGTTTCGGTGATTTCGAAGCACAGCTTGCGCGCCAGCCCGCGGTTGCGCTCCAGCAGGTCGCATACGTAGGCCAGGAAACTGGGCTCGGCAATCGATTGCGCCGACACGTTGACGTTGCACAGCCCGAGCCGCTGCAGATGCGCCGGACACACCTGCAGGTGGCGGAACAGCAATCCGAGCACGTGCCGGTCCAGGGCCATGCCCATGCCGTAGCGCTCCACGGCCGGCATGAATTCCCCGGGCGCCTGCAGCTGGCCTTCACGGTCGCGCATGCGCACCAGCACTTCGTAGTGCAGGAAAGCGGGATCGCCGACCCATTCGATCCGCTGCGCGTACAGCAGCATCCGGTTCTCGGCGATGGCGCTGGACACCTGCGCCAGCCGCTCGGCTTCGAGCAACCGCTCTTCCAATGCCATGCGGTTCTCATTGAAGCAATGCACGCGGTTGCGTCCGGCCTGCTTGGCCGCGTAACAGGCACTGTCGGCCGCGCTCATCAGCCAGTTCACATCCGTCACCTCGGCGGTGATCTCCACCACGCCGATGCTGCAGCTCACCCTGGGCAGGCCATCGTCGCGCTGGAATCCGGCCTGCCCCAGCGTGCGCACGATCCGTTGCAGCACCTGCTTGGCCTCCTCCTGGCGCGCGCCGGCAAGGAACAGCACGAACTCGTCGCCGCCCATCCGCCCGACCCAGTCGCCCTCGCGTACCGCCCCCACCAGGTAGTCGGCAAAGCCGCGCAGCAGCTGGTCGCCAGCGGCGTGGCCGAGGCCGTCGTTGACCAGCTTGAAGTAGTCCAGGTCCAGGTAGCACAGGCTGTGGGTACCGCCGTGGCTGCGCACATCCAGCAGCGCCAGTTCGAGCAGGCGTTCGATCTCGCGGCGGTTGATCAGCCCGGTCAAAGGGTCGTGGCTGGCATGGCGTTCCACCTCGCGCGCGAGCGCGTGGTTCTGCGAGACATCCTCGATGATGGCGAACACCCGTGGCGCGCGCCCCGGACTGCGCACCAGCGTGCCACTCCAGCGCCCCCACAGCAGGCCGCCGTCGGCGCGCAGGAAGCGCAGTTCGCCCGGACGCAGCTGCCGGGTCCAGTCGATGTCGCCGGCCTCGTCCAGTACCAGCTCGCCCTCCTGCAACAGGTCCGGAAGGCGCATGCCGAGCAGCACGTCGCGGCGGTACCCGAGAATGTCGGCCATGGCCTGATTGGCTTCGACGATGCCACCGCCCGTGTCCAGTTTGAGCATGCCCACGGTGGCCTGGTAGAACGCGGCCCTGAAGCGGCTCTCCTTGTCGATCAGATCGTTGCGTACGCGCCGCGCCAGCAGCACCGCCATCAGGGTGATGAGCAGTACCGACAACCCGCCGACGATGAGCGTTGCCATGCGCACGATAGAGGCGGTGTTGAGCAGCGCCAGCGAGAATGCCTTGGCCTGCGCCTGCAGGCTGCGGTCCAGCGCCTGCAGCTGCACCAGCAGCGCCTCGCGCATGGCCGGGGACGGTCGGGCGGACGCATGCATCGCCTCGGCCGCATCGGCCAGCTGGACCAGCTGGCTGAGGCCCCGGTCGGTCTGCCGCCACAGACGGACCGCGTCGCGGAAGTAGCCCACATGGCCCAGGTAACGGAAGGACACGATCAGCCGGTTGATGTCGCCCGGCGCGTTGCCGCCCTGTGCGAAGCCGCGCCGGGCGCGCGCCAGGTCCAGTTCGTCCTGCTCCAGCGCGATGCGCGCATCGCGGTCGCCCAGCGGCACCTCCAGCGCCTCGCGCGCTTCGGCCAGCGCCGCCGGGTTGCCGGACGCGATGTAGCGCTCCAGGGCGAAGCTGGCGTGCTGCTGGCTGCGTGACCAGTGGCTCTGCCCCACGATCCACGCCGTGGACGCGCCCTGCAGCTCCTGGATCAGGGCCGACAGCCCGACCAGTCCGATGGCCATCCCCGTAAGCAGAACGAACCGCAGGGTCAAGCCCCGCGTCACATACGGTACGGCGCTACTGCCAACGTCCCTGCTGCCTCCCAGCATCGCCTCGCCTCCGGTGCCATCGTGGGGTGCGGTGTCTCCTCTGCCTCAGGCTAGGACCAGACCTGTTGAGATGGCGCGAAACCGGCGTGACTGGCCTCCACCGTGTGAAAACGACAACGCCAGCCCGAAGGCTGGCGTTGTCAGTACGCACCGCGATGTCATGCCGGCCGTGGGCCGGCAGCGGCTCAGCTGCGCGGACCGCGCGGCTTGAAGCCGTCGCGACGCGGCGGGCGGTCGTTGCCGCCCGGGCCGCCGCGATGGCCACCCGGCGCACCCGGGCCACCCGGCTTGCCGCCACGGCCGAACTTCGGCTTGAACGGCGGACGAGCCGACGGGGTCAGGTCTTCACCCGGCTCCACCTTGCGCATCTGAAGCTGCTGGCCCGACACCCACACCTTCTTCAGGTGGGTGAGCAGGTCGCTCGGCATTTCGGCCGGCAGGTCCAGCACGGAGAAATCGTCGTGGATGTCGATGCGGCCGATGAAGCGGCTCTCCAGCCCGGCTTCATTGGCGATCGCGCCGACGATGTTGCCCGGCTTCACGCCGTGCACGTGGCCCACTTCGATGCGGAAGGTTTCCATGCCCTGCTCCGGGGCACCGCGCGGGGCGATGTCACGGCGCGGGGCGCGCTCGCCACCGTCGCTGTTGCCGAAATCGGATTCCGGACGCGGCGGACGCGGGCCGCGGTCGTCTTCACGACGCGGGCCACGCTCGAAACGCGGCTCGAAACGGGCCGGGCGTTCGCCACGGTCATTGCCACGCTCGTTGCGCTGATGCGGGGCACGCTCTTCACGTGCGCCGCGCACCGGCGGGGTCAGCAGGAACGGCGAATCGCCCTGCAGCAGCTTGGCCAGCGCGGCGGCGATATCGATCGCCGGCACGTTCTTCTCGCCTTCCAGCTTCTGCAGCAGGTCGCGGTAGAATTCGGTGCCGCCGGCGTCCAGCGCATCGCTGATGCGGCTCATGAACTTGGTGATGCGGGTGTCGTTGACCGCGTCCACGCTCGGCAGCTGCATCTCTTCGATCGGCTGGCGGGTGGCGCGCTCGATCGCACGCAGCATGCCCTTCTCGCGCGGGGTGGCGAACAGGATCGCGTCGCCGGTGCGGCCGGCACGGCCGGTACGGCCGATGCGGTGCACGTAGCTTTCGGTGTCGTACGGGATGTCGTAGTTCAGCACGTGGCTGATGCGTTCCACGTCCAGGCCGCGCGCGGCCACGTCGGTGGCCACCAGGATGTCCAGCTTGCCTTCCTTCAGCATGCCGATGGTGCGCTCGCGCTGCGCCTGCTGCATGTCGCCGTTGATGGCGGCAGCGGCCAGGCCGCGGGCCTGCAGCTTCTCGGCCAGTTCTTCGGTGGCCGCCTTGGTGCGCGAGAAGATGATCATCGCGTCGAACGGCTCCACTTCCAGGATGCGGGTCAGCGCATCGAGCTTGTGCATGCCGCTCACCCACCAGTAACGCTGGCGGATGTTGGCCGACGTGGTGGTCTTGCTGACGATGGTGACTTCGGCCGGGTTCTGCAGGTAGGTCTGCGCGATGCGGCGGATCTGCGACGGCATGGTGGCCGAGAACAGCGCCACCTGGCGGGTTTCCGGCAGCTTCTTGAGCACGGCCTCGACGTCGTCGATGAAGCCCATGCGCAGCATTTCGTCGGCTTCGTCGAGCACCAGCGTCTTCAGCTCGGACAGGTCCAGCGTGCCGCGCTCCAGGTGGTCGATCACGCGGCCCGGCGTACCCACGATCACGTGGACGCCACGGCGCAGGGCCTGCAGCTGCTGGCCGTAGGGCTGGCCGCCGTAGACGGGCAGCACGCGGAAGCCCGGAATGCCCGAGGAGTAGGTCTGGAAGGCCTCGGCGACCTGGATGGCCAGTTCGCGGGTCGGCGCCAGCACCAGCACCTGCGGCTTGGTCTGGTTGAAATCGAGGTTGGACAGGACCGGCAGCGCGAAGGCGGCGGTCTTGCCGGTACCGGTCTGGGCCTGGCCCAGCACGTCGCGACCTTCCAGCATGGCCGGAATGGTGGCGGCCTGGATCGGCGACGGGGTTTCATAGCCGACGGCGGCAACGGCCTTCATCACAGCGTCGGACAGGCCGAGGTCTGCGAACAGCAGCGGCGTGGGGGATTCTTGGGACATGGGGAACTCCGAAGCACTGCCATTCACATGGGCAGTGCGATAAAAAAAGGGATGGTCCGCGCTTTGGGCGCCCTTTCTTATCGCGTGCCCTGGCGCTGCTCGGTCTGGAGGAGAATTCACTCGCTCAGGGCGCGATGATACCGCATCGTTCCTGAACAACGTGTACAGATTCCCGCATGAATGCCGCGCTGGCGCACAATACGCGCCCTCATCCGGCCCGGCCGCCCGTCGGCGCCCCTTCACAGGATACCCGTTCCATGCAGACCCTCGAATTTGAACTGGACCGCGACTACGTCGAGCTCAAGCAGCTGCTCAAGCTGGCCGACCTCGTCACCAGCGGCGGCGAAGCCAAGACCGTGATCGGCGACCGCCAGGTCCTGGTCGACGGCGAGGTGGAAACGCGCAAGGCCTGCAAGATCCGCGCGGGCCAGCAGGTTCAGTTCGGCGACACGGTGATCAACATCCTGGCCGATTCCGAGGCCCCGTGATGGCGGGTGTCACGACCAACGGTCGTGACCTACCCCGATGATTGCGTCAAATGCGCCGCAATCAACTGCCGGAACGGCGCCACCCGATGGGCCAGCCGCAGCCCGGCCCGGCGCAGCATGCGCGCCGGCAGGCGGTCGTCGGTGTAGAGCGTGGCGATCGCATTGGTCGCCTCATACAGCGGCCGCGAGGCCAGCCGGTGGCCGCGCTCGTAAGCGGCCAGGCCCGCGGGCGCCGCGATGTCGGTGCCCCGCTCCGCCGCCCGGCGCAGCACCGCCGCCAGCCGGTCCTGGCTCTGCAGGCCCAGGTTGAACCCATGCGCGGTCACCGGATGCATGCCCACGGCGGCATCGCCGATCAGCGCGCAGCGTTCGCCCACGAAGGCGTTGGCATACACCCCCACCAGCGGGTAGGCGATGGGACGCGCGGCCGGCGTCATCGCGCCCAAGCGGTGGTCGAAGAAGGTGCTGATGCTGCGGCCAAACGCCGCCTCGTCCTGCGCCAGCAACGCCTCGATGTGGCGCGGGGGCAGCGTGATCACCGCCGAGGCCTGGTCGCCGTTGAGCGGCAGCAGCGCCATCGTGCGGCCGTACCCGAACCACTCCCATGCCGTGTGCCGGTGCGGCACCTCGATCTGCATGCGGCACACCAGCATCGACTTGCCGAAGTCGCGCATGCGCGCGCCGATGCCGAGCATGCGCCGGGTCGAGGAGAACCGGCTGTCGGCCGCCACCACCAGGCGCGCGTGGAAGCGCCGCCCGTCGGCCAGGATCACCTCGCTGTGCGGGCCCCCGGGCAGGATGCCGCGCACGCTGGCCTGGTCCAGCACCTGCAGGCCCTGCTGGCCCTGCACGCTGTCCCACGCCGCGCGACGAATGAGGTGATTGGGCACCAGCCAGCCCAGGTCTTCGCCCGTTGCCGCAGCGGCGGCAAAGGTGAGCGCGAACGGCGAATGCCCGTCCATCACCTTGGCGTCGCGCAGCGCGGCGATCTCGGCAGGATCGAGCCGGTCCCACACCCCCAGCGTCTCCAGGATCTGGCGGGACGCGTGGGTGAGTGCGATTTCGCGCCCGTCGAAGGCGGCCTCGGCCAGCGCAGCGCGCGGCTGCTGCTCGATCAGGGTCACGCTGAGGCCGCTGCCGGCCAGGGCGCGGGCGAAACACAGGCCTGCCGGCCCCGCCCCGACCACCACTACATCCACCGCTGTCGCGCTGCAGCACTGCGCGTCGTCGTCCGTCGTGCGCCCGTCCGGCATGATCCGTTCCTGCGGTTGCTTGTCCACGGACGAGCTTACCCCCGCCAGGCGCGCGCGTTCTTGATCTGGATCAGCCGTGTCGGCGGCGGTTCACGCCACGCCGTGCAGCAACGTCCACAGCAGCAGCACGATGCCCACCATCGACACCACCCAGACCAGGCTGCGGATATACGGAACGCCGGCGGCATACAGCGGCACGTAGACCAGCCGTGCCCAGAAATACAGCTGCACGGCCAGCGCCGTGGTGCTGTCCTGGCGCTGCGTCAGCACCACGGCCAGCACCGCCGCGGCGAAGAACGGGAACGTCTCCAGGAAGTTGGCCTGCGCACGCTGCAGGCGCCCCGCCACGGGTCCCGGCGGTGGCACGGCGCCGTCGCGGGCGGAGGCGTTCCAGGTGAGGCCGCGTTCGCGGGTGATGGCGCCGGCGGTGATCAGCACCTGGGCCAGGCCCAGCACGATCGCCCAGGCCAGCATCTGCATTTCGATACCCATGCAACGCTCCTTGGCAGATCAGGGGGTGGCCGCACGCACGCTGTAGCCGGCCAGGCGCCAGACGCGATCCTCGTCGAGACGGAACGAGACCAGTTCACGCACCGGCTGGGCGCTGTTGGCGAAACGGGTGGGGAAACTGACGTTGATGTAGAGGCCTTCCGGCACCGTGGCGCCGGGGCCGTACTTGACCCGGGTCACCACCGGCTGGCCACGCGAGGTGAGCGCGCCCAGGCGCTTGCGGTCGTTGCCCAGCTGGCTGACGAAGGCCTGCTCGGTCACCGACTTGCGGGCCACCGCGGACGCGCCTTTCCAGGCCTCGGCGGCGCGATTGGTGTCCACCAGTTGGGCCACCTGCAGGCCGGCAGCCGCCATTTCCGCGTTCTGCTTCTGCAACTGCGCCTGCTCTGCGGGACTCAGCGCGGGACGTGCCGGCGCGGCCGTGGGTGCCGGCCGCGCGGGTGCGGGCGCAGGCGTGGCCGGCGGCGGGGTCTGTGCGAGGGCGACGGCGGGAAGCAGGAGCGACAGCAGCAGCGGAACGCGCATCGGGACACCGTGGGCTGAAGTGGAGTGCGCTCCAGTCTACGGGAAGCTCGTGAGCGGACCGTCAGTTGCGTTCGGCCGCCTCCGGCGTCGGCTGGTCGGCATCGCTGGCGGTGCGCTCGGCCACGCCATCGCGCGGCGCGGTCACCGGCGGCGGCAACAGCGTGGAGACATCGATCTCCGACAGCGGGCTCTCGTCGGGACAGGTGGCATCCGGGAAGCCGAAGCGCTGCTTGAGCGTCTGACCGCAGCGGGTCACGGCCTCCAGCTCGCTGCCGTCGCGCTTGCACTCCTGGTCGAACGCGATCAGGAAGGCATCCTTGCGCCGCACGAAGTCGTCGCCGCACTTGCGCATCTGCTTGATCCGCTCCAAGTCGTCCTGGACCGCGTTGGTGCCATCCAGGCCGAACTGGCGCAGCTCGTCGCTGGTCAGCAGGCGCAGGCTGCGGTTGGGCACGGTCATCATCAGGTCGGCCACGCCGACGGCCACGCCGTTGCGCTGCAGGTAGTCCTTGACGTTGTCGTACACCTCGTGGAGTTCGCGGTTGAGTTCGGCGCGCGAGGTCGCCTTGGAACTGATCCGCATCATGCGGTGGATGCCGACCTTGCCCGACACCAGCCGGTTGTCGCCGGCGGCCAGCACGAACACGCAGGCGCTGTGGCAGACCGAGCCTTCGCGCACCCAGATGGTCCAGTTCGACTCGCCGATGCGGTCGCCGGCCACGATCGCCGCCTCGACCTGCCCGCCGCTGGAATCCAGGTCCAGGATGCGGCGCGAGATGCGCTGCGCGTCGGCGACCAGCGCCACCCGCGCGACCAGTTCGGAGAAGCCGGGGTTGATCTTGCCCACGTAGCGCACGCGCAGCAGGCCGCGTTCGGCGCACGGGGCCAGGGCGGCGTCGAGGGTGGCGCGGTCCAGCGCCTCCAGCGCGGCGCCATCACCGCCTTCCGCGGCGTAGTCGGTGTCGCAGCTGATCCAGGCCTTGCCGTTCTCCAGCGCCATTGCCGGCCAGCCCTGCTCGCCGCGTCGCGGCGGCGGTGGCGCCGGGGGCGGCGCGTCGGCGGCGTTGATCGACACCATGTTGTTGCCGTCGACGGCCTGCGCCCGCACCGCCTTGTCGGCGGCGGTGACATTACCGGGATTCTCCAGTGCGCCGCACGCGGCCAGCCCCAGGCACAACAACGACAACCAGCACGACTTGAGCAACATGGAGTCCTAAGGTTCCGACCAGAGCGTGCGCAATGCGACACGTGAAGACACAGTCTAGTGTGACTGGACCGATGTGCGGGAACCGGCCCTGAACCGGGCGGCCCCCGCGCTGCATTGATGTCCGAAAACGGCGAGCCAGGCGCCCGTCCGGCGCATAGACTGGCCCCCATGGACACCGCCCTGCCCCTTGACCACGCCGCCTGCGAACGTGCCCGCCTGGCCCGCGATGCGCGCTTCGACGGGGTGTTCTTCACCGCCGTGCGCAGCACCGGCATCTACTGCCGCCCGGTGTGCCCGGCGCCGGCACCGAAGCCGGCCAACGTGGACTACTACCCCACCGCAGCGGCCGCCCCCGCGGGCCGGGGGGGGCCCCGCGCCTCCATGTCCCCGTCCTGTGCCTGCGATT